>JAIETI010000186.1 GCA_019745365.1 Gemmatimonadaceae bacterium | reverse complement strand
CGGCCCAGGGCCCCGGCGGCGGGCCGCCCCCCTGGCCGCCGGGAGGCCCGCTCGCGGCGGCAACCGACACCGCCGCCCCGCGGCGTGACTCGCTCGTCGCGCTCCTCCGCGCCTCGATCGCCGGGAAGGAGCAGATGCCGGCGGAAAGCGTGTTCAAGAACATCCAGAAGATGAAGGGGCAAACCGCCGGTCGTCTCGTCGGCATCATGGCCGGTGGGTACTCCCGCTCCCTCGGCGTCTCCTGCGAGCACTGTCACGACGTGAAGGCGTACGACAGCGACGACAAGGCGGCCAAGAACGTGGCGCGCGGCATGATGGACATGACCGCGATGATCAACACGCAGGTGCTCCCCTCGATCAAGGGGATCCAGAGCCAACGCGCCTTCGTGAACTGTGGCACCTGCCACCGCGGCTTTCCCCGCCCTGGGGTGAACCCGGGTGGGAACAACCGGCCCGCCCCCTGATGCAGCACGCACCCGGCTTCCTCGCCATCGTCGACGCCGCGCGCGCCCGCGTGCGGGAACTCTCCCTCGCGGAGACCGAAGCGGCGATGCGGGCCAGCGCTCCGCCGGTGCTCGTGGACGTGCGCGAGGACCGTGAATGGGACGCCGGCCACATCCCCGGCGCGATCCACCTCGGGAAAGGGGTGATCGAGCGCGACATCGAAGGGGCGATCCCGGCCAAGGACACCCCCATCGTGCTCTACTGCGGCGGTGGGTATCGTTCACTCCTAGCCGGTGATGCCCTGCAGCAGATGGGGTACACCAACGTCGCCTCCATGGCCGGTGGCTGGCGTGCGTACCGCGAGGCCCATCCTTCCGAGTGACATCGATGTCCGCTCACACGCCGCATCTCGCCGATCCCGAACACCAGCCCTCCTTCACCAAGGGGGTGTTCCTCGGCGAGCTGCGTGAGGAGTTCCTCTTCCCGTTCCCGGAACCGACGGCCGAGGAGCAAGAATCGCTCACAGCGATCCTTGACGCGTTCCGGGCGTGGGCAAGCGAGCACGTGGACGCACGCAAGCACGACCACGACGAACGCTTCACCGACGCCGTCCGCGCCGGGATGGCCGAGCTCGGGCTGATGGGGCTCAACATCCCCGAGGCGTACGGCGGCTTCGGCGCGACCGCGATGCAGTTCAACCGCGTGTTCGGTGAGATCGGCGCGACCGACCCTGCGCTCGCGGTGTACTTCGGGGCGCATCAATCGATCGGCTGCAAGGGGATCACCCTCTTCGGCACCGAAGCGCAGAAGCAGAAGTGGCTCACTCGCTGCGCGACCGGCGAGTTGATCGCCGCGTTCTGCCTGACGGAGCCAGGCTCCGGCTCCGACGCACAGGCGATGCGGTCGAACGCCGTGCTCAGCGCCGATGGTTCGCACTACATCCTGAACGGGACGAAGATCTGGATCTCGAACGCCGGGTTCGCGGGCGTGTTCACCGTGTTCGCGAAGGTCGCGATCGAGATCGACGGCAAGCTGAAGCAGCGAGTCACCGCGTTCATCGTCGATGCCAAGGCGGCCGGTGTCTCGCTTGGTGCGCTCGAAGCGAAGATGGGGATCAAGGCGAGCGATACACGTACAGTCACGTTCGAGAACGTCCGCGTGCCGGTCGAGGATCGCCTCGGCGACGTCGGCCAAGGCTTCAAGATCGCGCTGGAGATCCTCAACTCGGGTCGCCTTGGCCTCGCCTCCGGTTCCGCGCGCGGCACGCGGCGCATCCTCGACGAAGCGCTCGCCTATGCGAAGCAGCGCGAGCAGTTCGGGCGCCCGATCGTCGCGTTCGAGATCCTGCGTCGGAAGTTCGCGACTGCCGCGGCCGACTGCTACGCCGCCGACGCGGCGTGGATGGCGACGAGTGGGATGGTGGACCGCGGCGGGATCGACTATTCGCTCGAGACGGCCGCGTGCAAGATCTTCGCGTCGGAGCTGGCGTTCCACGCCTCGAACGATGCGCTGCAGATCGCCGGCGGGATCGGCTATTCGAAGGAGTACCCCTACGAGCAGTCGGTGCGCGACTCGCGCATCAACCTGATCTTCGAAGGGACGAATGAGATCCTCCGCGCGCTGATCGCACTCTCCGGGCTGCAACAGCCCGGCGAGCAGCTGAAAGCGCTCGGCAAGGCCTTCAAGACCCCGCTCGCGTCGATCGGCGTGATCGGGTCGTACCTCGTCGGGCGCGCGAAGAAGCAGGTGGTGAAGCCGAAGTTCACGCGACTCCACCCCGTGCTGAACGAGGAAGGGGATCTGGTCGAGAACGCGATCCACGATCTCGCCCTCGCCGTCGAGTCGGTGCTCGTCGCCCACGGCAAGGACATCATCGAGCGACAGTACCTGCAGGAACGGATGGCGAACGCGGCGATCGACATCTTCCTCGCGACCGCCGCGCTCGCGCGGGCGTCCGCGGCGCTCACCAAGGCCGGCGGCGATGAGACGAAGGCCGCGTGGGACCTCGATTGTGTGCGGATCTTCGTGCCGGCGGCGATGCGCCGTGCGCGGCGCGCCGTGCGCGCGCTGGAGCGCAATCAGGATGCGCGGCTCGACGCGCTCGTGACCCGCGCCATCGAACAGGGCACCCTCGCCCCACCGACCGCGCTCGACGGCTGACCCGTCGAGCGGCGGTCACGCCGTTCAGCTACAGGCTTTGGTGTAGCCGCCGACCGCGTGGCGAAGTCCGAGCACCGCCGACGCTTCGAGTTCGAATTCCATCGTGAGCTCGCCGAGCTTCGCGGCGCTGTGACGGGCGAGTCGCGTCGACGTCTGGTTGCACTGCTCGTGACGGCGGTGATACTCGCGCGCCGTGTGCCAGAGGGTGTTCGCCGCATGCCACCACGCTTCCGGTGCCTTGCCGCGGCCGCCCGACGCCGCTTGCTCATACGCGGCGATTTGCTTCACGAGGATCGCGTCGCACATGTCCGACACCGCCGCGACACCCGCGAGTTCCTCATCGCTGCACGCGACCGAGAGAATGTGCGCGAGGCGCTCATGCTGGTGGCAGCACTCCTCGCTCCCGCGGCAGAGCGCGTCGGCAGTCTCGCGGAGCGGGTCGTGGCGTTCGGCAGCGGGCTTGGGCATCGGTGTCGTGTGGGGAGACTCGAACTATCACCGGCGCGCCCCCACGCCACAAGCGGGCGCTAGCCGCGGAGTTCGCCGCAGCGGAGCGCGAGGGGGAAGAACACGCGCTTTCCCACCCCGGGCGTGCCCCAGCGCTCGGCCAACGCGACGCGCATCGCGTCCATCGGCTCCGGGCCTCGCGCACGCTCCATCGCGCGGACCGCCGACCAGGTCGAGAGGTAGCCGATCAGCTGTGAGAGCGTCCATTCAACGCGCATCTCGAACTGCGGCGGCGCGAGCTCATCGATCGGAAGGGCGACCGAACGAAAGCCCTCGTCCACGATGCGGCGCTCGGGGGCCCAGTACGGTGCCGTCACCACGCGATAGAAGTAGTCGAGCAGCTCGTCCACGCGCGGTTCGATGCGACAGAGGGTGTACCCCCACACCGCGAGGACGGCCCGAGGCGCAGCGACACGCTTCGCCTCCGCGAGGAACGCATCGAGATCGAACCAGTGCAGCGCTTGTGCGACCGTGATCAGATCCACCGATCGTTCGGCGAGCTCTGGCGCACCCGCGGAGACCGCGTAGCGGACGCGCGGGTGCCGGGTCGCGTGCTTCAACTGCTCGGCACTGGGATCCGTCCCCACGACCTCAGCGAAGCGGTCCGCGAGCGCGGTGGCCGCCTGTCCGTTCCCGGTGCCCGCGTCCCACGCGAGGCGCGTCGCGGGTGCCACCGCCGCGAGATAGTGGAAGAGCGCCGCGGGATACGAGGGCCGGTACTGGGCGTAGTCGGCCGCGCGTGCCGAGAAGTGGTCGTGGAAGGTCACCGTCCCTTGCGACGCGGCGGGGCCGACGGCGGCGCCTCACTCGCGACGAAGGCGATCCGGTCCCCTCGCGGAGAGACCGCGAGGCGCGAGATACCGCGGATCCCGTTCTGCTTGAAATCCACCAACGTCTCCCACTGTCCCTCGCGCCAGACGAGGAGCTGACTCCCACTGCTCGCGATCAACTGCCCGGTCGGGAGCCATGCGTGGTAGTCTGACCCCGGCGGCGTCGGGGCGATCCGGCGGATGCTCCGGCTACGGGTGTCTGCCGCGCTGATCCAATTCGTGTCACCACCGAGTTGCACGAAGCTGATCTCATCGCGCGCGGGGATGCGCTGGAGTGCGCGCCCGATGTTCGTGGCGACGGTATCGGTCTCCGCACGACGCGTGTCCGCGAACTGCAGCGTGTTGGGCGAGCCGAGGATGAACAGTGCCAGCCGCGTGGAGTTGATCCAGACGTGATAGCCGACCGGCTTGATCGTGGGAAGCGTGACCCAGGGGCGCTTGCCACCATCCACGCGGAAGATCCACAGTCGCTGCGTCGAGTCCGCTTCCACACGGACCGCCGAGTAGTTCATCCCGTCCGCCATCGGCGTCGGCGAGTACTCGCTCTCCGGCGTCTCCGTGAGCCGCGTCGGCTTTCGCGCGCCGACCGAGGGGAGCATGTAGATGTCGGTCTGGCCGTTCACCTGTGAGGTGTACAGCAATGACCCGCCGTCGGAGGTGAAGCCCGGCTGGTTATCGTAGCCCGGCCGCCGCGTCATCCGCTGCGGTGCGCCGAGGCGAGGCGATCCGGCGGCACCGCGGACCGTCGAGACGTAGATCTCGGTGCCATCCTGCGCCGCGAGCAGCACAGGAAAGGTGAGGCAGAACGCGGCGATGATCGATCGGGACATGCAGGAAGCTCGGTGCAGGAAGTCAGCGGGGAGGTGCCAAGCGCGAGATACGATGCGACAAGTCGTCGAGGCGCGCCACCAGCTCGGCATGGCGCTGCGCGTCGGCATCGGGCACCCGCCGCACGAAACTCACCGCACCACTGACCTCGAGGCGTGCGCTCTCGACCTCATGAAGGGCATCGAACCCCTCGCGGCGTGCCGCCGCCTCGAGCTCCGCGAGCGTGATCCGGTTGTGCACGAGTGCGGCATGCACGATCTGCCCGTCACGCACGAGGAGTTCACTGCGCCCCTCCAGCAGGCGGCCGATTCGGGGATAGCGATAGGCCAGACGGACCACGATCGCGTTCATCACCAATAGCACCAGCGCGCCGAACAGCCCCCCTTCCAGCGAGTCGTCGGCGCCGATCACCGCGTTCTGCAGGGTGTTCGACAGCAGCAACAGGACCACCAAATCGAACGGATTCAGCTGTCCGAGCTCACGCTTCCCGAACACGCGCAGTCCCACCACGAGCGCGAGGTACACCGCGACGGTACGGACCACCTTCTCCACGAGAGTGATGTCCGCGCCCAGCATCAGATGCTCCCACATGTGCTGCCTCCCGCTGCGTGACCCGAAGGCCGGTTCACTCGGCGGCGACGACCGTCCCTCGGCATTCGCCGAATCCGATCCGCGCCGCTCCCTCCCGTTCACAGAACGCGCGCAGGATGACCGTGTCACCGTCCGCGAGGAAGCTCCGCGTCTCTCCCGTGGGGAGTGTGATCGGCTCCGCGCCACGCCAACTCAGCTCCATCAGACACCCGCGCTCGTCGCGCGTCGGCCCCGAGATCGTGCCGCTCCCGAGCAGATCGCCCGGCTGCATCGCGCACCCGTTGCTCGCGTGATGCGTCAGCATCTGGGCGAAGGTCCAGTACATCTTGGCGAACGACCCCTGCGAGAGCCGTACGGGCGCGTGCCCGGCGGCGCGCATCGCGGCGGACTCGAGCCACGCCTCGACCGTGATCGCGAAGCCGCCCTGCGCGGCATCGCCGGCGTCCTCCAGATACGGCAGCGGCGCGGGGTCGTCGGCCGCACGCGGCTCGCGTTCCACGCGGAACGGCGCCAGCGCATCGAGAGTCACCACCCACGGTGAGAGCGAGGTCGCGAAGTTCTTCGCGAGGAACGGGCCCAAGGGTTGGTACTCCCACCCCTGCACATCGCGCGCACTCCAATCGTTCAACAGACAGAGCCCGAAGATCGACTCTTCCGCGCGCGCGAGCGAGAGACGGTCCCCGATGGTGGTGCCGCGCCCGATGAAGGCGCCGAGCTCCAGTTCGTAGTCGAGCGAACGTGTGGGCCCGTACTGCGGCGCGGCGTTCGGGTCCGGACGCATCTGTCCGTGTGGACGACGCACCGGGGTCTCAGAGACGACGAGCGTCGACGCGCGTCCGTGATAGCCGATCGGGATCCACTTGTAGTTCGGCAGCAGTGGGTTGTCCGGCCGGAGCATCCGCCCGATGTTCGTGGCGTGATGCACCGATGCGTAGAAGTCGGTGTAGTCGCCGATCTCGGCCGGGAGACACATCCCCACGCGCGTGATCGGTACCACGAGCCCCTCCGCGTCCCGCGCCCGCGCGGCGGCGACCCCGTCCACCCGGAGCATCGCCTGGGCGATCTCGCGCACGCGGCGGAGCTCGGTGCGCCCGAGCGCCATCAAGGCGTTCAACGACCAGGCGCTGAGCGCGTCGCGCACGGCGGGATTCACGCCGTCGAACCATCCCTGCTGCACGGCGACCCTGAGGTCGAGGACTGCGTCGCCGATCCGGATCCCGACGCGCGGGCGCTCCTCGAAGTCGTGGCGGAAGACGCCGAAGGGGAGGTTCTGGATGGGAAAGTCATGGAGCGGCGCATTCGCGCTCTCCACCCAAGAGCGGAGCGCAGGATCATGGGTCGCGTCGCGCATTAGTGCCACCCGATCTGCGAGAGATCGTCGAAGGGTTCGAGGAAGGAGCAGCTGCCGAAGGCGCCGATGAAGCCCGTGCGCGCGGCGGTGATCGCGGCCGTCGTCCAGTGATGATCACGCCAGCGGAGGCCGTCATCGCTCCACTGCCAGGCCCGAGGGTCGCGTTCCTCGAGGAGGGCGACGAGTTCGGCTTCGGGCGTACCCGCCCGCGCGGCGATAGCCGCCGCGAGCACGTTCGTGAAGCCGAAGAGGGTCCCGCGAGGCGCGTCCGTGGCATAGGTGAGCGCGTACTCACCGCGCACCGGATGATGGAGCCCCGCCGTCGCCTTGCACGCGACGCCCGCCGCCGCACACACCGCGAGGAACCGTGCGACCTGCGCTGCGCTCGGGATCGCCTCGGGCGTCACGCCGCCGGTCCGGATCTTCGCCGAGGCCCCCGCCGCGCCCACCGCCGCGATGAGCGCCGACGGATCGTGCACCACCGGGAGCTCGATGAAGAGCGCGCGCCGAGCGCCGAAGGCGGCAGCCACGCGTGTGATCTCCTCGACCGTCTGGGCGCGGGCCTCGAACGCCGTCACCTGCGCGAATGCGCCGTGGACGGCGTCGAACGCTTCGACCGCCGCGTAGTCTGACTCGATCGCCGGTCCCGGCAGGACGGCGAGCGGCCACGCGGCGCTCGGAAAGGCGCTCCGTGCTTCCAGAAACTCCGGCAATCGCGCGACGGGTGTCACGAAGCGCCCGAGCGCCCACGCCTGCGGTCCCGCGCGATACCCCGCGTACGCCTCAACCGCCTGCGACATCGTCCAGGCGGTGGGCGGAAAAAGCCCAGCGTAGTCGATCCCGTGCGCGAGCAAGGCGCGGAGCGCCGCACTCACTCCGGTGCGCTCCGATGCAGACGGACCGCGCGGCCACGCGCCCGCAGGGTGAGGTTGAGCATCTCGACGCCGACGGAGAAAGCCATCGCGAAGTAGGTGTACCCCTTCGGGATGTGGTAGCCGAAGCCCTCGATGAAGAGATTGCCGCCGATCATCACGAGGAAGGCGAGGGCGAGCACTTTCACCGTGGGGTGCGCGTCGACGAAGTCGCTGATGGGCGTCGCGGCCCACAGCATGACCATCACCGCGATGATGTTCGCGGCGACCATCACCTCGACGTGTGGCACCATCCCCACCGCGGTGATCACCGAGTCGATCGAGAAGACGATGTCGACCACCATGATCTGCGCGACCACCGCCGCCACCGAGCGCGCCGTGCGCTCCGCCGCGTCGTCATGCTCCACCCCTTCCAACTTCGAGTGGATCTCAAAGGTCGCCTTCGCGATCAAGAAGAGCCCGCCGACGATCAGGATCAGGTCGCGCCCGCCGAACGCGTGCCCCATCATACTGAAGAGTGGCGTGGTCAAGCGCATAATCCACGCGATCGAGAGCAGGAAGGCGACGCGGGTGAACAACGCCATTCCCAGCCCGAGTCGCCGGGCGCGCGCCTGATCGGCTTTCGGCAGCTTCCCCGCCAGGATCGCGATAAAGATGATGTTGTCGATCCCGAGCACGAGCTCGAGCGCGGTGAGGGTCAGCAGACCGACCCACGCACTCGGATCACTCAGCCATGTCATCGCGTTCCTCTCCGCTCCACTCCGTCCACCAGCGCCGAGGGACCCCCGGCTCGAGCCACTGGGCTCCCTTCCAATCGCCAAGCGCGTCGGCAAGTGACTCGGGCGCACCGAGCATCGGCGTGACACTCACGAACTGCGGGGCGCGCACGGCCGCCCACGGCCACCACCCGCGCGCTGCGCTCGGCGGCGCGAGGGCACCGCGATTGACCACCACACGCGCCACGCTCGTCCCACCCAACTCCCCGCGCACGGTGAGGCGATGCCGCCCCTCCCGCACCGCGACGCGCGTCGCGCTCAGGTCCACGATCAAGGTCACCGCGTATCGCTTGGCGACGCTCCACGGGCGAGAGAGGTCGCGCAGCTTGTCTCCCACGCGGAGCAGCGGCCATCGGTGCTCCGTCGACGGCGGGCCGAGGTCGATCCCCGATTGCGCGATGACGCGGACCCGCGCTCCCTCGGGCAACTCGACCACCGTGCGCGCACTGAGCTCGAGCGGCGCATGCACCCCCCAGACGAACGGGAGCTTCGCGGGCCCACGCGTCTCCGCCTCGTAGTCGCAGCGGACCACACCATCCGGACGCGCCGTGATCGTCCGGGTCAGACGCCACCCCATCTCGCGCGCGCGCCAGGTACAGCTCGCCCGATGGCCCGCGACATCGGTGGCGAGCGTGAGCGACGGCGCCTGTGTCCAGCAATCGCCGTGATCACCGAGCGCGCGCCCGCCGCTCCCTTTCACCCACTCGGGGACGCGCCCGGGCGCGATGCTCGGAAAGCACTCGTCCCAACCGCCACGCTCGCCGATGTCGCGGAAGGACGCACCGACCTCGCCGGCGATGACCGGTCGATCCGGATCGTGCCAGAGCCACTGCCGACCGGCGAGTCGCAGCGACCGCACGCGTGCGCCGACTTCGGGAATGACCTCGACCTGCGAGCCCCCGCCTTCGATCGCGGCGGAGCCGAGCACGGCCGCAGACGCCGCGCCGGCGGCGAGCGCGCTCACCGGGCGGCGTGCCTCACACCACCGTCGCGGGGTCGATCCCGCGGGCGCGGAAGATCCGCGCCACGGCTTCGCCGATCTTGTTATTCGGCGTGCTCGCACCCGCGGTGAGTCCGATCCGCAGCGCGCCCGCCTGCGGCAACCACGACGCCGACTCGACCTCGTCGTGCGTCACCGCATCGCGATGCCGGATCACGCCGGTCTCGGGAACGATTCCCTCCGCGTCCTCGACGTGGTAGGTGCGCACCCGTTCGGCGCAGAGCGCGGCGAGTGAGATCGTGTTGCTCGAGTTGTAGCCGCCGATGACCAGCATGACATCGAGCGGCTCGAGCAGGAGCGCGTTCACGGCATCCTGACGATCCTGCGTCGCGGAGCAGATCGTGTCGAAGGTGCGGAAGTGCTCGGTGCGGTGTTCGGCACCATAGCGGCGCTCCATCGCCACGCCCACGCGATCGCCGATCGCGAGCGACTCGCGGGCGAGCATGGTGGTCTGGTTCGCAACCCCGATGCGCGCCAGATGCACGTCAGGATCGAAGTGCGGGCTTGCCTTCTCCCGGAAGTGCGCCAGGAACGCGTCGCGATCGCCACCGTCCTCGATGTACGCCATCACCCGCTCGGCCTCGGCCATGTCTCGGACGATGAGGTAGGTGCCGCCTGCGTGCTTCTCCACCTGCGAGGCGGTCGCCCGTGTCTCTTCGTGATAGTACTTGCCGTGGATCAGCGCCGTGAAACCGTCGCGCGCGTACACATCGACGCGCTTCCAGACGTTGAGCACGGACCCGCAGGTCGTGTCCACCATCACGCAGCCGATCGTGCGCAGCGTCTCGAAGTCCTGGATGGTGACGCCGAAGGCGGGGAGGATCACCACGTCCTCGGGGCGGACGACCGAATAGTCGAAGCCAGCCTCGGTCGGATGGAGGATCTCGATCCCCATCTGCACCAGCCGCGCGTTGACGTGCGGATTGTGGATGATCTCGCCCACCAAGAAGACGCGACGGTCCGGGAACTTGTGCCGCGTCTGATAGGCGTACTCCACCGCCCGTTCGACGCCGTAGCAGAAGCCGAACTCCTTCGCGAGGCGGATTGTCGTGTCGCCGGCGCTCAACGTGTAGTCACGTTCACGCAAGAGATCGACGAGCCGACCGTTGTAGTCGGAGGAGAGCGTGGTCTCGACCTCGGCCTTGAGTCCGAAGCCCTTGCGGAAGTAGGTCGCGCCGTCGGGTGCCATCGTGGAGGGAAATCTAGCCGCCCTCACGGCGGTGGGTGGCTGAACAGCGCGGCGCGGCATACCGTAGAGGGCATGAGCGACCACTACGACCTCCTCGTCATCGGCGCGGGCCCGGCGGGGGAGAAGGGCGCGGCGCAGGCCGCCTACTTCGGGAAGCGAGTCGCGATCATCGAGCGGGCGCCCAAGCCCGGCGGCGCCGCGATCAACAGCGGCACCGTTCCCTCGAAGACACTCCGCGAGACCGCGCTCTATTTCTCAGGACTTCGCCAACGGGGACTCTACGGGATCGACGTCTCCGTGAAGCACGACCTGACGATCGGGGACTTCATGTACCGCGAGCGGGCGGTCGTCGAGTCCCAGTGGGCGCTGATCGAGGAGAACATCACGCGCCACGGGATCACCACGATCCAGGGGCAGGCGCGCTTCGTCGACGCCCACACCGTGGAGGTCACGCGCTTCAAGGAGCCCGCGCGGCGGATCACCGCCGAGATCATCTTGCTCGCGACCGGATCCCACCCGCTGCGCCCCGCGTCGATCCCCTTCGACGACCGCGTCGTGGTCGACAGCGACGGCCTCCTCGGACTCCCCGCGATCCCGCGGCGCCTGGTCGTGGTGGGGGGCGGCGTGATCGGCTGTGAGTACGCCGCGATGTTCGCGGCGCTCGGCGTGAAGGTGACCATCGTGAACGCACGCGCCCAGCTCCTGCAGCAGTTCGACGTCGATCTCTCCGGGGCGCTGCGCGACGCGCTCACCCGTCGCCTCGGGATCACCGTCCTCGCGGAGCGAGAGCTCCGGGAGATCACCGTGGCGGACGGTGTCGCCGCGGTGACCCTGACGGACGACGCCACAGTGTACGCCGATGCGGTGCTCTATTCGATCGGCCGAGTGGGGAGCACCGTTGATCTCGGCCTGGAGACCGCGGGGGTCGCGGTGAATGCGCGCGGCTTCGTGGAGGTCGACGCGCAGTTCCGCACGCGCGTGCCGCACATCATCGCGGCCGGCGATGTCGTCGGATACCCGGCGCTCGCGTCGACGGCGATGGAGCAGGCACGGGTCGCCGTGTGCCACGCCTTCGGGTTCAAGTACAAGGAGCAGGTGTCGAGTGTGCTCCCCTACGGCGTCTGGACGATCCCGGAACTCGCGATGGTCGGCGCGACCGAGGAACAGCTCCGGGCGCAACAGATCGACTACGAGATCGGGCGCTCGAGCTACCGCCTGAACCCCCGCGGCCAGATCGTGGGCGACACGGAAGGGATCGTGAAGCTCCTCTTCCGCCGCGACGATCAACGGCTCCTCGGCGCCGCGGTGCTCGGCGAGAATGCCTGCGAGCTGATCCATCTCCCCAGCGCGGTGATCGCGCTCGGCGGCACGCTCGACTACTTCATCCAATCCGTCTTCAACTATCCGACGCTCTCGGATGCGTTCAAGTACGCGGCGTACGATGGCCTGCAGCGACTCGCGCGGCGGATCCGCGCGAGCGGCGGACTCCCGCAGAAGAGCTAGGGCGTGGCGTCGGTGTAGGGCGCGAGCGCCTCGCGCACCCAATCGGGGATCGGGAACTTCACCAATCCCTCCTTCGCGACACAGACGACCGTCAGCAGCCCCGTCGCCTTGTGCTCGCCGTTCTCCACGCCGTAGCCCTCGAAGCGCATCGTCAGCGAGGTGGTCCCGATGCGCGCGATCGACGCGCGGATCTCGATCAACTCATCCATCTTCGCGGGCGCGTGGAATTCGACCTCGAAGTGTTTGCGCGGGAGCCAGATCCCTTCTTGGACGCGGAAGCGCTCGAAGGGGAGCCCGGCTTCTCGAAAGAGGTCGTGCTCCGCCCCTTCGAAGAAGCGCACCCACGCGCCGTAGTAGATGATGCCGAGGGGGTCGCAGTCACTCCAGCGGACGCGATCGCGGTGCAGATAGGGGGTCACCAGAACTCCGGAGTCAGAAAGGGCGCCAGCGCATAGGTGACGAGCGTCTCGTACGCGGACTGTCGATCGATCAGGCCGGCGGTGAGAATCCCGACCGCGCCCGCGCCGTGCTTGCTGTTCGTCGCCGATGCGACCGCGTCCATCGCGTGCCCGAGCTCCATCCCGCCGTCGATGAGCACAGCCACCCGCGCCGGCAGCGGCATCGCGAGCGATCCACCGACCCCCTCGCGCCCGTCGCGGGCGACGATCACGCACCAGGCACAACTGCGGAGCCCGCCGGTGGCGAGGCGCACCACCCCTCCCTCTAGGCCCACGCCGAGGTCGGCGTCGACCGCGACGCGGGCGCGCTCAGCACGTGTGCGTGCACCGCGGATCGTCTCGTCGTCACCCACCGGCTGGTCGGGGACATCACTCGCGACCGCGATCGCCTCGAAGGTCGCCCGCGGCACGTGCGGCGCGAGGACCGCACGGGTCGCCGCGCCCTTCACCGGATTCTGCGAGCCGATCGCGACGCGCACGACGTCGCGGAGAAGGAGGAGCGCAGCCATACGGGAGCATAACGCGGAGGCGGGGCTGTTCGCACCACCGGGGACCCGGTATCGTTGCGCTGTGCCGCGCTTCGCATTCATCGGCCAGCGACTCTGGCTCGACTTCGTCAACACCGACCACGATACCAAGGCCGGTCGCGTCGATGCGCTCGACTCGTTCGAGGCGTTGCTCGCCTGGTTCGGCGCGGCGCAGGTGCTCGATCCGGAGCGCGTGGACTCGATGCAGCGCCGCGCGGCGCAGCAGCCCGCCGGCGCGACGGCGGCGTTGCATGATGCCCGCCGCGTGCGGGCCGCGTTGCGCGTCCTGGCCGAGCGCGGGCTGCGCGACGCCACACCAGCACTGACCGAGATCAATCGGGTGCTCAGTCGTGCGGTGGGCGCGCGACGGATCGAACCGCGCGACGATGGCACGCTCGTGCGCAGCTTCATCCCGAGCGGCGACGCCTTCGCACAGCTCATCGTGCCGATCGTCGATTCGGCGGCGGACACGCTCGTCAGTGGGGAGCTCGCGCGAGTGCGGCGCTGCGCGAGCGCGACCTGCGCCCGCGTGTTCTTCGATGCGAGCCGGAACGGCCGTCGCCGCTGGTGCGACATGCGCACCTGCGGGAACCGCGCCAAGGCCACGCGCCACCGTAAGAAACGGAAAACGGCGCGCTGACGTCGAACGTCGCGCGCCGCCCCGTCACCGCACGTGGGTGTATCACCCGGCCGCGGCGAGTAACTCCAGTTCCTTGTCCACGACCGCCTTGATGTAGCCCATCTCCTCGGCGTAGCCGCGCAGCTTGGCCTGCAGCAAGCGCCGCCCACGGAAGAGGCGCGACTTCACCGTCCCCTCGGGCACACCCATGTGCTCGGCGATCTCCGAATAGCGCATCTCGTGCAGATCGCTCATCACGACCGCATCGCGATACTCCGGCGGGAGCGCTTGGATGGCTTCGACGATCTCTTCATCGAGGAACGAGTCGAAGAAGGTGCCCTCGGGATCCTCGTCGGCGGTCGGCTCGGGGCCGCTCCACCCATCCTCGTCCTCGATCGGCTGCACCTCGCGCGCATCGATCCGGCGCTTCTTGGAGACGAACGCGTGATAGAGGATGGTGAACAGCCAGGCCCGCATGTTGGTGCCGAGCCGGTACTGCTCCCAGCGCTGGATCGCGCGGAGCATGGTCTCGGAGACGAGATCCTCGGCATCGTCCTTGGCGCGAGTGAGCTTCATCGCGAAGGCGTGGAGCGCATCCATCTGCGCCATCGCCTCGGCGTCAAACTTGGCGCGGCGTTGCACGGCAGCATCGCTCAGCATCTTAGAAGCTCCCCGTCGGCTGGCGCAGATGGCTGGCGACGAAGCGCTTCAGGTCGACCGCGATGCCATGCATGATCCCGACGTCGCGCTTCATGCGTGCCATGACGGTCGCACCCTCGAGCGTCGCGATCACGAAGCGGGCCAAGCGCTGCGGCGACACATCGTCCCCGAACTGCGGCCGCACCTGCGCGAGCAACCCCTCGATCTCGCGCGACCAGCCGCGAAAGACCTGCGCGATCCGCACGCGGAACCCTTCGTCCTGCTCCGCCATCTCCGTGGCGAGGATCCCAAACGGCGAGCCCCCCTTCAGGCCACGCTCGGCCTGAAGCGCCACGACTGAATCGATGAAGAGGTTCAAGCGCTCGAGCGGCGCCAGCGTCGGCTCCCGCAGGATCGCGAGCCCGCGCTCCGCGAGGAGATCGAACTGCCGCGTGAGCACCTGATATCCGAGCTCTTCCTTCGACTTGAAGTAGTGGTAGAAGTGACTCTTCCCACTGAGATCGGCCTTCTTGATGATGTCGTCGACGGAGGTCTGGGCGTACCCCTTCTCGGCGATCAGCTCTGCGGCAGCATCAAGGATGGACGCGCGACGATTGGACATGGAGTTGATGGTACGACTCCCAAGTCCAAACGTCAAGGCAAAAGAAAAGAAAAGTCCGGTCCGAAAAAAAGAACACTTGTAAAGTGTTTAGGAACAACAGGTTATAGGAAATACAGGAAATACGGGTACAAGTTTCCCTTACAGCGTCCAGCGATCCCCGAGTCCTATTTCGGACTTTGGGTACAGGTTTGTTGTACTGCTACGGTGACCGATTTCGGGTGCTCGGAGCGTCCCATTCCCGGTTCCAGGCGCTGAAGGCGCGCGTGAAATAGGTCGGGCTGAAGAGCGTCCATTTGTCGAGTGATTCGGGGAGCGTGAAGCGCGCACCGGCTTCCTCTGGCGGGGTGCCGGCGTCGCGCGCCGCACGCGCACCCGCTTCGATCGCGTCGAGGAGCGCGGCATAGCGCACGAGCGCCGCGCGATCGGCCATCGCACCGTGTCCAGGCACAAAGGCGCGGCGCCCCGGCACCATGAGCGCGCGCACCGAATGGCGCAGCGCCGACGGGATCGCATCGACGTAGTTCGGCACGAGCCCGTTCCAGACGAGATCGCCGCAGAACACCACGCTGGGATCATCGAGCTCCACGGTCACATCGCTCGCGGTGTGGCCGCGGCGCGCGACGCAGCGCACGCGGCGGTCGCCGAGGTCGATCGCGTCGGTGGCCTCAGGGCGGAGGAGCACCGCGTCGGAGAGCGCCGCGCGCCGGTCCGCATCCGCTGCGTTCCGGGTGAGCACCTGGTCGCGGGTGACCTCGGTCGCCCGGGTGGACACGGCATGACCGTCGGTGCGATAGCCCGCGACGCCATTCGCGTGATCGGCGTGATAGTGCGTGAGCACCACGTGCGTCGGCCACCGCCCTGTGAGTGCAAGGGACTGCTGAGCGAGCCAACTCGCACCGGCGGGAGTATTGAAGCCCTCGATGGCGACGACGCCGGCCTTCCCGGCGATCAGTCCCCCATTCGATAGCGTCGTGCGGTCGCCTCCGAACGGGTCCGAGATGAGCGCCCAGACGCCGTCGGCCACACGCTCGAGCGTCCCGAAGGGCGCCCGCGCCACGACTCGTCCGATCGGTCGGTGGGCCCACGCCGCGCGTGCAGGTCGCGGCATCACGAACGACGCGAGGGCGAGATGCGCGGCGCAGCTCGCCCCCACCCGGAGCGCGTCGCGGCGAGAGATCGAGGGGATCGTCATACGCAGAACATCCCGCGCCATCGCGGCGCGAGCAAGGCGCTCTACTTCCCGCGTCTCTTTCCGCGTCCGGAGGGTGAGCCGGGTCGGAAGCCACCCTTCCCGCCCCGTCGGTCATCGCGTGGCCCACCGTGACCGCCGCGCGGCCGATCATCGCGTCCACCGCCCCCACGCGGACGATCATCGCGACGCCCGCGCCCGTCCTGCCGGCCACGCGTCTCCCGCGCCCCGCGCCCGCGCTCGTCCTCGCTCCACGGTGCGTCGAGTCGCTCCTGCAACTCCTCGAGCGAGTCCGCCTTCACCGCCCCACGCGCGCCGCGCGTCACCGTGAATCGGAACGGGCGATCGAACGGCGGCAGCTCCTCAGCCACGAGCGTGCGCGCGATCTTCTCGGGGACGACGATTCGAGCCACCCCACGCGGTCCCGCCGGCGTCTCCTCCACCTCATACCAGAGCTGACAACTGCGATCCCGGAGTTCCACCGCGCCAGGCAACGCGAGAAAGCGCTGCCGCTCCTCGCGCGGGACGAACGCGTCGGCATCGAACCGCACCGGCGCGGCGAGGAAGGCCTGATAACTCCCGACGCCCGCGAGTGAGCGCTCGTACCAGGTGACGAGTTCCTCTTGCGAGAGGCGCGGCGTGGCGCCGCCGCTGCGCCGCCACACCTCACGCACCTCGTTGATGAGCTGCGCGTTGCGCATCACCCCGGGATGGCGCACCTCTCCACGCGCGAGCGCGGTAGCCAGCACCCGGCGCGCTTCGTCCGCTCGTTCCGGCGGAATGTCACGCAGTGGCTCGCGCTCATGCTCGAGCTCGAACCCGAAGTAGGTGCGACGGCGCTCCAACGCGAGCGGCGCGTAGCGATGCTGCGGGTCGAACACGAGCGTCGGCGCGTGCTCCACCGAGTACTGCCGGATCAAATCCGGCGAGAGCTGCGTCCCCTCGATCGCGGCGCGCGCCACCCCGAACTTGTCGGAGAAGTAGCGGAGACTCCCCGCCACCGCCCCCCACGAGCCGCACACGCTCGTCTTCGAGACGCGGGCTTCGTCACCGGTCACCGTCCGCTCATCCAACACCAGATCGAAGGGCATCACCTGCGCGAGCAGCGCCTTCCACGCCCGGTCGATCTCGCCGGTTACGCGCGGCATCACGCTCGGCAGCGCGTACCCCACCGCGCGATAGACGCTCGCCATCCCCAGCGCACCATCCTCGATCGCCTTCACCAGCACACCACGCCGCTCCGACCAGCGCGTGATCCGCTCTTCGTCGAAGAGGTGTCGCGGCAACCCGTACACTTCGCTGACCGAACCAGCACGGTTGTACGCATCCGCATAGAGCGCGTATGCGGTGAGATGGTCACTCCCGCGCACCATGAGCCCTTCCAGATCGCGCTCCTCGCGCGTCATCCGATGCAACGACTCGATGCATGCCATCACCGCCACATACGGGAGCAGATCGTCGTCGCAGTGCACAAGCAACTCGGCCCACGGACGATCGACCGGCATCGCCTCGACCTTACGCCCGTAGTCGCTGAGCCGCCCATCGCGGACGATGCCGCGCGACTCGAGGAAGCTGAGCGACTGGCGATAGCTCTGCGTGTCGAGTGGCACGGGGAGCTCGAGCGCATCCGCGCGCACGCCGAGCGCGGCGCAGGTGAGCGCGACGCGCTCGGAGTCACCGGCGAGCTGGAACTCCGGCGCCGTCGCGCGGAGCGATTTGAAATCGAGATCGCGGTCGCTGAGGATGAACACCCGCCCTCGCTCGACACGGCCGTGTACCCGTCCCGCCATCTGCAAGATCTCGTTCGCGCCGAGGTGCAGTTTGGTGAGTACGTTGCGGCCGCGCTCCACGAGATTCGAGAAGCGGGTGTCGTCGATGATCACGGTGTCGAGGCCGCGCACATTGAGCGCGCTCTGCCCCGCAGCGGTCATGGCGAGCACGAACGGCTTCGATTCTTCCTCGAGGAATGGGCGGATCACGCGAATCGGCTCGCCGCCGTGGTAGAACGCCACGTTCAGCCGCGGGAAACGCTGCGCGACGCTCGCCGCGATCTGCTCCACTCCCGCGCGCGTCGGGAGGAACACCCCAACCCCGCGTCGCTCTTTGATGACCTGTTGCAAGAAGCGGTCGTCGAGAAAATCGACCGGATGCCGATGCAACACCTTCACATCCGCCGCCTTCGCGGGATCGAACGCGGTGGACTCGACCACCTCGGCCGCGTTCAGGTACTTCGCGTAGAACGAGGGATCGACCGTCGCCGAGAGCCAGATGAAGCGGCAGCCCACGCGCTTTCCGAGCGCGAGACAGAGTTCGAGCTCGGCACTCGTCTGGTGGATCTCGTCGATGACGAGGATGTCCTGCGGCCGGATGTCGTTGTCCTGGAACCACCGGCGTGCGATCCCGGTCGTCACGATCACCACGTTCCAGGTGGGCGAGTCCGGCGTCGCCTCGCGCTCGCGGTTGATCACGCCGACACGGAGTTCGTCGGTGCCGAGGATCGCCTTCGCGATCGGTTTCACCGCGAGCGTCTTCCCGGTGCCGGTTCCTGCGACGATCCCGAAGGGACGTCGCTTCAGCGCGAGATCGAGGAGCTGCCCACCGCGCGACTTCCAGAGCACCGTCTCGAGATCGAGTGTGAAGCCAAGCTCGATTGTCTCACAGGCGGCACGGGTCGGTGCGATGATGATGACGCGTCCGCCCTCCCGCGCCTCGCGCACGAACGCATCGTGGTCGGGCGGGAGATACGGGTCCCGAACGTCGCGCTGTCGGGTTACGGCTGCTCCGGCTTTGACGGGCGGGTGCTATCCGTCTTCGGAGGCGCGGCGCGGAAACTCTTGATCGGCAGCGCGGTGCGCTTGCCGCCGGTGAACTGGACGGAGATCGGCGCCACGGATGGCACGTTGTCCCGCTCCGGCTCGATCGTGGGTCCGAAGACGACGACCGCGTTCATCGGGCGATTGCGTACCGCGGTCGCGCAATCGGTCGGTGCAGGCTGCTGGGCGAGCGGCACGCCGTCGAGCCAGATGCGGCACTTTCCCGCAGGCGGCTTCGCCTCGGCGGGGATCTCACGCGTGTCGCGCCCGACCTGCGCGACGAGCGGCGCGGCGGTGAACGCGATCAGGATGGGCAGGATGCGATACGCTGGCTGCACGACAGGTTCTCCGACCTCGGACTGCGAACGGCGCGAACGGTGGGGGCCGAGGCGCACTTCAAGGTACCCCGCGACAGGAGGAAGTTCCAATCGCCGCGGCTAGTTGTCGGTTCTAAGGAGGTTGTTCACTGAGGCGTAACTGATGAAGCTGGAGGTGCGACCCACCCAACCTTCAGCCAGCGGCCTCATTGAACATCCACAACAATGCGCGGTTGACCGCCTGGGGGCGAGCCGAGCTCGTCCGCCGGGTCCACGGGGACGGCGAGCCCCCCGCCACCGTCGCGGCCGCCCTCCACATCCGCCCGAGCACCGCGTACAAGTGGCTCCGGCGCTTCGCCGCCGGCGGGTGGGCGGCCCTCGCCGATCGCTCGTCGCGGCCGCATCGCTCGCCGACGGCGACGCGGCCCGCGCGGATCGCGCGGATCCTGCAGCTGCGCACGACGCGTCTCACCGGACCCGAGATTGCGGAGCGGCTCCGCCTGCCCGCCTCGACCGTGGGCCGCATCCTGACGCGCGCGGGCCAGGGCCGACTGAAGGGGCCGGGGCCCACCGGGGGGCCGCGCTACGAGCGCGCGACCCCCGGCGAGCTCGTCCACCTCGACACCAAGGCCCTCGACCGCTTCGTCGCGGCGGGGCATCGCGCGCACGGCAATCGCTCGCGCGTGGGCCGTCGCACCGGCCTCGGGCAGGACCACCTGCACGTCGCGATCGACGACGCGACCCGCGTCGCCTACGCGGAACTCCATCCCGCGCCGGATGCGGCGAGCTGCGCGCGTTTCCTCGAGGCGGCCCGCCGCTGGTACGCGCGCCTCGGCATCCCGATGACCGGGGTCATGACCGACAACGCGAAGGCGTACACGAGCCACGCGATGCAGGCGGCCCTCGCGGCGCACGGCATGCGCCACCTGCGCACACGACCGTATCGCCCGCAGACGAACGGCAAGGCGGAGCGCTTCATCCAGACCGCGCTCCGCCGCTGGGCCTACAAGAAACCCTATCGCAGCTCCACCCACCGCAACGCGGCGCTGCCGGCGTTTCTAGATTCGGACAACCTCGAGCGGTCGCATCGATCGCTCGGGCGGGTGCCGCCCATCCTCCACTTCCTCATGCTGCGTGAACAACGTCTTTAGAACCCACAGCTAGTCGCCGAACGAGATTCCGATCCGGCGAGCGGTCTGGACGATGTCGTGGCCGGGGTCCACCCGCTTCGGTTCCGCGAGGGCGACGCTGATCGGGATGGGGACGATGTGGGGGGTCTGGAGCGCGACCATGTGCCCCCACTTCTGATCCGCTACCGCCTGGACGGCCGCCGCGCCGAAGCGGGTGGCCAGGAGCCGGTCATACCCTGTCGGCATCCCACCACGCTGCAGGTGCCCCAGCACGAGCGACCGGCACTCCTTTCCGGTCCGTTCTTGGATGACACGCGCCAACTTCTCCGCCACGCCTCCGACGCGCTTCGCCTGACCGGGCATCGACTCGCCCAGCACCGACTCCTCGCCGCCGGCAGCGACCGCACCTTCCGCGACCACCACGATGGCGAACTTCCGACCCGCGCGGTCGCGTGCCATCACCGCCTCGCACACCTTGTCGAGGGAATAGGGGATCTCGGGGATGAGGATGATGTCGGCGGTGCCGCTCACGCCGGAATGCAGCGCGATGAACCCTGCGTGCCGCCCCATCACCTCGAGCACCATCACGCGATCGTGACTCTCTGCCGTCGTGTGCAACTTGTCGATCGCTTCGATCGCGGTGCTGACGGCGGTATCGAAGCCGAAGGTCGTCACCGTGCCGCTCACATCGTTGTCGATCGTCTTGGGCACGCCGACCACGCGCATCCCCTTATCGCACAGCCGCTGCGCGATCGCGAGCGATCCGTCGCCGCCGATGGAGATCAACGCTTGGATCCCGAGGTTGCGGGCGTTCTCGATCAGCTCATCGGAGCGATCGATCTCCTTCCAGCTCCCGTCGGCCTGCTGCACCGGATACGCGAAGGGATGCCCGCGATTGGTCGTGCGGAGGATGGTGCCACCCAAGTGGGCGATGCCGCGGACATCCTCGCGCGTGAGCGGGACGACCTCGTCGTCACCCAAGAGCCCAGCGTAGCCACGCTTGATGCCGAGGACGGTCCACCCGCGGTCGAGCGCGGAGAGCACCGCCGCGCGGATCACGGCATTCAGGCCCGGCGCGTCGCCGCCACCGGTGGAGATCGCGATGCGCATCAGGTCAGCGGTGTTCAGGCGCCACGCGCGGCGCGCAGGAGTGTGAGCACTTCGCCCGGTTGCGCGTGCCGACCGAGCTTGGACTTCTCGAACACCGGGATCTCATCGAGACACACCTCGAACCGCCCGCCGCCGGAGGGGATCAATCCCACCTCGGCATCGGGCCAGGTCTCTCGGATCGCGGCCGCCAGACTGACGGCCCGAGGTTCGTAGTGTCAAACCGTGCAGTATTCGATCGAGACGCGCATCGGCCCCTTCAGCGTTGGCGAACGGCGGGCGTACCCGGCTAAGATAGCATCGTCACCCACCCTGCGTCCCTCCATCGCCATGCGCTCCTCGCTCTTACTGCTGGTCACGCCCGCGCTCCTCGCCGCACAGAACTCCCCGTTCGACGCCGAGGTGATGCGGCGCGCCGACGCCCTCGCACCCAAGGTCGCGGGGTGGCGACACGACATCCATCAGAACCCCGAGCTCTCGTTCCAAGAGACGCGCACGGCCAAGCTCGTCGCGGACCATCTGCGCGCGCTGGGGCTGCAGGTGCGCACCGGCGTCGGCGGGAATGGGGTCGTCGGCGTGCTCGTCGGAGGCAAACCCGGCCCGGTGGTCGCACTCCGCGCCGACATGGACGCGCTTCCCGTCACCGAGTTGAACGAGCTGCCGTACAAGAGCGTCGTCCGGACCACGTACAACGGCGTGGAGACCGGTGTCATGCACGCCTGCGGGCACGATATGCATACCGCGATCCTCATGGGCACGGCGGAGCTCCTGACGAGCATGAAGGCGCAGGTGCCGGGCACGGTCAAGTTCATCTTCCAGCCTGCCGAAGAGGGGCCGCCGCGCGGCGGCGCCGGGCCGATGATCGAGGACGGCGTGCTCGAGTCGCCGAAGGTCGATGCGATCTACGGGCTGCATGTCGGTGCCGGGCCGCTCGGCGCGATCCGCTACCGCAGCGGCGCGTGGCAAGCGAGCGGCGACAACTTCCGCATCACCGTACACGGACGGCAGACGCATGGCGCAATCCCGGCGGCCGGGATCGATCCGATCGTGGTCGCCTCGCAGATCGTGCTCGGCCTCCAGACGATCGTGAGCCGCCAGGTGGACCTCACGACCGCGCCACTCGTGTTGACCGTCGGCGCGATCCATGGCGGCCTCCGCGAGAACATCGTCCCCGACAGCGTCTGGATGATCGGCACGGTGCGCGCGCTCGATCCGGCGATGCGCCTCGCAGTGCATGAGAAGATGAAGCGCACGGCCCAGAACATCGCCGAAGCCGCCGGCGCGCGCGCCGACGTCGTGGTCACACTCGGTTATCCGGTCACGGTGAACCAAGCCGCACTCACCGCGCAGGCCGTGCCGACGCTCGAGCGCATCGCCGGGGCGAACCGCGTCGCGGTCGCATCGCCGGTGATGCCCGCGGAGGATTTCTCGCGCTATCAGGAACGCGTCCCGGGCTTCTTCTTCTCCCTCGGGGTGACGCCACCGGGGATCGACCCAGCGCGCGCGACGAATCACTCACCGCTCTTTCAGGGCGACGATGCCGCGCTCACGACCGGCGTGAAGCTGCTGAGCAGCTTGGCACTCGACTCTCCGGGCACCAAGGCGCCCCGCAAAGGTTGTGTCAGG
>JAIETI010000138.1 GCA_019745365.1 Gemmatimonadaceae bacterium | reverse complement strand
CGGCCGCGGCGCTGGCCATCGTCGCGGCCTCGACCCCGCTCGCCGCACAGGACTCGACGGCTGCGCTCCGAAGCTTCGCGCGCGCGGCACGCACCTACCGCACCGCGAAGTCGGTGCAGGCGACCTTCACGCAGACGCTGACCAATCCCCGCACCGGGAGCAGCACCACCGCGCGCGGGAGCTTTGCGCAACGTGGCGTGCGACGCTTCGCCTTCCGCTTCACCGAGCCTGCGGGCGAGGCGATCGTCGCCGACGGCGAGGCGCTCTGGGTCTACCTCCCCTCGTCGATGAAGGGACAGGTGCTCAAACTCCCTCCTGGGTCGCCGATGGGACTCGACGCGATCGTGGCGGTCCTCACCGATCCCGGTGGCCAGTTCGTCGCGAAGGAACTCGGCGCCGACACGACCGTCGCGCGCTCGGCGTCCCGCTTTGAGTTGACACCGCGTCCCGGCAAGGCGACCTCGTTCGCGCGAGCGTGGGTCTGGGTCGACACGCGCCGTGCCACGCTGGTCCAATTCGAGACGGAGGAGCTCGGCGGCATTCGCCGCCGCGTGCGCTTTGACCGCATCCGTTTCAACGAAGCCGTCGCCGACGGCGTTCTTCGGTTTGTCCCCCCGGCTGGCGTGCGCATCGTCGACCAAGCGGCGATGCTGCGCCCCGACTGACCGCTAGCACCACACGCCGATGACCCGACGCTGGATCCTCTCGTTGACGCTCGCCGCGACGCCACTCTTCGCGCAGAGTCCCGCTGAACCGGTCGATGCCGCGACGATCGCGCGCATCATCACCGAGGCCTCCGACAAGTCGCAGGTGATGGCGACGATGAGCTGGCTCACCGATGTCGGCGGCCAGCGACTCACCGGCTCGCCCGAGCTGCGGCGCTCCGCGGAGTGGGCCGCCGCACAGCTCAAGGGATGGGGCGTACAGAACGTCGCCCTTGAACCGTGGCAGAACAGCTTTCGCGGGTGGAGCAATCAGAAGCTCGCGGTCCGTGTGACCGCGCCCACTGCCTACCCCGTGCTCGCCGCTCCGCGTGCGTGGTCGGTGGGGACCAACGGCGCGATCAGCGGTGCGGCGATCGCCGTCGTCGTCGATAGCGCGAGCGACACGCTGAAGTACAAGGGCCAGCTCCGCGGCAAGATCGTCCTCTGGGGACGTCCGCGTACCGTGCCCGCGCAGTTCACCGCTCAGGCCACACGCCTCACCGACGAGCAACTCGCCACCATGGAAGCGTACACGCCTCCGCCAAGCGGTGCGCCGGGACAGAACTTCAACTTCCCGCGTGTCGCGCTCGGGAATGCGGACATCCAACGCTTCCTCGCGAGCGAGGGCGCGGCCGGTCTGTTCATGGCTGCCCGCGGCGATGGCGGCACGATCTTCACCGACAACGGGAGCCCGAAGGACGCCGCGGCGCCGCAGGTGCCCACCGTGCACGTGGCGATCGAGAGCTACGGACGCATCTGGCGCACGCTCGACCAGAAGGTGCCGGTCACGGTCGAGATGGAGATGCAGAACAGCTTCCACGACGACGGGATGAATCAGTTCAGCATCGTCGGCGAGATCCCCGGGACCGATCCGAAGTTGAAGGATGAGGTCGTGATGCTCGGCGCGCACTTCGACTCGTGGCAGGCCGGCACCGGCGCGACGGATAACGCCGCTGGCTCGGCCGTGATGCTCGAAGCGATGCGCATCTTTCGCGCACTCGACCTCAAGCCGCGCCGCACGATCCGGATCGGGCTCTGGTCGGGCGAGGAGCAGGGACTCCTCGGCAGTCGCGCCTACGTGAAGGCGCACTTCGGCGAACGCCGCGGCGACACGCTCTTCCTCAAGCCGGAGCAGGCCAAGCTCGCCGGGTACTTCAACGTCGACAACGGCACCGGGAAGATCCGTGGTGTTTATCAGCAGATGAACGCAGGGGTGGGGCCGGTCTTCCGTGCGTGGATGGCGCCGTTCGCAGAGCGCGGCATGAAGACAACCACCCTGCAGAACACCGGTGGCACCGACCACCAGGCCTTCGATCCCCTCGGGATCCCCGGGTTCCAGTTCATCCAGGATGGGCTCGAGTACAACACGCGCACCCATCACTCGAACATGGATACCTACGAGCGCATCCAGGCCGACGATATGAAGCACAATGCGGCCGTGGTGGCGAGCTTCGTCTGGCAGACGGCGCAGCGCGAGGCGCTGCTGCCGCGCAAGCCGTTCGATTCGAAGCTTATCGTGGTCCCGCCGGCGGCACCGGCGAAGGGGAAGAAGAAGGCCGCGTAGTCACGCGCTGCGCGAACACATCCTTGGGCGAGGCCGCAGCGCGGAGACGTGTCGCGGCCTCGCGCACGACCGGGTCCGCGTGCACCGCGCGCAACGCGACCGCCGGAAGCCCGAACCGCTGCCGCACCGCTTCATTCCCGAGCAGCCGTTCCACCGCGCGCGCGGCGCCATCGAGATCGGTGCGCGTGAGGCCGAGGCCGCGGCGCGCCACCGCGGCAATGAGCGCCTCGCGCATCGCCGCGGGCACCGGCGCATCGATCACCGGGAACGCCGCGCGCCCGCCCGTCGCCGCGGCCTCCGCCACCGCTTCACGGAAGCGCGGCAGATTGCGCGCGAGGATGCGCGAGAGGTTTCGCTCGCCGACTGTTGCCGAGTCGCCCGCGATCACATCGGGGACGATCCCGCCGCCGCCGCGCACCGTGCGCCCGCTCGCCGTCTTAAAGGTCGGGCGGAGCGAGTCGGCGACGTCGCGCACCGGCACCCCCGCCGAGTCCGCGCGCACCCGCGCGATACTCCGCCCGCGCGGGGTGAACCAGCGCGCGGTGGTGAGCTTGAGCACCACGCCAGAGTCGAGCGGGTACACCGACTGCGCACTCCCCTTCCCGAACGAGATGCGCCCGATGATCAACGCGCGATCGTGATCCTGCAGCGCGCCAGCGATGATCTCGGCCGCGCTCGCGGTGCCACCGTCGACGAGCACCGCGACGGGGAGCGCCGGCCACCGCTGCGCGGTGCGATCGACGAACTGCTCCGGCTTGGCGAGCACGCGTCCGCGGACGCTCACGATCTCCGCCCCCGCATCCAAGAACAGGTCGGCCACGGCGACCCCCTGCCCCAACACCCCGCCCGGGTTCCCGCGCAGGTCGAGCACGAGCGACTTCGCGCCGTCTCGCACGAGCGAGTCCACCGTCGCGGCAAGTTCGGTCGCGCTCGAGTCATTTATGATCGCGAGCTGCGCATAGCCGACGTTGTCCGCGAGTCGCATCGCGCGGGGCACCGCGCGCACATGGATCTCGTCACGCGTGAGGGCGAGCGCGATCCGCTCCCCGGCACGCTCGATCACCAACCGAAGGCCGCTGCCCCGCTCGCCGCGCATCGCCGCGCGCATCGCCGCGCCGTTCGCGCCGCGCAGCGAGACGCCGTCCGCTTCGACCAGACGATCGCCGACCTGAATCCCCGCGCGATCCGCTGGTGACCCCTCGCGCACGGAAAGCACCACCTGCCACTCGCCGCGCTGATCCGCCGAGAGGCCGATCCCGCCGTATGCGCCACGCGCCTGCTCTTCTAGTCGCTTCGCGCGATCGGCTTCGAGCACCTCGCTCGCCGGATCGCCAAGCTCATCGACCATCCCTGTGGCGGCGTGGCGCCACAGCTGATCGGCATCCACGGAATCGACGTAGCGTGCCTGCACCTGCCGCATCACACTTTCGAGGAGCCGGGCACCATCGGCACGCGTGCGCGGCGCCGGTCGGCGTGCCGCGCGTGAGATGAACGTCACCCCGACGCTGATCGCCGCGACAAGCACCAGCGCGGCAAGGATCGGACGCCGCGACATCAGGCGAGCTCCGGGCACTGCGCGCGCACCGCCGCGTGCACGCGCGCGAACACCTCGTCCGCACTCCCCACCGCATCGACGGCGGTGATCGGCCCGCACTCCGGGTGCGCCGCCTGCCACTCGGGCGCCGCGAACGAGCGAAACGCGGCATCGACGCGCGCATGGAACGCCGCGTCCGCCTGCTCCATGCGATCACTCGCGCCACGCACCGCCGCGCGCCGCAGCCCTTCGGCGCCGGGAAGCGTCAGCAACACCGTGCAGTCAGGGACGATCCCATCGGTCGCAAAGGCGTTCGCCGCGCGGAGCGCATCATCGGGAAGCCCGCGTCCATGGATTTGATATGCGTACGTACTCAGAAAGAAGCGATCGAGGCAGACGGTCTCACCGCGCGCGAGCGCAGGGCGTACCCGCTCGTGCAACAGCTGCGCGCGCGACGCGAGAAAGAGCAGCGCCTCCGCGCGCGGCGCCACCGTCAGCGCGGGATCGAGCACTGTCGCGCGCGCCCGCTCCCCCACCGCCGTCCCGCCCGGCTCGCGATGCGCGTGCACCAACTGCCCCGCCGACTGCCAATGCGCGACGAGCCGAGCGAGCTGGGTGGACTTCCCCGCTCCCTCGACCCCTTCGAACACAATCAGTCGGCCGCGCGCCACGCCTAGCCGAGTGTGATGATCGAGCTCGTCGCGCCCTTCCGGATCCCGTCGAGGATCCACTGGTTCACCTGCATCATCACCTTGTCGAAGTTCTCCTGGGCGACGAGCATGCGCTGATAGGTCGCGTTCCCCTGCACATGCGTGAGCAGGGCATCGAGCTCCTCTTCCATCGAGGGCGGCGGGTTCGTCCCCGCCTGGATCAACGCCTGCGCGTCGGCGCGGAGCTGCTCCATGCGCTGCAACGCCTTGAGTGCCTCGGGGTCGTCCTTCAACGACTCATTCGCGCGCTTCACCGCCTGATACTCCGCGCTCTGGCCGATCAGTCGACCGACCTCAGCTGCCTTGTCTTGCAACATCGGCTTACTCCTGTCGCAGGGCCGTGACGAATCGGTCGCGGCCGGTGAGATCCTGATGGATGGTGACCGTCCCCCATCGCGCGTCGCGTGCGATGATGGTGGCGGCTTCGTCAGCACGCCGGCTATCGACTTCGAGTGCGAGGAGCCCACCCGGCACCACACACGCGGCGCTGCCCGCAGCGAGTCGCGTGATGTGGCCCATCCCGTCCGCGTCGGAGAAGAGCGCGGTCGGGGGCTCCCAGTCGCGGACGAGGGGGGGGAGCCCGTCCGCTTCTGCGTGCGCAATATATGGCGGGTTCGAGACCAACGCCGTCAGCCGTTCCCCCGCCACGGGCGTCAGATCCGCCCCCTGCCGAAAGCGGACGCGAGCGCGCCGATCCGCAGGGATCCGGTGGAGATTCCCCTCCGCCACCCGCAACGCGTCGCCCGAGAGGTCGGTCGCGATCACCTGCGAGAACGCGCCCTCCGTGGCGAGCGCCAGCGCGATGCACCCCGACCCCGTGCCGATATCCGCCGCGACGCCGTGCGCCGGGGCCAGACGCAGGACGAGATCGACCAGGAGTTCGGTCTCCGGTCGCGGGATCAACACGCGGGGATCGACGGCAAGCACCAGTGATCGGAACGCCGCGGTGCCCACGGCATACTGGATTGGCATCCCCCGCAGCAGCGCCGCCGTCGCCTGCATCGCGCGCGCGCGGAACGTCGCATCGACCACGGTGTCGCCCGCCGTCGCGGCCCATGAGCGCGGCGCCTCACGGAGCGCGGTCACGATCTCGCGCGCTTCCCACTCGCTCTCCGCGCGCCCACCCGCGGCCAGCTCGGTCGCGATGCGTGCCACCAGCGCCCGCACCGTCTCCGGCGCGTCCATCGCACTCACCCCTGGCCGCCGGCGAGTTGCTCCTCGACCTCGGCCATCGCGAGCGCATCGATCAACTCGGCGATGTCTCCTTCGAGCACCGCCGGGAGACTGTGCGTCGTGTAGTTGATCCGGTGATCGGTGACGCGGTTCTGCGGGAAGTTGTAGGTGCGGATCTTCGCGCTCCGATCGCCGGTGCTCACCGCACTGCGACGGAGGCGCGCGCGTTCGGCTTCGCGCTCCGCGAGGCGCAGGTCGAGGAGCCGCGAACGGAGCACTTCCATGGCCTTCGCACGGTTCTGAATCTGCGAGCGCTGATCCTGCTGCGAGACGACGAGCCCTGTGGGCAGGTGGGTGATGCGCACGGCTGAGTCGGTCGTATTGACCCCCTGCCCACCCGGCCCACTCGCGCGGAACACATCGACGCGAAGCTCCTTCTCGTCGATGGCGACATCGATCTCTTCCGCTTCGGGAAGCACCGCGACCGTCGCCGCCGACGTATGGATGCGCCCCGCCGCTTCGGTGGCGGGTACGCGCTGCACGCGATGCACCCCCGCTTCCCATCGGAGCACGCCGAACGCGCCTTCACCCTTCACCTTGAACACGGCCTCCTTCACGCCGCCGAGCGTGGCCTCGCTCAGCGACATGAGCTCGATGCGGAATCCGCCGCGGCGTTCGATGTAGCGCGTGTACATGCGGTAGAGGTCCGCGGCGAAGAGTGCGGCCTCGTCGCCCCCGGTACCGGCCCGCACTTCGACGATCGCGTTGCGATCATCGAGTGGATCTCGGGTGATCAGGAGCGGCTTGAGCTCCACCTCGCAGGCCGCGATGGCGGCCTCCGCGCGGGCGATCTCCGCGCGCGCCTCGTCGGCGATCTCGGGGTCACCCAACGCAACGAGCTCGCGCGCCTGCGCGAGCTCGTCATCGTGCTTCGAGAGGCGAGCGGCGGCTTCGCGCACCACGCCAAGGCGTTGGTGCTCCCGGCCGAGCTCCGCGAGCCGACGGGCATCGCGGAGGACGGCGGGGTCGAGCAGCTCGCTTTCGACTTCGACCGCCCGCGTGAGCGCGGCGGTCAAGCGATCGCGCAGACTCAGCTGGCGGCCTTCTGGTACTTCTGGCGGAAGCGCTCAACGCGACCCGCGGTATCGATCAGCTTCTGCTTGCCGGTGTAGAACGGGTGGCAGTTGCTGCAGATATCGAGGTGGATCGAATCGTGCGTGGACCGCGTCTCGAACGTGTTGCCGCACGCGCAGACGACCTTCGCGGTGGCGTACACGGGATGGATGCCTTCTTTCACGGGAACCTCCTGCTGAGCGGAAAATCGAAGCGAGCTGAGTAAGTTATCCCGGCAAGGGCTAAGATTCAAGCGGACAACGGCTTGGGCGTTTGACAGCCCCTCAGAATGGGGGTAACTTCGCGCCGGGACTCGCTTTCGGCCCCCGCCACCCCCACCGGTCCGCCCCCTGCCCTCCACTCTCGACTTCCTCGCGACCGTCCCGCTCTTCCGCGCGCTCGACCGCGCGGAGCTGGAGCGGTTCGCCTCGCTGGTCCGGGAAAAGAGCTATCCCAAGGGCTCGGTCATCCTCTTCGAGGACGACCCCGGCGATGCCCTCTTCGTCGTCCGGGATGGCCGCGTGAAGGTCGTCCTCGTCGCCGAGGATGGCCGCGAGGTGATCCTCGGCATGCTCGGCATCGGCGACCACTTCGGCGAACTCTCGCTGATCGACGATCAGCCGCGCTCCGCCCACGTGATCGCGATGGAGGAGAGCACCCTCCTCACCCTCCGCCGCGAGGACTTCCGGCGGCGCGTGGACGCGAACCCCTCGGTCGCGTGGGCCCTGCTGCAAGAGCTCTCGCGCCGCCTCCGCCGCGCCGACGAGAAGATCGGCTCGCTCGTGCTCCTCGACGTCCCCGGGCGGATCGCCCGCATGCTCCTCGACGCCGCCGACGAGGGAGGGAGCGACGTGATCGACAAGCCGCTCACCCACCAGACGATCGCGCATGTGATCGGTGCGAGCCGCGAGACGGTGAGCCGCGCGATGCGCGACTTTCAGGACGCCGGCTGGGTGAGCGTGGAACGCCGCCGGATCCGGATCGCCGACCGTCCCGCGCTCGAGAAGCGCTCGCAGCAGCGACTCTGAGCTGACCGTGGGCTGTGACCACCGTCACCTCCGGGGCGTGACCATCCTTCTTTCGGGAACCGGCACCGTCGCGCTATCGTGCGTCGTGTCGGAGATGATCCCGTGAGCCTGCGGCTCCAGTTCTGGGGGACGCGTGGCTCGATCCCGAGTCCCGGGGCGAAGACTGTGCGGTATGGGGGGAATACCCCGTGCCTCGAGCTGCGCACCGAGAGCGGGCGGCTGATCATCCTCGACGCGGGGACGGGGATCCGCGAGCTCGGTCGATCACTGATCGACCGTGCCAACGGCGCTCCGATCCGCGGCGACATCTTCCTCACCCACGCGCATTGGGATCACATCCAGGGATTCCCGTTCTTCGCGCCGATCTTCCAGCGCGGGAACCACTTCCTGGTGTGGGGGTCGAAGACGCTGGAGCGGAGCATCGATACGGTGTTGCGCGACCAGTTCTCGCCGGTGGTGTTCCCCGTGTCGTTCGAGCAGCTCGACGCGACGATCGATTTCAGCGAGATCGCGGCGGGTGAGCAGCGCGAGAACGATGGCTACGTCGTCGAGGCGTTCGGCGTGCGGCATCCGGGCGGCGCGCTCGGGTATCGGTTCCACGAGCCGGGCGCACCGGAGCGAGCGCTGGTGTACATCAGTGACAACGAACTCGGCTCGGGCGGCGCGTATGGCGGCCCGGCGGATTGGAAGGAGCAGTTGATCGGCTTCGCGCGGGGCGCCCGGGTGTTGATCCACGACACCACGTACACCACCGAGGAGTACGATCATCACCGTGGCTGGGGGCACTCGACCTACGCCGACGGGGTGGAGCTGGCGATCGCGGCGCAGGCCGAGACGTTGGTGTTGTTCCACCACGAGCCACGGCGGACGGATGAGGAGATCGACCGGCGCGTGGAGGAGTGTCGCGCGCTGGTGCATGCCCGCGGCGCGCGGGTGCAGGTGTTGGCAGCAGCTGAAGGTTTGACGTTGACCATCTAGTCCCCACACGGAGGCGGACCATGCGGTTGTTCAAGTCGTTGCTCGCTCTTTCGGCCCTCGCGGCGCCGGCGCTCGCGCTGCAGGCGCAGGGCAAGCCGACGCTCGCGGTCGTGTATTTCAACAACGGTGCGATCGGCAAGGCCAACGAGGAGCTCCAGCCGCTCTCGAAGGGGATCGCCGACATGCTCATCACCGAGCTCGCCGCGAACACGGGGATCCGCGTGGTCGAGCGCGATCAGCTCCAGGCCGCGCTCACCGAGCAGAAGATGGCCACCGACGGCAAGCTCGACCCGTCGAGCACCGTGAAGGTCGGGAAGATCCTCGGCGCGCAGCACACGGTGACGGGCGGCTTCATCACCGATCGCACGGGGACGATGGTGATCACCGTCCGCGTGTTCTCGAACGAGAGCTCGGAGATCGTCTACACCACCAAGGCGCAGGACAAGAGCGACAACCTCCTGCTCCTCATCTCCAAGACGGCGGCACAGATCAACAAGGACCTCAAGCTCCCGCCGATCCCCGCCCGCGTGGGCGAGGCCCGTCAGGAGGCCGCGAAGAAGGCGCCGTACGAAGCGGTGCTCCTCTACTCGCGCGCGATCTCGGCCAAGGACAAGGGCGACAAGGCGGGCGCGGTGGCGCTCTTCACGCAGTCGCTCGCCAAGTTCCCCGAGTTCGACAAGGCAAAGGACGAGCTGAAGAAGCTCGGCTCGTAGCTGTCACTGGCCGAGCACCCGCTCGGCGCGGTAACCTAGAGGCGGCCGACGTGCACTGTGCGCGTCGGCCGCCCTCGCTTTCCCTCCCCTTGTGTCGCGAACCCTCGTCCATCTTCCTGTAGGGCAGGCCGTGGCGGCGCTCGATCGGCTGCGTGGTCGTGACGCCATCGACATCGTCCACGGCGTCGCGCTCCCGTCGGTCAGCGCGTTCGATGCGGACGTGCCCGTGCTAGTGCTCGCGACGGCGGACTCGCTCGCCGCGGCCGCAGCGACCGCGCGCGTTGCACTCGCGACCCACGCCGCGGTCATCGCACTGGTCCCGACGGGCGCGGAACTGCCGAGCGATCTCGACGAGGACGCGATCGCGGGTCGTCTCGACCCCGCGGCGACTGACGCCGCCGCGGTGAGTGTCCTGCGAAGCGCGATGCAGCTCGCCACCGCCCACCACGCCGCCCGGCGCTCCGCTGCCGAGGCGGCGCGGCGCACGCAGGAGCTCACCGAGCTCACGCGCATCGGCGCGGCGCTCTCCACCGAGCGCGACCTCCTGACGCTGCTCACCATGATCCTGAGTCAGTCGCGTCGCCTTGCCAACGCGGACGCGGGGTCGCTCTACCTCGTTGAGCCTGACGGCACGGGCGCCACGCGGCTCCGCTTCAAGCTCTCCCAGAACGCCACGCTCCCCGGGACCCCCTTCTCCGAGTTCACGATCCCTGTCGATCGCGCGTCGATCGCGGGGACCGCGGCGGTCACCGGCGCGCCGCTCGCGATCGACGACGTGTACCAGATGGACCCCGCGCTCGGCCTCACCTTCAATCGTAGCATCGACGAGCGCATCGGGTATCGCACCAAGAGCATGCTCACGCTCCCGATGCGGACGCATGAGGACGAGACCATCGGCGTGCTGCAACTGATCAATCGCACGCGGCGGCCGGGCATCCCCCTCGCGAGCGCCACCGCCGTCGAGGCCGAGGTGCTCCCCTTCGATGCGCACGCGATCACGATCGTCAGCGCGCTCGCATCGCAGGCGGCCGTGGCGATCGAGAACGCCAAGCTCTACGAGGACATCGAACGGCTCTTCGAAGGGTTCGTGTCGGCGAGCGTGACCGCGATCGAGCAGCGCGACCCGACTACCAGCGGTCATTCGTTCCGCGTGGCGACCTTCACCACCGGGCTCGCCGAGGCGATCGATCGTGTGAGCTCGGGGCCCTACCGCGACACCCGCTTCTCACGCGACGAACTCCGCGAACTCCGCTACGCGTCACTCCTGCACGACTTCGGCAAGGTCGGGGTACGCGAGCAGGTGCTCGTCAAGCAGAAGAAGCTCTACCCGGCGGACCTCTCGATCATCCGCCATCGCTTTCAGGTGCTCCTCCAGAAGACCGATCTTGTCTTCGAGCGGGAGCGCGCCGACTATCTCTTGGAGTTCGGGCGCGCGGGGTACGAGGACGCGGTGGTGCAGCTCGACCGGCGTCGGATGACCCAGCGCGAGGAGCTGCATCGCTTCCTCGACGCGATCGTGCGCGCCAACGAGCCGACGGTGCTCGCCGAGGGGACGTTCGAGGAGCTGGAGGAGATCAACCATCGGCTCTTCGTGGACTTTGATGGCGTGGAGCGTCCGCTCCTCGCTGACGATGAGCTGCGCTACCTCATGATCAATCGCGGCAACCTCGATGAGCGCGAGCGGCGCGAGATCGAGTCGCACGTCACGCACACCTATCGCTTCCTGGAGCAGATTCCGTGGACGCGAACGCTCAAGGGGATCCCCGCGATCGCGCACGGCCACCACGAGAAGCTCGACGGAAGCGGCTATCCGCGTCGCCTCACCGCCGACGCGATCCCCGTGCAGACGCGGATGATGACGATCAGCGACATCTACGACGCGCTGACGGCGACGGATCGCCCCTACAAGCGCGCCGTCACGCCGGACAAGGCGCTCGACATCCTCCACGACGAAGCGAAGCACGCGCACGTCGATCTCGCGTTGCTCACCGCGTTCGTTGAGGCCAAGGTGTTCGCGTTGGTCGGCGACGAGCAGCGGCGCTCGTCGGGGGCGCAGCGGAGCGTGCGGTAGCGGGCGCTACCCGCCCCACCCTCCACCGCCCGGCGTCTCGATCGTCAGCACGTCACCGGGCTGCAACTGTAACCGACACTTCGCCGGGACCTCAGTCCCGTTGAGCAGATTGCGCCCCGGGGCCCCTGGGCGCCCGCCCATCGCACCCGTCGGCGCGCGATGGCGCCGCTCCGTGAGCAGCGTGACGGTGCAGTACTCGAGCACGCGATAGCGGCGCACCACGCCGTCACCACCGGCGTGCTTCCCCTTGCCGCCACTCCCGCGCCGGATCGCATAGCGCTCGATCTCCATCGGGTACGCGCGCTCCAGCGACTCGATCGGCGTGTTGCGCGTGTTGCTCATCCCCACATGCACCGCACTCGGCCCCGCCCCCACCGCGCTCGCCCCCTGCCCACCGCCGAGCGTCTCGTAGAAGGTCCACCCCGCCCCGCCGAAGGTGACGTTGTTCATCGTCCCCTGTCCCTGCGCGATCACCGGCACGCCCGCATCGGCGAGCGCGGCGAAGAGCAGATCGGTGATCCGTTGACTCATCTCCACATTCCCCGCCGCCACCGCCGCGGGCCACCGCGCCGAGATGCACGAATCGTCCGGCACCTTGAGGTCGATCACGCGCGCGATCCCCTCGTTGGTCGGCACATCGTCGGCGAGCAGGGTGCGCAGCACGAACAGCGACGCGGCGCGAGTGACCTGCACGGGGCAGTTCACATTCCCACGCACACGGGGCGACGTCCCGGTGAAGTCGAGCTGCAGCCGCCCGCTCGCGGTGATCGCGACCTCCACGCGGAGCGGCACCGGCGCATCGGTCACGCCATCGCCTTCGAGCGCGTCCTCGGCAAAGCCGCGCCGCACGCCGACCTCTTCCAGTCGCGCGCTCGCGCGTCGCTCGGCGTAATCGAGCAGCGCGCCCGCGGCGGCATCGAGCGCACTCGCCCCAACGCGCGCGCGGAGTGCACGCCATCCGGCCGCCCCGGTCGCGCACGCCGCGCGCTGCGCCGCAAGATCGCCGCGCCGCTCCCCCGGTGTCCGCACATTCGCGAGAAGAAGCGCGAGCAGCGCCTCGTCCGGCACGCCACCCGCCACCAGGCGCACCGGTGGGATCACGATCCCCTCCTGCACGAGTTCCGTCGCGCCGAAGGGCATCGACCCCGGGCTCATCCCGCCCACGTCCGCATGATGCGCGCGCACCGCGGCGAAGCCGATCACCTCACTCCCGTCTCCGATCACCTCGACGAGGGTGAGATCGGGAAGATGCGACCCGCCATGATTCGGGTCGTTCAGGATCCAGACATCGCCGCTCGCGTACGGACGCGCCATCACCGCCCGCACCGACTCCGGCATCGCGCCGAGATGCACGGGGATGTGCGCCGCTTGCGCGATCATCCGCCCGCGCGCGTCGAAGAGCGCACACGAGGCGTCGCGCCGCTCGCGGATATTCGGCGAGAGCGCGCCGCGCATGAGCACACTCCCCATGTCCTCCGCGATCATCGCGACCGCATGCGACATCACCGCGAGCCCCAGCGGATCGAAGCGCGCCGTTTGCGCGCTCATACGCGCTCCACCAGCCAGCCGCCCACCGCCAGCGCGCGTGCGCGCCACCCGGCGCTGATGCGCACCGTCGCGTCGCTCAGGATGATCGTGGTGGGGCCGTCGAGCACCGCGTCGCAGGGGCCACCCTCGTCGATGCGTCGCGCGGCATCGAACGTGGGCGCGGCGGAGCGCGCGAAGGTCGCCGCGCGCTGCGGTCCGCTCGCGGCGAGCCGCATCGCGACGATCTCCACCGCGCGATCGAGGGTAAAGCCAGTGCGCAGCTGATGCAGCGACGTGAACCGCGCGGCGATCGCGTGGCCATCGTCGCCGTCACGCACGGGGATATCAAGTTCGTGCCCCTGCCCCTCGTAGCGGACCCGCGCCACGTAGCGCCGGTCCTCACCCTCCGCGCGGGCCGCGAGGGCCTGGCAGAGCGACGTGCAGCGGGGCTCAGTGAAGGCGTCCGCGCGGAGCATCACACTGCTCGCGGCTTCGCGTCGCTCGGGGGCCATCGCGAGGCCGACGGCCGAGAGGACTCCGGCGTGTGGAGGAATGAGCACCGTGCGCATCTCCAGCAGATCGGCGAGCGCGGTGCCGTGCAGCGGCCCGGCCCCTCCGAACGCGACGAGCACGGCATCGCGTGGATCGACGCCACGGTCCACCGAGACACGTCGCAGCGCGCGCGCCATCGCCGCATCCGCGATCGCGAGCGCGGCCACGGCCACGGCCGCCGGCGCGACCCCCAGCGTTGCCGCGAGGGGCGCGATCGCGGCCTGCGCTGCCGCAGGGTCGAGCGTCACGCCACCACTCAGATGCGTGGCATCGAGGTGGCCGAGCAGCACATGCGCGTCCGTGAGCGTCGGAGCGGTACCGCCACGGGCGAAGGCGGCCGGGCCCGGGTTCGCGCCCGCGCTCCGTGGTCCCACGCGGAGCGCACCACCGTCATCGATCCAGAGAATCGACCCGCCGCCTGCGGACACCGTCTCGACGAGCACGCGCGGGAGCGCGATCGGGATCCCTGCGACCTCGCCCCCGGGTTCCACGAGTGGCTCCCCCTGCTGGATGAGCCCCGCGTCCGCGCTCGTGCCGCCGATGTCGATCGTGAGGGCCTGCGTGAAGCCGGCCGCGCGCAGCACCGCGGCGGCCCCGACCACACCACCGGCGGGCCCGGAGAGCGCGAGCGAGGCGGCACCGCGGGCAGCATCGTGCGTGGTGCGCATCCCGCCGCCGGAGGTCATCACCATCGGTGCGGGGTGACCCGTGCTCGCGAGCCGACGTTCGAGCATGCCGAGGTAGTGCATCACGCGCGGCCGGGCGTACGCCTCGGCCGCCGCGGTCGCGGTGCGCTCGTATTCGCGGATCTCCGGCAGCACATCCCCACTCCGGACCACCTCGACGTGGCGCAACCGCCGACGCAACGACTCAGCGAGCAAACGCTCGTGCGCGTCCGACGCGTAGCTGTGCAGCAGCGCGACGAGCACGATCTCGGGTTCGAGGGCCGCGACCGCATCGGCGACGCGCTCGCACTCCTCCCGCGTGAGCGCGACGCGCACCTGGTCGCCATTCATCCGCTCGCGGACCGCGACCACGCGCGTATGGTCCACCAACGGCGCGGGGTGATGGGCGGTCAGATCATAGAGCGCGGCCCGCTCCTGCCGCCGCAACTCGAGGAGATCGGTTGCGCCTTCGGTGAGGCACGCGACGACCCGGGCGCCCGAGCGTTCGAGCAGGAGGTTCGTGACGACGGTGGTGCCATGCGCGATGCGCGCGATCTCCGCACCTGGCACACCGAAGCGCGCGAGCGCGTCCGCGACCCCCGCCCCCTGATCCGCGGGGGTGGAGAGCACCTTTCCTGTGCGCAACGCGCCATCGGGACCGACCGCGGCGAGATCGGTGAAGGTGCCACCAACGTCGATCCCGACGGACCAACTCACGCGCGGGGCTCGGTCGACACGACGAGAAAGAGCGGGAGCATCCCGAGGAACGGGATCGCGCCGAGGATGAAGCCATCGGGGCGACTCACGACGATCCACGCGAGGAGCGTCGACCCCGTGAGCGTCCACGCGAGCGGGCGCGCCCACGCGGGAAGTGCGCGTCCACGCATCGCGCGCCACGCCACCGGGAAGAGCCCGAGCGCGAGCGGGGAGAAGAGGAAGAGATGCGGATTGCGGTACCAGAACACATGCGCACTCCCGAACCACATCCCGAGCAGCACCGCGGCGATCAGCACGGAGAGGAGCGCCCAGACCATCGTGAGCGCACCGAGCGTACGCGACGCGCGGTAGCGGAGCGCGAGCACGGCCATCCCACCGACGACCAACATCGCCGGGATGACGATCGTCAGCAGTCGGGTGAGCGGCGATGAGGGCGCATAGCTCGGTGGCTCCGGCATGCGCCGCGCCTCGTAGAGCACGCGCGTGTCGCGCACGAGCGGCACGCCGCCCACCTGCACCTTCGCGAGCCGATCACGCAGGCGCATCGGGACAAAGCTCTCCTCCCAGCCATCGATCGGACGGTCCGCCGGGCGGCCGAGCGCGATATTGATCCCGAGGCGCGTGAGCGGCTGCTCCCACATCAACCGGAGCGACTCGGTCCGATAGCTGCTCAGCTTGCGCTCGGCGGTCTGGGCCTGCAGCTGCGTCCGGAGCGCGCCACCGAGCACAGCATCGAGGTGATCGCGCAGGCGCGTGGAGCAGTTGTCGCGATAGTAGTCGTACGCGTAGTACTTGTTCTCCTCGAGCGCGTTGGCTTCGACACGCGCCACGAGTGCCGCCGCCACACTGTCCGGAAGCGCGAGTCGCTGCTCCACGATGCTCCGGTCCGACGCCGCGTACACCTCGAGCACTTGCTCGGTCGGATACGCCGCCACCCAGTAGCGCGACGTCCCGCTCAGAAAACGTCCAAGGAAGTTCGGCTCGTTGAAGGAGAACATCCCCCAGTTATACGCGAGATCGCTGCCCGTGCGATGGTCCCGGATGCGGAGCGCATTGTGCCCGAATTTCTCGAACACCTGATCACCGGGCCCGAAGGTGAGCACGGAGATGGTGAACGCCGGCAGTGGCGCCGCAGGCGCTGCGACGCGGGGCTGCGCGTCGACGCGGAGCGCGAGCAACACCACTCCCGCCAGCCAGAGGCGACGCCACATCATGCCGAGGGCCATCGCACCTCTTTCCCGTCCTCGGCGGACTTGTAGATCGCCTCGACCACGCGATAGAGCAGGAGTTGGTCGGTGGGTGGCTTGTACGCGACCTCGCCACGCCAAACGGCGGTCACGTGGGCACACTGTGCGCGATACGACTGGAGAAACGGTGTCTCCCGCGTCGCGGCACCGGCGGGGGAGACGTCCATCGCGCGTCCGTGGAGTTCTTTCGTGATGCGGAGCGGTGCAAGCCGCGCCGCGCCCTTCGTCGCAAAGGTTTGGAACCACCACCGGTCCGCAGTCGCGATCACATCGTGTCGGATATCGAGCGCGATGGTGGGGCCGTCGTCACATTCGATTCCGACGACCATCGCCTGCTCGACCGCGTTCGCGCCGCGTGCGCGCTCCATCAACGCGGAGATCCGCGTGGGGGTCGCGCCCTGCGCCAGCCAGAGGGCGAGATCAAGGAGCGGGAGACCATGCTCCAAGAAAGCGCCGCCACCGGCTTCGGCCCGACGCTGACGCCACGCCGCGTCCTCGCCACGTACGAGCTGCGCCCCCGCTCGGATCGCCTGCATCCGGCCGAGCTCGTTCGTGCGGAGGAAGCCCGCGAGCCCCTGCACATCCGCCCGGAAGCGGAGGTTGTTCGCCACGAGCACGCGGCGATCGGCCTTCTGTGCCGTGGCGAGGATCCGTTCCACCCCGCGTGCGGTCAGCGCCAGCGGGCGCTCACAGAGTACATGGAGCCCGGCCTTGAGCGCGGCGAGCACGTGCGGTTCGTGCAGGTGATTCGGCGTGCACACCACGAGCGCGTCGAGCTGCGTCCCCTCGAGCATCTCCTCGATGTCCCCGAACGTCTGGGCCACGTCGAACCGGGCCGCGAGCGTGCGCGCCTTGGAGGCGTCGTTGTCGCAGAGCGCGGTGACCTTGACGCCGCGCTGTTTACTCAGCGCTGGAAGATGCGCGGTCTGCGCGATCGCGCCGAGTCCGACCACGCCGACGCGAAGCGTCGCGTGCACGTGCGCCTGTGCCCCACTCGTGCGTCCCACGGTGTACTCCTTGCTTCGACATCGATCAGTCGATGCCGCCGATCTCCGTTCCCGGGTAATACGCGCGGAGGATGGAGCGCACGTCGAATCCGGCACGCGCACGACCGATCGCTCCCCACTGACACATCCCGACGCCATGCCCGAAGCCGTTGCCGCGGATCGTCACGCGCGCGATCGCCCCATCGGGCCCAGTCTCCGTATCGAGCGAAAAATAGGCGCTGGGCAACGCCTCGCCACCTGCGGCCCGGAGGACCGAGCGCGCGTCATTCCCGCGGATGGAGAAAGTCCCCCGCTCCGCCCCGAGCGTGAGTCGCGCCACGCGGCCGCTCCCGGTCCGTCCGTCGATCGAAAGCGTGCGCGCACGCCCCGGCCCACCCGCCGGGACCGCGGTGAGCGTGCGGAGGTATCGTTCCATCGAGGCGGCAAGCTCGTTGCCCGTGACGGACCGCGTCCACGCGAAGCGGGGCGCGATGTCGCAGTAGTAGCGGTCGCTCGTACCGGGGATCCGGTCGTCCACGCGCCGGAGGTACCCGCTCACCCCGCTCCCCCACACCTCGCTGGGCGCTGCGGTCTCGCCACCACACGACGCATGATACGGCGCGTCCACCACCCGACCGCCGTAGCGCAGCACCTGCCCGCGCGTCGACGCGACGGCGGCATCACTGAACGCCCGCTCGGCTTCGACACCGCCGTACACCTGGTCGCTCGTCGACGCGAGGAGATCGTAGAAGGCCGCCCGCGCGGCGCTCCGGAGCGCCGCCGCTCGCCGGACCACCGTGTACGACCGCGCCGCGATCGCCTGCGCTTCGACCGCCGCCTGCTCGTTCGGCGCCCGCGGTCCGCCGATCTCGAGCGGCACCACCCCGCGGAGATACGACTCGAGCGGGAGGATGTTCACCACCAGCGCGCCGCTGTCGGTCGCGAAGACCCGCAGCGCTCCACGGTAGCGTCGCTGGCCGAGGCGCAGCAGCTCTGGCTCACCATCGACCCGCGCGGTGACATACCCCTCCTGCCAGGGCGTGGCCGTCCCGTCGAAGCGCACCGCGCGAACCTTGGAGCCCGCCGCCTCGATCTGCCACGGCTCCGCCGGGAGCGCACGGAGGAGTACCGCGTCACGCGCGTCATACAGCCGCCAGCTCCCCGTCGCCGTGATCGTTGTCGTGGCGACCGAGCGCGGGAGCGCGACGCGGACGTCGAACGCACTCTCGCGCGTGCGTTCGGGCGCCTCGTCTTGTGGAACAGGCTCCGCAGTCGGTGCGGTATCCCGAGGCGCGGTAATGGTCGTCGGCGGTGGCGCCGTCACCACCGGTACATCGTCGGGCAAGCGTCGCGTCGCGATGCACCCCGCGAGGAGCAGAAGTGCCAGCCGCGACGCGGCGGCGCGCACTAGCGGCCGAAGCTCCCCATCGACGCGCCCACCATCGGGAGCGCGCGGCGCGCGACCGGCGCGACGGCAGGCGCCGCATGCACTGCGATCACGCGCGCGCGGAAATCGTAGTCATCCACGACCTCGGTCACCTCGACCTCCGCGAAGGCCCCCGCAGGCACATCGACGTCGAGCCAGGTCACCCCGTCGATGTCATCGGCCTGCCAGGGCAGTCGCCCGCTCGCCGACGTCCCACCATGCGCACTCCGCTCCACCAGCACGCGCGCCGTCTGCCCGATCCGCGACTCGTACCGCTCCGCCGTGATGTGCCTCTGTACTTCCTGTAGTTCCTCAAGCCGAGCGCGCTTGAGACTCTCCGGCACATCATCGACGAGCGCCGCCGCACGAGTCCCTTCCTGTGGGGAGTACGTGAACACCCCCACACGCTCGAACTGGATCTCGCGGACGAAGTCGAGCAGCTGCGCGAAGTCCGCGTCCGTCTCACCCGGGAAGCCCACGATGCAGGTGGTGCGGATCGCGAGCCCCGGCACTGCCTCACGAAAACGCGCCACCTTCTCGCGGATCGTCCGCTGACGCTCCGGACGACGCATCCGCTCCAGCACCGCATCGCTCGCATGTTGCATCGGCATGTCGAGATACGGGAGGATCCGTGGCTCGCGCGCGATGACCTCGAGCAGCCGAGGGGTGATCCCCGCGGAGTAGAGGTACATACTACGGAACCACGGGATCGAGGTCTCTCGCGTGAGCGCTTCGAGCAGTTCGGGGAGTCGCGCGCCGTCCTGTCGGTCGCGCCCGAAGTGTGCGAGGTCCTGCGCCACGAGGTTCACCTCGCGCGCGCCCTGCAGTTCGAGCAACTGCGCCTCGCGCACGATCTCCTCGGTGGAGAACGAGCGGTGCTTCCCACGCATCAGCGGGATCGCGCAGAACGCGCACGTATGGTCGCACCCCTCGCTCACCTTGAGGTAGCGCACGAAGGGGGTATCGCCGGCGTACGTCCGCACCCCCGGATGCAGCGACTCGGCCTCGCCGAGCAGTCCACGGTCGATCAGCGCTGGTACAAGCTGTTCGGTCTCAGAGGCGCCGAGGAAGAGATCGACTTCGGGGATCGCGGCAAGGAGCTCGTCCTTGTGGCGCTCGACCATGCAGCCCACCGCGACCACCGCCTGGCACGCGCCATCGCTCTTCATCCGGGCCGCCTCGACGATCGCGTCGATCGACTCCTTCTTCGCCGCGTCGATGAAGCCGCAGGTGTTGATGACGATGACCTCGGCATCCTCCACTCGGCGCGCGCGCTCCGCCCCATGATCGAGGAGCGCCGCGAGATAGCGCTCCGAATCGACGGTGTTCTTATCGCAACCGAGGATGATGAGCGAGAAACGCACGGAGGAAGGGCGAGGGTGTGAGGAGAAAACTAACCCCCACCCGTAGTTCCTGTCCTTCCTGTAGTTCCTGTCGTTCCAGCGAGCCCGCCCTCACCGCTCCCTGAAATTCCCAAACTTGAGCTCGACGTCCCACTCTTCGGCCCGGAGCGCCGCGATCACCGCCTGCAACTCATCCTTGTCCGGCGCGCTCACCCGCACCTCGTCGCCTTGGATCGACGGCTGCACCTTCTTGAACTTCGCCGCCTTGATGAAGGCCGAGATCTTCTTCGACGTCTCGATGTCGAGCGCCTGCTTGAGCGTGATCGTGCGCTTGAGCGTGTCTCCGCCGGCGGGGATCGGCTCCCCCGCATCGACGTTCTTCACGCTCACGCCGCGGCGGATCAGCTTGCTCTGGACGACATCCCACATCGCCCGCATCCGCATATCGTGGTCGGCATGGAGCGCGATCGTCCCCGCCTTCCGGTCAAACTCGACCGTGGCGACCTTCGCGTCCTTGAAGTCGTAGCGCTGGCCGATCTCTTTGGTGGCCTGATTGATGGCGTTGTCGACCTCTTGGAGGTCCACGCCGGTCGTGATGTCGAACGATGGCATCCGTCCTACTCTCCCATGAAGCTTTCGAGGGCCCGGGCGCGATTGACATGGCGCAAGCGCGAGAGCGCCTTCTCCTTGATCTGCCGCACCCGCTCGCGGGTGATGTTCAGCACGTCGCCGATCTCCTCGAGCGTGAGCGGCTCCGAGCCGTCGAGTCCGAAATAGAGCTTGAGGATCTTCGCCTCGCGCTCTTTCAGCGTCGCCAGCGCGGCGTGGATGCTCTCCACCAACGCCTTCTCGAAGGTCTCCTCGTCCGGCGTCTGGCTCTCGGTGTCCGGGAGATAGTCGAGCAGCCGGTTGTCCTCCCCCGGCGACATCGGCGCATCGAGGGAGAGGTGCGCCTGCGAAATGCTCATCGTCTTGGCGACTTCCTCCTCGGTGATCTCCATCCCCTCGGCGATCTCGGCGTGCGTCGCCTCGCGCCCCAACTCCTGCAGGAGCGCGCTCGCCCGCTTCCCGATCCGATGGAGCGTCCCCGCGCGGTTCAGCGGGACGCGCACGATGCGTGACTGCTCAGCGAGCGCCTGGAGGATCGCTTGGCGGATCCACCACACCGCGTAGGAGATGAACTTGATCCCCTTCGTCTCGTCGAACTTATGGGCGGCGCGGATCAGCCCGAGGTTTCCCTCATTGATCAGGTCGGAGAGCGACACGCCCTGGTTCTGGTACTTCTTCGCGACCGAGACGACGAAGCGGAGGTTCGAGCGCACGAGCTTGTCGAGCGCCTCCGGGTCTCCCGCGCGGATGTTCTGGGCGAGTCGCACCTCTTCCTCTCGCGAGATCAGCGGGTAGATGCTGATATCGCGCAGGTATTGATCGAGCGATCCTTCCTCGTAGCCACTCCGTTTCCGCGGCAGTCCCGGCACTACGTTCCCTCGCGGTGGTGAGCGATCGACGCGGGGAAGAATGTGCGGTATGCCACGCGCCACCGGAAGGTCATCGCACCACGTTCCCGATCCGCGACCAGCGGATGTGGCGCAACCATGCGACTCGGTCGGTCGAGTCCGGCACGTAGCTGAAGTACACGAAGAGCGGACGCCCGCGCACCAACGAGTCCGCCACGAACCCCCAGTAGCGACTGTCGAGCGAGTTGTCGCGGTTGTCGCCCAGCACGAAGAGATGGCCTGGCGGCACCGCGAGCGGCCCCCAGTTGTCACGCGACGGATGGTAGCGCACTCGCTCCGCGTACGCGGTGGTGGCGAGGAACTCCCGCTGCCAGCGGAACTCGTCCGCCACCGGATCGCCATGCGGTGGATCGCGATGCACATAGTGCTCGGCCACTGAGGCGCCGTTGCGGACGAGAACGCCATCGCGCATCGCCAAGGTGTCGCCGGCGAGCCCGACCACCCGTTTCACGAAGTTCTTCTCGGGGTCTTCCGGCCACTGGAAGACGATCACCTCGCCGCGCGAGGGCGAGCGGACCGCAGGAAAGCGACGGTCCGAGAGCGGGACCTCCGCGCCGTACACCAGCTTGTTCACGAGCAGGAAGTCGCCCACGAGGAGCGTGGACTCCATCGATCCGCTCGGGATCTTGAACGCCTCCACCAGCGTCGCGCGGAGCACGAGAAAGAGCACCAACGCGAGCGAGAGCGACCGCGCCCACTCCCAGAGCGCACGCAGTGCCCGCACACCGACTGGTGTGCGCGACGGCGGCGGCACCGGGGTGGGCGCGTCCATCGGGTCGGTCAATAGTTGTCGATCTGGGCGCGCTGCAACGCGCCGGAATAGTCGACGTACCCGACCTTTGTCTCGGAGTAGAACTCGTACACCTCCCACCCACCCTCGCGGTGACCGTTCCCGGTCTGCTTCACCCCACCGAAGGGCAGATGCGCCTCGGCACCGATCGTCGGGGCGTTGATGTAGGTGATGCCGTTGTCGAGTTCGTTCAGCGCGCGGAACGCCGTGTTCACGTTGCGCGTGTACACACTCGACGAGAGCCCGTACTTCACGCCGTTGTTCACGCGGAACGCCTCGTCGGCGTCGCGCACCTTGATGACACTGAGCACCGGCCCGAAGATCTCCTCCTGCTCCAACTGATCCCCGGCCTTCACCCCCGCGAAGATCGTCGGCTGGAAGAAGTGCCCGTGCGCGAGCGCATCACCCGTGCCACGCGCGCCGCCGATACGAAGCTCGTGCTGCGCCTTCCCGATCGCGACGTAGCGCTCGACCTTCGCCCGCGACTCTTCATGGATGAGCGGCCCGACATCAGTGACGGCCTTGCGACCGTCGCCCAAGCGGAGCGCGCCCGCGCGCTTCTCGAGCATCGCGAGGAACTCGTCATGGATCCCCGCCTGCAGGATCAACCGGCTCGTCGCCGTGCAGCGCTGCCCCGTGGTCCCGAACGCGCCCCAGAGCACTCCCTCGAGCGCGAGCTCGAGATCGGCATCGTCGAGCACCGTCTGCGCGTTCTTCCCGCCCATCTCGAGCGAGAGCCGCTTGTGCATGCGGCCGCAGGTCTCACCGACCTTGCTCCCCGTCTCGGTCGAGCCGGTGAACGAGATCACCGGCACCTCGGGATGGTCGACGATTGCGCGGCCGGCCTCACCGTCGCCATGCACCAGCTGGATCACCTCGGGCGGGAGCCCCGCTTCGAGGAGGATCTCCACCAACGCGTGCGCCGCGTGCGGCACGTCCTCGCCCGGCTTGAAGATCACCGCGTTCCC
>JAIETI010000076.1 GCA_019745365.1 Gemmatimonadaceae bacterium | reverse complement strand
AACGGGCGGCGGCCTGGATGCGCCAGGCCAGCGCCCGCTGACCGGTGGCGCTGCGGCGCGCCAGCGCACCGCGCACCACAAGCCGGGGCCAGGGTGCGATCCACCCTGCGACCTCGGCGCGATCGGTGGAATCGCTTCCGCTCGTCTCCGCGTAGCCCGAAACACCATACCGCGTTCGCTCACGTGACAGGCGTACGGTCGGCGCGAATCGACGCTCGCCCTCGATCTCGCGTACACGCAGCGTTGCCGATCCCCGCACGCCGAACCAGCTCGCGCCACCACTCAACACATACTGCGTGCGCGCCGAGAGCGAATCGGTGGTATCGCGGGAGGCGGTCGACGTCGTGGTCCCAAAGCCCGAGCTCGACGGCGCTTTGTACACCTTGTCGACATGTTGGCGCGACGCGACGAATTGCACCCAAGGGCGCTCGCCCTCAGGGGAGCGCCAGCCGATGCGCGCATACGAGAGTCCGACGTTCCCGCGCCACGCCGGCAGTGCGTTCTGGATCGGCGTGGTCGTCTCCCAGTCCGCGGTCGTGGCGTTCCGGGTGTGTGTCCCCGAGATGGCGAAGAAGTCCACCGACCAATCGCGCCGAGCCCATCCGATGCGTGTCGTGGCGTTCAACAGATCGCCATCGCCGCCGGGACGCGACAGTGTGGAGTACTGCTGCCCGGCAAGCTGGAGCAGCCCACCGTTGTCGAAGCGCCGTCCGAAGAAGCCGCGATACAGAGTGAAGTTCTCGGAACCACTTGCCACGTCGACGCGAGTGACCGGCGTGGTGTTGCGCACGGTCCACGTGCGGAGATGCACCCGCAGCTCACCAGGCGAGCGCTCGGCGGTCACCGACTCCAACGAGAGCAGTTGGATGCGCCCGAGGTCGAGCGCGCGACCGCCACGCGGATCGATCGCGTCGAGCTCGATACCGTCCCAGAAGAGACGCACACGTTCGGCGCCACCATTCCAGAGCACGACCTGTGGTGACGCGATGAACCCGGATCGTAGCAGCGTGACGCCCGGAATGCGCTCGAGGAGCTCCGCGACGTTGAACGCGCCCACGGCGTAGAGTGAATCGCGATTCCAGTGCCAGCGTCCGGCGCTACTCGCCACCGGGAGTTCCGCCACCGCGATCGGTGCCTTGATCGAGTCTTTGGGCGGGCGCCCGCGCATGGGAGCGGCGGCGGTGTCGCTCACGCCGACCGCCGCGGAGTCCGCTGGCGGTACCGCCCGCGTCGGCGCCCGCGTCGGCGCCCGCATCGTGTCGCTCGGGGAGCGCGTGGTCGGCGGGATAGGCCGTGGGACCACCGCCTGGACGGTGTCTGGCTTCGGCGGTGCACTCGGTGCTCCCTGCCCGACCGCGAACGCGGCCGGGAGCAAGAGGGCGGCGACGAGTGTTCGCGTCAGCGCGCGCGCCCCCGCGCGATCTCCACGAAGGTGCGCACCGGGAGCCCCGTGGGGCCGCGCGGACTCACCACCAGGTCGCTTTCCGAGTACGCCGTGCCGGCGATGTCGAGGTGGACCCAGGGGTAATCGACGAACTCGCGCAGGAAGAGCGCGGCAGTGATCGTCCCCGCCGCACGACCGCCGGAGTTCTTGATATCCGCGATGTCGGACTTGATGAGGTCGTTGTACTCCGGCGACATCGGAAGCTGCCACCCCGGCTCACCGGCGCGCGCCTGTGCGGCGCGCACCTGATCGACGAGCGCCTGATCGTTCCCCATCACGCCCGTGGTGGTGTTGCCCAGCGCGACGACGACCGCGCCGGTGAGCGTCGCGGCATCGATCACCGCCGCAGGCTTGTAGCGCGCGGCGTAGCTGAGCACGTCGGCGAGCACGAGACGCCCTTCGGCGTCGGTGTTGATGATCTCGATCGTCTTGCCGTTCGACGCGCGGACGACGTCCCCCGGATTCATCGCGGTACCGCTCGGCATGTTCGTGGTCGATCCGATCAAGCCGACGACATTCAGCGGAAGGCCGAGTGCCGCGATCGCGTGCATCGCACCAACGACACCCGCCGCGCCGCTCATGTCGTACTTCATGAGCTCCATGCGATCGGCGGGCTTGATCGAGATGCCGCCCGAATCGAAGCAGAGCCCCTTGCCGACGAGCACCAACGGCTTGGCGCCGCGCGCGCCACCGCGGTACTCCATCGCGATGAGCTTCGGGTCCTGCGGGGTTCCCTGCGCGACCGCGAGGAACGACCCCATGCGGAGCTTGATCAGCTCGCGGCGGCCGAGCACGGTGATCTTCATGCGGTTGGCGCGCGCGACCTCGCGCGCCACGCGCGCGATGTGCTCGGGCGTGCACACGTTGCCGGGGAGTACTTGGAGGCGGCGAGCGACCGCTTGCCCTTCCGCGATCGCGATGCCGGCCGCGAGCGCCTCGACGGCACCGCTGTTCGAGGTGGCGCAGACGGTGATGTCGCGGAGCGGCTTGGGGCGCTCCTTCACCGGCGGCATGGTCTGCATCTCGGTGAAGTGCCACGCGCCGTGTGCGGTTCCGATAACCGCCGCCTCGACGAGTTCGCCCTCGAGGATCGGCGCCCAGAGCGCGACGGCCTGCACGCCACTCGCGTTCGCCTTGCGACCGGCGATCGCCGACGCGCGCACCGTCGCGTTGTAGGCGTCGAAGTCGTCCCCGATGGTTCCGACGCCGACCAGCAGCACGCGTTGCACGCCACGCCCGGCCGGTCCGCGCAGCAGGAGCGTCTCGTCGCGCTTCCCCTTGAAGTCGCCCGCGGCGAGGGCGGCACCGATCGCGCCGCCGAAGCGCCGATCGAGTGTGGCAAGCACACTCGGGAGCGGCGCGCCCGCGTTGAGCAACACCGCCAGGAGCGGCGTATCCACGCCACTCAGGCCACGACGCACATTGGCACGCAGACTCATCGACTACTCTCCCTTCATCGCAGCGATGATCGCATCGCCGAAGCCGGAGGTGGACACTTCCGTCGCGCCGGGCATCTGCCGCGCGAGATCGTACGTGACCGTCTTGTTCGCGATCGCGCGCTCCATCCCGCGCACGATGCGCTGCGCGGCGTCGTTCCAACCCAGGTGCTCGAGCATCATCACCCCGGAGAGGATGACGGAGCCCGGATTGATCTTGTCGAGGCCGGCGTACTTGGGCGCTGTGCCGTGCGTCGCCTCGAATACGGCGGCTTCGTCGCCGATGTTCCCACCAGGCGCGATCCCGAGCCCACCGACCTCCGCCGCAAGCGCGTCGGAGATGTAGTCGCCGTTTAGGTTCGGCGTGGCCACCACCGAGTACTCATCCGGCCGCAAGAGGATCTGCTGGAACATCGAGTCGGCGATGCGGTCCTTGAGCACCACCGCGTCGGCGCGCGCCGCGCCACCCGCCGAGCCGAGATCGGCTTCAGCGACGACACTCGTGGCGAACTTCTCCTTGGCGAGCTCGTAGCCCCAGTCACGGAAGCCGCCTTCCGTGAACTTCATGATGTTCCCCTTGTGCATCATCGTCACCGAGGGGCGACCATGCTTGATCGCGTACTTGAGTGCGCGCTCGATGAGGCGCTTGGACCCGAAGGGCGACATCGGCTTGATCCCGATCGCCGACCCCTCGCGAATCTGCTTGCCGAACTCGGTCGCGATGAAGGCGCGCAGCTTCTCCGCCTCCGGCGTGCCCGCTTTGAACTCGATCCCCGAGTACACGTCTTCGATGTTCTCGCGGAAGATCACGATATCGACCTTGCCGGGCTCCTTCACGGGTGCACCGACGCCCTGGAAGTAGCGCACCGGGCGTACGCAGGCGTAGAGGTCGAGTTCCTGCCGAAGTGCGACGTTGAGCGAGCGGATCCCGCCCCCCACCGGCGTCGTCAGCGGACCCTTGATCGCCACGCGGTAGCGCTTGATGTGCTCGAGCGTCTCCGCCGGCATCCAGGTCTGCAGCGTGGTGAAGGCCTTCTCGCCCGCGAGCACCTCCATCCACGCGATCTGCTTGCTGCTCCCGTAGGCAAGCGCGATCGCGGCGTCGAACACGCGCACCGAGGCACGCCAGATGTCGGGCCCCGTGCCGTCCCCTTCGATGAAGGGGATGATCGGCCGGTCGGGGACCACCAACTCGCCATTGGCGTAGCCGATCGGTTCACCGTGGGCGGGGATCTTCGCGAAAGTGGTCATTGGGGGGAGCGGAAGTCGGTGGGGCACTCTCTCCGCAGAAAATAGCGCCCCGCACGTGTACAATGCACGTATGTCCGTCACCTCTCCGTCAGCGGTCCGCCGACTCGGCTGGGCCCTCCTGCTTCGCTGTCCCAACTGCGGGGGCGCCGCGGCCCTTCGGCACTGGTTCGCGCCTCGCGAGCGTTGCCCGAGCTGCCGCTTCCGCTACGACCGTGGCGAGGCAGACAGTTGGATCGGCGGCTTTCAGATCAACCTGATCGTGTCGGAGCTGCTCTTCGCGGCGCTGTTCGTGGCCCTGTTCTTGGCCCAGTGGCCGCGCCCTGATTGGGCGGGGCTCCAGCGCATCGCGATCATCGGTGTCGTCGTCGCACCCGTCGTGACCTGGCCGTGGGGGAAGCTGCTCTGGCTGGTGATCGACCTCGCGGTCCGGCCCGCCCGGACGAGCGATCTCGCCGAGTAGCGCTCAGTCGATCCAGCCGCGGGCGCTGAACCAGACGCGGCAGCGCTCGAGTTCGCGTTGCGCGGCGATGAGCCGGTCGCGGGACACCCCGGCGGCGTCGATCGCGAGCTGCTGTTCGATCTCGAGCATCTGCGCACCGAGCACGAGTGCGCCAAGCTGATCGGCTGACCCGCGCATCGCGTGGCACGCCGCTTTCAGTTCCGGAATGAAGTCGGCGTCGCTCGCGCCGAGGATCGCGGCGCACCGATCCCGCCCCATGTCGAGGAACAGCTTCACGGCTTCCCGCGTGGCCTCAGGTCGCAGGAGCGACGCGAGGTCGTCGAAGACCGCGGGATCGACGGGGGAGTTCAGGGGATCGGTGTGAGAAGAAGTGCCCGGAGAGAGGATCGAACTCTCATGACCTTGCGATCGCGGGATTTTGAGTCCCGTGCGTCTGCCAGTTCCGCCATCCGGGCGTGGAGCTGAAAGTAGCGCCCTCACCGCCGAAACAACACGGGCCCGATCGCGTGGATCGGGCCCGGCGATGCGTGCCGCCGCTCAGAAGCCCGGGGGCGGCCCCGGCGGACGCTGAAGCTGCTGGCGCTGCGCGGCCCGCTCGCGCGCCCGTTCCATCTGCCGCTGCCGTTCGGCGGGGTCGCCCGGGAGCTGCCCGGGGCGCCCGCCACCGGCCCGCTGCATCTGCTGCTCGCGGAACTGCTGCATGCGCCGCTGCATCTGGTCCTGGACGGCGATGTAGCGGAGCCGCTGATCGGCCGAGAGGAAGCCCGAGAGTTCCTTCTGCTCCTGCTCCTGCAGGTCGACGCGCTGCCGCTGCACCTTGAGCATGCGATCGAGCATCTCGTTGGTGCGCGCGTCCTTCTTGTCGCCGGCGATGAGCAGATCGCGGAGCGCCATGCGGATGTCGCGCTCCTGATCCACCAAGAGTCGCCGCTTCTCGTCGTAGCGCTTGTTGGTCTCTTGCAGCTTCGTCGCCTGATCGCTCGTGAGACCGAGCTGCTGCACGAGCGCCTTGCCGAGCCGTTCGCGGATGTTCTGTTCGAGCGCCATCCGATCGGGGCCACCGGCGCCCATCATCCCACCGGGCGGTGGTCCCATGGGCGCACCGGCGGGCGGCGCCGACTGCTGCGCGCCAGCAACGAGCGCGTAGCCCGCGAGGGCGAAGAGCGAACGCATGAACGTGGTCTGGGTCATCGGGCACCTCCACGTGCCACGGTATCGAGCGACGACAGGAGCGCCGCTTCGTCAGGATCGAGCATAGGCGTCGCCTTGAACGAGTCGATCTCGCTCAGGAGCCGCGTGAGTTGTTCGTCGGATAGATCGGCCAGGCCGCCCCCGAAGCTGAGCTCCAGTCGGGCGGAGGCCTGGGCGGAGGCAGCCGGCAGATTCGACGCGAGCGTCGACCCACCGGTGGAAGCGCCATTCCCCCCGGACGGCGCCTCGATCCGGGGAGGCGTCGAATCGACACCCGGCATCCCGGAACCCCCACGACCCAGCACGGCGTACGAGACGCCGACCATCAACAGTGCACTGGCCGCCGCCGCGAACTGCCAGCGACGCTCCACCCACGACCGCCGAGCGGGCCGACGTGGGATGGCGATCACACGTGCTGCGATCGCCCTCGTATCGAGTGTCGGCACCTGCGCCGCAAGACTTGAGCGGACCGCTCCGATCAGGGCGAGCTCCGCCTGACAGGGCTCGCACCCCGCCACATGGGCCGCCACCTGATCCCGCACCGCCGGCGCGAGCCGGTCATGCGCGTACTCAGGGAGCAGATCCCGGATGTCCCCCGCTTCGCAGTCAGTCATCATCGCTCAGGTACTCCTTCACGGCACGCATCGCATTGTGGTAATGGACCCGACACGCGCCCTCCGTACTGCCGACCACCTCGGCGATGTCGCCGTAGGCCATCCCTTCCGTCACCCGCAGGGTGAAGACCTCACGCTGCAGCGGTGACAACTGCTCCATCGCCCCGCGAACCCGCGCCGCCGTCTCATCCGCCACCAGACCGTCCAGCGCATCGAAGTTGACGACCGCATGCCCTTCCTCGAGCTCCACCTTGCCCTGTTGCCGCCGGTCCGCGCGCTTCCGATCGAGGATCAGCCGCTTGCAGATCGTGAAGAGCCAGGTCCGGAGACTGCTATCCGCGCGAAAGCTGTCGAGCGCTTGGAACGCGCGGATGAACGTGTCCTGCACCAGCTCTTCGACCCCCTCCCGCTCGCCCTGTGAGGCGGCGAAGCGAGCGAGCGCTTGGGCGTGGCGGTCCACCAAGAGGGTCGCGGCGCGATCCTCGCCCCGGTGCCACCGGACGATCAATTCAGCATCGACGGCAGCGGCCGCTTCGCGTTCCGTGTCGCCCATACGCTCACCCACTTAGACGCCCCCTCCGGCACGACGTTAATGTCAGGCTATGGAGATCATCGCCCACCGGGGGGCGAGTGCCGACGCCCCCGAGAATACCCTGGCAGCCTTTCGCCGCGCGATCGAGGTCGGCGCGGACGCGGTCGAGCTCGATGTGCACCTCACCCGCGACGGCGTGCTGGTGGTCCACCACGACCCGACCCTCGGCCCCGGCGGACCGCCGATCGCAGAAATGACGATCGCCGAGGTGCGCGCGGCACGGTCCGGCGACCATGCGATCCCGACCTTCGATGAGGTGATGGCTTTGCTCGACGGACGCCTCCGCGTCTGCTGCGAGCTCAAAGGCGCCGGCTCGGCGGCGGCGGCCGTGCAGCGGCTGAGCGCCGCCTCGGGGGCCCATGCCGTGCACGCGTTCGACCACCGCGAGGTGCAGCAGGCGCAGCAGCTCGCACCGCAGATCGCGCGCGGCGTGCTCGAGTACAGCCGACATATCGATCCGACGATGATCCTCGCGAGCGTGGACGCCGGCGATCTCTGGCAGCGTCAGGAGTTCATCGACGCGACGCTCGTGGCGCAGGTGCACGCTGTGGGGAAGCGCGTCGTCGCGTGGACGGTGAACGACGCTGAGCGCGCTCGCACGCTGGCCGCGCTCGGCGTCGACGGGCTCTGCACCGACGATCCGCGCGCCATGCGACGCGCGGTGGGGTGACCGCGGCTACTCCGTGCTGCGACGCGTCCAGATCGCGACGACGGCGCACGGACTCTGCGGCTGCGCGAGGAAGACCGGCGGGATCCGCGCCGTGCCGTTGTAGACCTCGACCAGCGCGACATCGCGGAGCGCGACGAGTCTTGCCACGTCATTGAACTCGGTCGTGCGGAACCGCAGGCCGTCGATGTAGTAGTGCGGCTGTTGGACGACGCCTTTGCCGCCAAGGTTATTGCAGCGCATGAAGCTCACATTGCGGTCGTTCACCCAGAGCCCCGGTAAGCCGACCATAGCACCCTTGAGGTCGAACGAGGGCGAGTTCTTGAGGTCCTCACCGAACAAGAACGACCCCCACGATTGCGATGCCCGGAGGAACGGCTCCTCAAGGAAGGGCTCCACCTTTCGGGTGATCCCCTTCACCACCACCGTCTCCAGCGGCTTCGGCGCGACGTCGAGCCGGAACTCCACGAAGAGCTGCGAGTCGGCGATGACCCGCACCGGCAGCGCGCGCGGATGAAAGCCGATGCGCCGCGCCTCGAGGTCTCCGCCACCGACCGAGACGGGGGGCATGCGAAACCGGCCCAGCGAATCGGTCATGAATCGCTCCGCGCCGCCGACGAACCCAACCGAGGCGGCGACAATCGGTTGTCCGGTCGACTTGTCGAGCACCTTCCCGTACAAGACGCCGGTTTGCCCCAGCAATGGCGGAGCCATGAGCAGGGAGAGCGACGCGACCGCCCGAACGATGCTTGTTCGTTGCATGCGAAACCTCCGGATACTCATCACTACCCCATCTGGCCGGATTTGTCCATAGGGCGACCACCTCTAGCCACCCTCCCCGCGCCCCCGTAGCTTCGCCCCCCTCCCTGTTTCCCCTTCCAGAGGACGTGCATGAGGCAGACTCCCCGAGCCGCCGCGTGGCTCGCGATCGCCGCCGCCGGACTGGGCGCGCAGAGCGCTCCCGCGGCCAAACCCGCGCCGGACACCGCCAAGAAGGTGAACTACGTGGCGGGCGCACTGAGCGCACCGAACAGCGATCCGTTCCCCTCCACCTATCAGCGCCCCGCGGCGCGCGCGGTGGTCATCAAGAACGTCAACATCTTCACCAGCGCTGGTCCGCTCATCCGAAACGGCTCCATCGCCGTACGCGACGGGAAGATCATCGGCGTCGGCGCCTCGGTGGAGCTCCCGCCTGATGCCGAGGTGATCGACGGCAACGGCCGGTACGTCACACCCGGTCTGATCGACACGCATTCGCACCTCGGCGTGTACCCCGCCCCCGGTACCGCCGCGCACGACGATGGCAACGAAGCGACGGCACCCGTGACTGCGCATGTGTGGGCCGAACACTCGGTGTGGCCGCAGGACCCACAGTTCCCGCGCAACCTGGCGGGTGGCGTCACCACGCTCCAGGTGCTCGTGGGCAGCGCGAACTTGATCGGCGGACGCTCGGTGGTGCTAAAGGTAGTCCCCTCGCGCGCCGTGCAGGGGATGAAGTTCCCCGGCGCGAAGTACGGGCTCAAGATGGCGTGCGGCGAGAATCCGAAGCGCGTGTATCAGAGCCGCGGCCCGGCGACGCGCATGGCGAATGTCGCGGGGTACCGCGCGGCGTGGATCGGTGCGGAACAGTATCGGCGCCGGTGGGACAAGTGGTTGGAGAAGCGCGAGGGCGATCCGCCCGCGCGCGACCTCGGCAATGAGACGCTCGCCGAGGTGCTCCGCGGCAACATCCTGGTGCACAATCACTGCTACCAAGCGGACGAGATGTTGCAGATGATCGACATCGCGAGGGAGTTCGGCTACAGCATCCGCTCCTTCCATCACGGCGTCGAGGCGTACAAGGTCGCCGACGTGCTCGCGAAGGAAGGGATCTCCGGTTCGCTCTGGGCCGACTGGGGCGGCTTCAAGATGGAAGCGCTCGATGGCGTGAAGTCGAACATCGCGATGGTCCACGCGGCCGGTGCCCGCGCCATCGTCCACTCCGACGACCCGTCGGGCTCGCAGCGGCTCAATCAGGAGGCGGGCAAGGCGCGCGCCGCTGGGATGGCCGCGGGCATCGCCGTGAGTGAAGAGGACGCCATCAAGTGGGTAACGGTGAACCCAGCGTGGGCCCTCGGCCTCGATGACAAGATCGGCACCCTCGAAGTCGGGAAGAACGCCGACCTCGTGCTCTGGAACACGAATCCGCTCAGCGTCTATTCGCGTGCAGACAAGGTCTGGGTCGACGGCGCGCTCCGCTTCGACCGGCGCGATCCCAAGCAACAGTGGCGCACCGATTTCGAACTCGGCTACGTGAAGGCCAACGACGGGAGGACGAAGTGATGCGTGACCTCACGATCCGATTCAGCGCGCTCGCCTTGAGCGCGACGCTCGCTGGCGCGCAGACGATCGCCATCACTGGTGGCACCGTCTTCCCCGTGAGCGGACCGAAGATCGAGAACGGGACGGTGATCATCACCAATGGGAAGATCACCGCTGTCGGCGCCAATCTCGCGCTCCCGCCCGGTGCGGTGCGCGTGGACGCTGCGGGTAAGTGGGTGACACCCGGATTGTTCAGCGCGGCGACCTCGCTCGGACTGAGCGAAGCCGGTGGCCCCCAGTTCTCGGGCGGCTACAACGACACCCGCGCGCAAGCGAGCGACGGCATCGCCGCGGCGTTCGAGGCTGCCGACGGGATCAACCCCGCGAGCACCTTCATCCGCCCGCAGAGCGAAGAAGGGGTCACGACGGTGGGCGTGTGGCCGAGTGGGAATTGGTTCGCCGGGCGCGGTGCGGTGATCGATCTCGCGGGCGAGACGGTGGGCGAGATGACCGTGAAGCGCGGCGTCGGCGCGTACCTCAACTTCTCGGCGAGCGCCGCCAACACCGGTGCGCGCGCCGCGATGCTCGCGCGCACGCGCGAACTGCTCGGTGATGCGAAGCAGTATGGATTGCGGAAGGCTCAGTACGAGGCCGGCGCTGCCCGGAGCTTTGCGGCATCACGCGTCCAACTCGAAGCGCTGCAGCCGGTGGTGGCTGGTACGATGCCGCTGGTGATCGATGTCGATCGGGCCTCGGACATCATCGCGGCGTTGGCGCTCGCGAAGGAGTTCGGGCTGAAGGTGGTGCTCGCGAGCGCCACGGAAGGATGGATGGTGGCGAAGGAGATCGCGGCCGCGAAGGTGCCGGTGATGGTGGGCGCGATGAGCAACATCCCGACGAGCTTCGACGGATTGAACGCCCGTCAGGAGAATCCCGCACTCCTCCGCGCGGCCGGCGTCGCGGTGACGTTGATCGACAACGGCCCCGGCGATGGTCAGTCGTACAACGTGCGCAACATCCGACAGCAAGCGGGGAACGCTGTCGCGTACGGGATGAGCTGGGACGAGGCGCTGCGGTCAGTCACCGCGGCGCCCGCCGAGGCGCTTGGCGTCGCGGATCGTGTGGGGACGCTGGCGGTGGGGCGCAGCGCGAACGTGGTCGTGTGGGACGGCGATCCCTTCGAGTTCACCACGAAGGCGACGCATGTGTTCATCCGCGGCGCGCTGCAGACCACGCGGTCGCGCCAAGACGAACTGACGGCGCGCTATCTCAAACTCCCGCCGACCTACAAGTCACCGTAGGCGACGGCGGCGCGATCAGGTGGAAGGCGGGGGCGGCGCGGGTGCTGCTCCCGCCTTCTGCAATTCCGCCTCGAGCCGCTTCGCTTCGGCCTCGTGCTCGCGGAGCGTCGCAAGGAGACTCTCGTAGCTCGGGGCGTCCAGCTCACCGCCATCGCGCTTGGCACGGAAGATCGCGTAGCCGAGCGCCTGTGCGGCCTTGTCGGAGAGTTGGCGCACCCGAAAGAGCTCGAGACGGATCTTCCCTTCATCGAGCGCGCCCTGCGCGGCTTTCCCCGCGCGGTCGAGCTCCCCTTGTAGTCGGTCCCAGAGTCCCATTGGTGCCTCCCTATGGAGAATCTACGCCGGGGGGTCGGCTGGGGTTTCGGCGAGGGCGCCCGGAAACAACAACGCCCCGAGCACAGGGCCCGGGGCGTTGAGAACCGCGCAGCGCGTTTACGCGACCGCTTCGGCAGGGACGACCGACACCTTCTGCCGGCGCTTGTCCTTGTGCTCGAACTTCACCACGCCATCGACGAGGGCGTAGATGGTGTAGTCCGTGCCGAGGCCGACGTTGCGGCCCGGGTGCCACTTGGTGCCGCACTGACGGATGATGATGTTGCCGGCGCGCACGATCTCGCCGCCATACTTCTTCACGCCGCGGTACTGCGGGTTGGAATCGCGCCCGTTCCGGGAGGAGCCAACGCCTTTCTTATGTGCCATGGGAGTCTCCGGTCCGGCTCAACCGAGGGAGATCGTCTGGACCTTCACTTCCGTGAAGCCCTGACGATGTCCCTGCTTGCGAGCGTAGTTCTTACGACGCTTGAACTTGAACACGACGATCTTCTCGCCGCGCCCTTGCTTGGTGATCTCGGCGGTGACCTTCGCGCCCTTGAGCGACGGGACACCGGCCTTGACGTCGGTACCGTTCGAGCCGAGGAGGACCTCGTTGAACTCGACGGTGGTCCCGGTGTCACCCGGGAGCGACGGGATACGGACCGACTTGCCCGGCTCAACGCGATACTGCTTGCCGCCGGTGCGGATGATGGCGTAGGACATATGCGACCTGGAAAAGAATCAGTGCGAGCCCACTAAGCTATTCAACCAGAAAGGCTTAGTCAAGCGGGGCTACGCGACGGCGTATTGGCTCGTGACATCCCGCTGGGCGCCCTTCACCACGAGCTTGAACTCGTCCGGTCGGAGGAGCGGGTCGTCGCGCATTTCCAGGCCGAATCCGAGCCCCTTTTCGAGGCGCTTCATCAGGTCCTGCTCGTGCTCCAGGACGTAAAGTGCCGTGTCTGGATGCAGCTTGACCACGAGGTGATCGCGACGCCCGTCCGATGACATCCGGCGCACCGAACGCTCCATCCGGCGGACGATCGTCTCCGGCGTGAACACGCGGCCGGTCCCCGCACAGGTGGGGCACGGTTCAGTCATGGACTGGAGGTGGCTCTGCCGCACGCGCTGGCGGGTCATCTCGATCAGCCCAAGATCGCTCACCGCGAACGCCTTGGTGCGCGCGCGGTCGCGGCTGAGGTGCATCCGGAGCTCCTGGAGCACCTTGTCGCGGTGACCGCGGTTGTCCATGTCGATGAAGTCCGCGACGATGATCCCGCCCACATCACGAAGGCGGAGCTGCCGCGCGACTTCGCGCGCCGCTTCGATGTTGGTGCGGAGGATCGTCTTCTCGGGATCCTTCTTGCCGGTGTAGCGACCGGAGTTCACGTCGATCGACACGAGCGCCTCGGTCGGCTCGATGATCAGGTACCCACCGGACGGGAGATCGCAGCGCCGCTTGAAGAGGTCGCGGATCTCCGTCTCGATCTCTGCCTTGTCGAAGAGCGGCGTCTTGTCCTCGTACAGGATGACGCGGTCGGTGAGTTCCGGCGCGATCCCGCCGAGGTATTCGAGGATTTCGTTGTAGATCTGCTTCGAGTCGACGGTGAGCTGATCGACCTTGGTGCTGAAGAGGTCGCGGATGATCCCGCGGGTGAGCGAGGTCTCGCGATGCAACAGCTTAGGCGGGCGACCGACGAACTTGGTCTTCTTGTTGATGCGACTCCACTGATTGATCAGCGTGGTCAGTTCGCGCTCGAAGAGCTCCGGACTCGCGTCCTCGCCGACGGTGCGGATGATGACGCCGCCCGCGTCCTTGGGGAGCACCGCCTCGACCATTCCGCGAAGGCGCTGCCGTTCCGCGCGCTCGCCGATCTTGCGTGAGACCCCGACGCGTGAGGCGAACGGCATGAAGACAAGGAAACGACCGGCGAGCGAGACCTGCGCGGTGACGCGCGGCCCCTTGGTGCTGATCGGCTCCTTGGAGACCTGGACGATGATCTCCTGGCCCCGCTTCAGGATCGACTCGATGGGGGGCGCTTCGCGCCGACGGGAGCGGCCACGGCCGGAGGACTTGGCGGCCTTCGGCGGTGCGGCGGACTCGCCCGAGGCGGCGGCCTCCTCGGCGGCATCGGCGTCGGCGCCATCATCGCTGTCATCATCGTCGTCGTCATCGTCGTCATCCTCATCGACGACGAGATCGGCGGCGTGGAGAAAGGCGCTCTTCTCCGTGCCGATGTCGACGAACGCGGCCTGCAGCCCAGGCAGGACCGCCTCCACTTTGCCCCAATAGATGTCACCCACCATCCGTCGAGCTTCGGGGCGCTCGACCGCCAACTCAACGAGCTGGTCGTCCTCGAGAATGGCAACGCGGACCTCGCGCTGCGTTCCGCTGATCAGAATCTCTCGCTTCATCGTACCCGTTCGCGGCTGAGCCCTGAGGTCCGACCGGGATCGCCCACGTTCCGTCCGCCCGAGCGCGCGTGCCACCGAGCCCCTCGAGGGGCATCAGGATGGCGGCGAACGGGAGTGATCGGAGGAACATGCGATCCGGGAGTGGTCGAGACGCCCACGGCACGTGGGAACGGCAGGTCACGCAGTGGCGCAGACCCACCATAGGGGAGAGCCCCCGACGTGCGGGGGCTCTGGTGTGCCTAATAGGTAGAGGGCGCGGCGGCGTGGCGCAACCGCCGCAGGGTGTCCTACCCCTCGATGAGCCCCTTCAGAAGGTGGCGGGAGATGACCAGCCGCTGGATCTCGGAGGTCCCCTCGCCGATCTCGCCGATCTTGGCATCGCGCATGAAGCGCTCGACGGGGTAGTCCTTGGTGTAGCCGTAGCCGCCGTGCACCTGGATGGCCTTGATGGTCGCCCGCATGGCGAGCTCCGAGCAGAAGAGCTTGGCCATCGCCGCTTCCTTGCCGTACGGGTGCCCGTTCTGCGCGAGCCAGGCGGCGTGGTACACGAGGTGGCGGCCGGCCTCGATCTCCGTGGCCATGTCGGCAAGCGCGAACCCGATCGCCTGGAATTCGCCGATCGCCTTCCCGAACTGCTTGCGCGTGCCGGCGTACGCGACCGCCTGCTCGAAGGCGCCCTGCGCCACGCCGATGGAGAGTGCGGCGATGCCGACGCGCCCTGCGTCGAGGGTCTTCATGAAGTTGATGAAGCCCTTCCCTTCCTCGCCGAGTCGATTCTCGACCGGGACCTCAACATCCTCGAAGATCAACTCGCGGGTGTCCGAGGCGCGCCAGCCGAGTTTGTCTTCCTTCTTCCCGGAGCGGAATCCCGGCATGGCGGGGAGCGACGCGTCGTGCCCCACGCCGAGCGAGTCAGCGAGCGCGCGGTCGCAGCTCTCTTTCGTGAGGATGAAGGAGGAGATGCCGCGCGTCCCTGCGGCGGGATCGGTGACGGCGGTGACGACGAACACCTCGCCCACACCACCGTGCGTGATAAAGCGCTTGGTGCCGTTCAGGATGTAGCGATCGCCCTTCCGCACCGCGGTGGTGCGGGTGCCCCCCGCGTCAGAGCCGGCGCCGGGTTCGGTGAGTCCGAAGCCCCCGAGCACGCGGCCGCTCGCGAGGATCGGCACGTAGCGCGCGCGCTGCTCGTCGGTGCCGAAATTCACGATCGGCGAGGTACCGAGCGTGGTGTGAGCGGAGATGGTGATGGAGTGCGAGGCGCAGACCTTCGCCGTCTCCTCGATCGCGATCATGAAGCTCAGCGTGTCGAGCCCCGCGCCGCCGAGCTCCTCGCTCCACGGGATCCCAAGGAGGCCGAGCTCGCCCATCGTCTTGACGTTCTCCCAGGGAAACTCCTGGGACTCGTCGAAGCGTGCCGCGACCGGCGCCACCTGATCACGCGCGAAGGCGCGGACCATCTCCCGCACGGCGAGGTGCTGTTCAGCGAAATACAGGGAATCGTGCATCGGCGAGGCGGGTGGCGGTCGGTTGAGAATCACGCGGTGCGCAACGATCACAGTTCCCGCACTGCACGCGCAGGGGCTGCTCCCCGAAATATCGAAGGAGGACCGCGCGGCGACAACGAGGCGTCTCGGTGAGGGCGATCATCGCGTCGAGGCGGTCGTGCGCGCTCGGGGGCCGATCGCCGGGCGCTGGGGCCCGATGCCACCACACGCGCGGCGGGCCCGCGACAGTGGTGGCCATGCGACGCCGTAGCGCGAAATCGGCGGGGTCGGCGAGGAGGAGGCAGCGCGCCGGCGCGCCATCGCGCCCCGCGCGGCCGGCTTCCTGATAGTAGGACTCCACCGCGCCCGGGGCGGCGAGATGAACCACGAGGCGCACGTGCGGCTGGTCGATCCCCATACCGAAGGCGTTGGTCGCAACGAGGCAGTCGAGCTCCCCCTGTACGAACGCACGCTGTACCGCGCGACGGCGTGCGGCGTCGAGCCCCGCGTGATAGACATCGGCGCGCCGCCGCTGCCGGCGGCACCAACTCGCCCACTGCTCCGCCGCGCCGCGGGTGGCGGCGTACAACACCGCGAGTCCGCGCTCCCGGCGAAGCGCCTCGGCGACGAGCGTGGCCTTCTCGCGATTCCCCCGAGCGCGCACCATGTCGAGCCGCAGGTTCGGGCGATCGAACGAGCCGATCGCGGTGAAGGGTGCGCGGAGCCCGAGCGAGCTGATGAGATCGCGGCGCACGGCGGGCGTGGCGGAGGCGGTGAACGCCGAGACCGGGATGCCGCCGAGCGCGTCGCGGAGGGCGCCGATCGTGCGATAGGCGGGGCGGAAGTCGACGCCCCACTCGGAGATGCAGTGCGCTTCGTCGACGACGATCCGCTCCGCTGGTGCCGCGCGAAGGGCGGCGATCGTGCCCGGGTCCTTTCGCTCGGGGGCGAGATAGACGAGCGGATGCCCGCCGGCGGCGATGCGGGCAAGGCGTGTGCGCCGCGTCTCGGGCGCGAGATGGCTGTCAAGCCAGGTCGCGGCGACGCCGCGGCGCTGGAGCTGTGCGACCTGATCGCGCATAAGTGCGACCAAAGGACTGATCACCACGGTGGTGCCCGTGCCCATCAGTGCGGGCAGCTGGAAGCAGATCGACTTGCCTCGCCCCGTGGGAAGCACCGCGAGGAGATCGCGGCCATCGAGTGCGGCCTGCACGAGGGGGCGCTGCCCGGCGCGGAACTCCTGATACCCGAAGTATCGCGCGAGCGCGGTGCGAAGCGGATCGACGACCGTCACCACGGGAGAGTAGAGGAGCGCTGCGTTTCCGTTGGCATCGGCGTGCCGCGTCGCGCATCACGGTGCGGCGGAGGTGCCCCGCGTGCCGTACATTTCCGGGCGATGTTGACGTTCCGGAGCATCCTCGAGACTTCGGTCATTCTGCAGGCGGTGACCGCGCTGGCGGCCGCCCTCCTCTTCTGGGGGATGTACCGGGTGTTCCGTCGTGCGGCGATGCACGCGTGGACGATCGGCTGGGCGGGCTATGCGCTCGGCGCATCTGGCGCGACCCTCAGCTACGCCATCTCTCGCAGTGGCGACGTGAGCGCGATCCGCACCCTGTCGGCCGCGCTCTCGCTCTCCGGGTACGGCGTGGCGATCTGGTACTTCGGTCGCGGCTCACGGATCCTGCGCGGCGAGCGTGTGCAGGCGGAGCGGCAGAGCGCGCTGATCGCCCTCGCGATCAGCCTCGGCAGCGCGTCGCTGGCACTGGTGCACGCCGGCGCAACGAGCGGACCGGAGGTGTTGACGCGACTGATCGTCCGTGTGGAACTCCCACGGCGGCCTTCGGGCTCGCGATGGCGTGGATGGCGTGGCGCTTATGGACCGCGCCGGACCTCCGTCCGCGTTTTGGCCGACGCATCCTCGCCTCGACGATGTCGGCGTACTCGCTGCTCGCGCTGACCCGGGCCATCTCCGTCCTCGGGGTGAGGTTCGGGATCACGATCCCGATCTCGATGACGGTCTTCAGCGTGCTCGACATGCTCGTGGTCGGGCTGGTCGGCGCGGCGATGCTCCTCGCGCTCATGGAAGATGAGCGCACCGCCGCGATCGAGGAGCTTGCCGCAACGGAGCGCGAGCGCGCCGCGGTCCGCGACGAGGCGCAGCCGCTGATGGTCGCGGTCAACAACGCGGCGGATGGGATCGTCGTCGCGGAGCTCGATGGGACGCTGCGGCACTTCAACGACGCGTTCTCCGAAGCGGCGCTCGCGGCCACGGGGGTCCAGCCGGTGTTGGGCGGCCCGAGCACTCCGTTCCGCAATCCCGACGACGACTCCTTCTGGTCGGCGGTGTTTGCCACCGTGAAGCGGGGTGAGACGTTCTCTGAAGAGCGGGCCTTCCACGTCGGCCGCTTCCACGGGATCGTGGAGATCCGTGCCGCGCCCTGGCGCCGAGGGGGCGTGATTGCCGGCGCGGTGATGTTCGTGCGCAACTTCTCGGACGCGCGCGCCCGCGATGCCGAGCTGCAGCACGCGCTGCAACTGCAGAGTGTGAGTCGGCTGGCCGGGGGCGTGGCCCACGACTTCAACAATCTGCTGACGACGATCCTCGGGAACGTCGGGCTCCTCCGTGCGGCTCCGGAGTTCGGGAGCGAGAGTCGTTTGATCGTCGATGACGTGCTCGACGCGACGCAGCGTGCGCGCGTGCTCGTCACGCAACTCATGGCGTTCGCCCGCCAGCAGACGGGGGCGCTCGTCCCGACGGATGTCTACGGACGGCTCGCCGCACTCGAGCCGCGGCTCCGGCGCGCGGCGGGGCCCGCCATCACGCTCATGATCGAGGCACCCGACACACCGTGGCGGGTGCTCGTGGAGCCCGCCCCATTGGATCAGGTGATCCTGCAGCTCGTGCAGAACGCCGTCGATGCGATGCCGCGAGGCGGTGCACTCGGGGTACGCGTGGAGCATGAACGGATCGGGAACGGCGGCCCAGTCGCGCCAGGCGATTGGGTGCGCCTCGTGGTCACCGATACCGGCGTCGGGATGGACGCCGAGACCCAGGCCCGCATCTTCGAGCCGTTCTTCACCACGCACTCTCGCGCCGAGCGCAGCGGGTTGGGGCTCGCGGCGAGCTACGGGACCGTGCAGCGCGCCGGTGGTCGCATCGTGGTGCGAAGCGAAGTCGGCCGGGGCACCACGATGCAGGTCTTCCTCCCCCGCCATCTCGGAGAGGGACATCGCGCCACACCGGCGGAACCGATGACGCCCCCCGCATCCGCGGGACCAGCGGAACCGGTGACCGCGCGCGCCGAGACGATCCTGCTCGTCGAAGACGACCCCGCGGTGCGGAAGATCACCGCGCGCATCATCCGTGCGCTGGGCTATGAGCTCCTAGTCGCCGACGGCCCCACCGCCGCCCGCGTGCATATCGCCGCCGGAGAGCGGATCGACCTCCTGCTCACCGATCTCTCGATGCCGGGCACCGATGGCGCGACGCTCGCCGAGGAGATCGCGGCCTCACGTCCCGGGCTCCGCGTGATCTTCATGAGCGGCTACTCCGAAGCGCCGCCCGAGCACCTCACGCAGCCGACGCGTTTCTTCCTTGCCAAGCCGTTCCGGCGTGATGAGCTCTCGACGCTGCTCCGCCGCGCCTTCGACGCCCGGAGTTGACCGCGCGCTAGACCGCGCGTGCGAAGTGGCCGCGCGTGTAGCTGTCGCCGAGTAGCGATCGGAGACCGGGAGCACGCCCCGCGACTGCGGGGGCGTCCACCGCCTCGCGCCACGCGCGGACGAGCGCGCCGACGGGCTCGCCGAACACGTTGAACAGGAGTCGGAATCGACGGACACCCGCCGCGTCGAGCCCGGGAAGAAACTCGCTCGCCTCGATGGGCCGCGAGTGCAGGAGCCGGTTCCGACACGCGTAGTCGGTCGCGACGGGAAAGGTGTAACCGGCTGGATCGGTCAGCGCGGTGTCGATGTGTGACTTCGTGCAGAGGTCCCGGCAATGCGTCGCGACGCGACCGAACGCAGCGCTCAGCACGCAATGCTCGAGCGTCATCCCCTCCGGGCGCCCATAGACCACCGTCTCGAAGCCGGCCCCACGCCAGGGGGCGACCAGAGTCGCAATCTCATCGAGCGTCAGCTCGACACTCGCGGTGAGCGTTGTCGCGCCCATCGCGAACAGCTCGGCCGCCGTGTGCGCATTGAAGCAATTCACCGCGTAGTCGGCCGTGACGTCACGCGTGGAGGCGAACTCGGCGACCAGCCCGAGGTGACCGGTCAGGAGGGGTGTGTCGAGCGCGAGCCACTTCGTCAATCGGCTGCGCTCTTCCGGTCGGACGATGCTCGGCAGCCGAAGGCGAAAGGTCGCGCCGCGCGCCGCGACTGCATCACGCAACCCGCGGACCGCCGTGACCGACGGGAACGGATGCCGGAGGAAGGGATCGAGGATCACCTCTTCGGCACCGGCATCCAACGCCGCGTACGCATCCTCCACGCGGAAGCACTCCGCGACCAACGTCGCTCGCGTGGTGGCCGGCGTGCGCGGTGTGAGCGTGAGCGACTCGACGACGGCGGCGACCCGCTCACGCCGCGCGGCACGCGCGGCCTGCGCGGCCCAGTCCTGGTGGAGCAGAAGCTCATCGGTCGCGCGCTGCCGAAGATGATTCAGCTCGCGCACCGGGAGGAAGAGCCCGGCCCCGAGCCCCGACGCGTCGAGTGTGGTCAGGGCGAAGGGGGTCTCCCCGAGCCGCCCAAGCTGCTCCCGCAGCTGTTTCTCGTCGATCGCGCGGTTCGTCGCCGGTGCGAGCGGTAGCTCGCTGAGCACCGTCACGCTCTCGTCGGCGGCGGTAAAGGTCGCCTTGAGCGGTGCGCCGGCCTGCCCGAAGCAGCGCACATCGAGCCGGACCTTCTTGGCGCGCACCGTCGCCGGCAATGCCTCGTAGCTGGCACGCGCCGCCGCGAGGAGCGTCACATCGGCGGAGCGCACGACGCGCCACCCCACCGGGATCGCAACGCGCGCCAGGACCGCCTGCCGCACGCCGTCGGCACGCGTCTCCAGCGTGCGAATGCGCGTGACCGTGAACCCGCGGCTCTCGATGTGCCCCCCCTCCGGCGGCTCGAATCCGACGCCGTCGCCTTCGGCGAGCGGCGCGCGCAGCGCGAGGATCAGCTCATTGCCGCGCACCTCGACCACGGTGCCCAACTCGAGGCCACGATTGTCCGGCTGGGTGCGCGTGATGTAGTCGCGCCCCGCCCGCCCGCCGTACATCCCGCCGGTGAAACCGCGCGAGAAGATCTGCACCAGCGGCTGCACCTCCTCGAAGCTCGGCGGTGTGAACTGCCCCTGCTCCACGGCATCGAGGAAACCCCGGTACCCCTTCGTGACCGTGGCCACGTACTCTGGCTTCTTCTTGCGTCCCTCGATCTTGAGGCAGCCGATCCCCGCGGCGGCGATCTCAGCGAGGTGCTCGTAGGCGCCGAGGTCCTTGGCGGAGATGAGGTAGCCGCGATCGAGTTCGGCGCCACTCCGTGCATCGGTGAGGACGTAGTCCTTCCGGCACGACTGCGCACAGGAGCCGCGGTTCGCGCTGCGCTCTGAGATCATCCCACTCATGAAGCACTGCCCGGAGTACGAGATGCAGAGCGCCCCGTGCACGAACGTCTCGAGCCCGAGCGCCGGCACGGCCTCGTGGATCGCGCGGATATCCTCGAGCGTGTTCTCCCGGGCGAGCACGACGCGCTCCACGCCGAGCCGTTCCATGACGCGCGCGCCACTCACATCGTGCACCGTGAGCTGCGTCGATCCGTGGATCTCGAACCCTGGGTAGACGTGCTGGATGAGTCGGATGAGGCCCACGTCCTGCACGATCGCGGCATCGATCCCCGCGTCGATGCACTCGCCGAGATACTCGAGACACTCCGCGAGCTCTGCGGGCTTCACGAGCACGTTCAGGGTGAGATACACGCGCACCTGCTGGGCGTGTGCGATCCGGCAGGCCTGCGCGAGCTCCGCCATGGTGAGCTGCGCGCCGTCGTCACGTGCATTGAAGCGGGAGGCCCCGAGGTAGATCGCGTCCGCGCCGTTGGCGACCGCGGCGCGCACCGCGTCGACCGACCCGGCCGGGCTCAGGAGTTCAGGGACCGCCGCGCGCACCACCATACTACGCCAGCACCTCGCGCATCTGTGCGATGTGCCGCGCCTCGTGTTGTGCCACGAAGAGGAACCACTGATAGCCATCGAGCTCGCCGACGGCAGGATGCGGCGCACGAAGCTGCGTCAGGTCCTTGCCGTCGGCCGATGCGAGGGCAGCGAGGAGGCGCTGGCGTGCACCGTCAAAGCGGGCGAGGTCGTGTGCGGGATCGACCGCGCCGATCGGATCGACGCGCTCCGGCGCCACGCGGCGGTGTGCGCGCGTGGCGATCCCGAAGCGGTCGAGCGAGTGCATCAGGGTGTCGACCTCGCCGTCCTCGTCCGCGCCGAGCCCCGCGGCGAGCGCGTCAGCGATCAATCGTTCGAGCAGCTTCGCCGTCGATCCCTCAACCATGCCGAGGTGCAGGATGTTCTGCGCGATGCTCCACGTCGCGTTGGGGCCGGGCGTCGTTTGCTGCGCGAGCGGCACCGTCGCGAGCAACGCGTGGAGCTCGGCGTGGACCCGGTCGAGCTCTGCGGCGATCGCTCGGGCCTTGGGATGAGTCAGGGGCATGGGACGACGAGGTGGCGAGGGATGCGACGCGCAGATATGCTCCGCACGGAATCTCGCACCAGCAGCGCTCCGCAGGGAGGGCGAATGTCGTGGGACAGCGGATTGGCCGCGCGCGTCGAGGATCGAGCGCGGGCGCAACAGTTGCGCGACGTCCGCGCGAAGAACGTCTTCGGTGGGCGCGGGTTCCTGCTCGGTCGTTCGGCGTTCGTCATCGTGTACGACGACGCGTTGATTGTGAAGTGTCCGCCCCCCGAGTACGCCGAGGCACTCACCGTCCCCGGGGTGACCCCCTTCGCCCCGGACGGCGAGCAGCCGATGTCGACCTGGGTGGTCGTCTCCGGCGACGTCATCGCAGAGGACCCGGCGCTGGACGAATGGGTGGCCCGAGGGGTCCGGGCGCTGCGGGAGGGTCCGACGAAACCCGCGCGTCGCTCGGCGCGTAGAGATACGTAACTGGAGGTTGCTATGGGACTCATCTCTTTGGCCGTGCTTGGTGTCGCCGCATTCCTCGGCTATGGGACCGCGCGCCGCTTTGTGCGTGACCGGCTCCGCTACGTCGAAAAGGCGCAGAGCCCGATGTCCGCGATCATCGCGGGCGCGGTGGCATTCGCGGTCGCGGTCCCGGTGTTCAGTCTGATCTCGTGGCTGCCGTTCGTCGCGCTCAGCGTCGGATCGGCGGCCGTCTTCGGCGCGAGCGTCGGGATGGGCGTCGGCGCCGGTGTGCGCGACATCAAGACGGGATATCGCCTGCACTCGGGGTCGTAGCTCCCGGCGCGGTGGGCTCAGCGGATCGTGAGATCGCGCGCGCGCACCGTCATGTGGTGATTCAGGCGGAGGCCGACCGCACCGTCGGTCGAGGCGCCGAGCAGGAGGCTCCGCGCGATCGAAGCCACCGTTCGCTCGTTGACCGCGAGCGTGATCCCGTCTTCGCGCACGCGTACCACGAGGCGATTCGCTGGACTGCCCCCCATCGGCGGCGTGGGGAGGATCGCGGTGGCCTCGGTCCACGGCACGATGACCGCCGTTCGGCTCCCATCGCGATAGCGTAGAGTCCAGCGTCCGTCCGTCCCAAGGAGCAGATAGAGATACCGCGCGTCGGCGCGGTCGACGGACTCGCCACCGAGGAAGACCCCGTATCCCTCGGCGTGGTCCGCGAGTTTGAGCACCTCGAGGGTCGCCGCGACCTCGAAGGCGCCGCGCGCGACGTGCTCCGGCCGGTAGACGACCACACCGGCGCGGGTCTCGATGCGCACGTCCTCGGCATTCCCCTTCAGTTGGACCGTCGGCCTCCGCCCGGGGAGGGTCTCATCGGCGCGGAAGGCCCACGCTGCCGCGCCGTCCGGCTCGGGCTTGGCTGCCGGGGCCTCCTGGCCGGTCTGCAGGAGCATCAT
>JAIETI010000189.1 GCA_019745365.1 Gemmatimonadaceae bacterium | reverse complement strand
CCGGCAAGTCGCTCCCGACGATCTACCACTGGGCGCGCGTGGCCAACGTCAACAACTCCCGCTTCGTCGTGCCGCTGTCGAACCTCGAGCACACCGCGCCACTCCCGAGCGGCACGCGGCGCGCGATCAGTCTCGGCGGGATCTCCGACCTCGGCGGGAATGTGCGCGAGTGGATCGCGAACGATGCGGGGCGCGGGCAGCGCTTCATCCTCGGCGGTGGGTTCAGCGATCCGCAGTACAGCTTCGTGGACGCGTACGCGCAGCCGCCGCTGGACCGCTCGGTGATCAACGGGATCCGCCTGGTGAGGTACGCGCCGAACGATTCCACGCTCGCCGCTGCGGCACGGCCGATCGCCCGTGCCTTCACCGACTGGAGCAAGGAGCACGCCGTCTCCGATGGGGTGTTCGCCGGTTTCCGTCCCATCTTCGACTACGACCCGGTCGCGCTCGATGCGAAGGTCGAACTCCGCGACTCCACACCGGAACAGTGGATCGCCGAGAAGGTGAGCTTCACGACCGCCTATGGGGGTCGGATGGCGGCGTGGGTGTTCATTCCGAAGCGGGGCACACCGCCCTATCAGACGATCGTGGGGTTCCCTGGCTCCAACGCGATCGGGGCGCCTCCATTCACTGGGGCGTTGTCACCAGTGATGAGCTTCATCCCGCCGAGCGGTCGGATCGTGGTGTATCCGATCTACCTCTCGACGCACGAACGGGGCGATGGCACGACCTCCGACGTCGCTGATCAGTCGATCCGCTGGCGTGATCATGTGGTGATGTGGGCAAAGGACTATCGCCGCACACTCGACTATCTGAGCACGCGTCCCGACGTGGATACGTCCGCCTTCGGCTATATGGGATTCAGTTGGGGCGGCGTGATGGGGGGGATCATCCCGGCCATCGAGCCGCGCATCAAGGTCGTCGTGCTCTATGTGGCGGGGCTCATGATGGAGTCGAGTCGACCTGAAGTGGAGCCGTTCCACTACCTTCCACGCATCACACAGCCCACGCTGATGCTGAATGGCCGGTTCGACTACTTCTTCCCCTTGCAGACGGCGCAGGAACCGTTCTTCAAGGCGCTCGGCACGCCTGCCGCTCGGAAGAAGTGGATGGTGTACGAGGGCGGCCACGATGTGCCACGCACGCAGCTCATCCGCGAGTCGATCGCGTGGTTCGACACGTATCTCGGGCGGGTGCGATAGGCGTGTGGTCGGGAGCTTGACGCGATTGGTGGATACCCGGATATTTAACGCATGACGTTCGTTTTCCGGCCATGCTGAACCGCCGTCTGCTCCCACAGATCTCTGCGCGCCTGCGCGAGTCACCGGCGGTGGTCCTGCTCGGTCCGCGGCAGATCGGAAAGACCACACTGGCGCAGACCGTCGCCGCGACGCGACGCGGGACGGTGTATCTCGACCTGCAGGACCCCGCCGATCAGCGCCGTCTGCACGATCCGGCGGCGTTCCTGCGCGCCCAGGGACGCGCGCTCGTGGTCCTCGATGAGATCCATCGCGCCCCCGAGGTGCTGCAGACGCTGCGCGGCGTCATCGACCAACAGCGGCGCCAGCGGATCCCGGGGCGATTCCTGCTCCTCGGCTCGGCATCGCTGGAGCTGATGCGGCAGAGCGAGACGCTCGCCGGACGCGTGAGCTACTTGGAGCTGACCGGGATCACCGCTGCGGAGCTCCCGGGCGCGGGCCCGACGACGCAGTCGCTCTGGGTGCGCGGCGGGTTCCCGCGCAGCCTGCTCGCACGCTCGGCGGCCGCGAGCCTCCGCTGGCGACAGGACTTCATTCGGAGCTACCTCGAACGTGATGTGCCGATGTTCGCGCCCCGCTTGCCGGCCGCGACCATCTCACGACTCTGGGGGATGCTCGCCCACGGGCAGGGGACACTCCTCAATCACGCACGGCTCGCCGGCGCGCTCGGCGTCTCCGCGCCTGCCGTCGCGCGCTACGTGGACCTCTTGGTCGACCTCCTCCTGGTCCGGCGACTCGCACCGTGGAGCGGGAACGTGGGCAAGCGCTTGGTCCGGTCGCCAAAGACCTACATCCGCGACAGTGGCCTGCTGCACGCGCTCCTCGAGATCGAGACGCCACACGCGCTCCTCGGGCATCCCGTGGTGGGCGCGAGCTGGGAGGGCTTCGTCATCGAGAACCTTCTGGCGGCCGCAGGGGATCGGTATGTTGCCACCTTCTACCGTACCGAGGACGGCGCCGAGGTCGACCTCGTGTTGGAACGCGGAGGCGTCGTGGAGTTCGCGATTGAGATCAAGCGTTCAACAGCTCCCGAGCTCACCAAGTCTTTCCGATTGGCGTGCGACGCACTCCGACCGAAGTCGGCGTACATCATCCACGGCGGCGAGGATGAATGGCCGATGGGCCAGAACATCCGTGCTACTTCGCTGCGCCACCTGATGGCGCGCCTCGACCTCCGCCGATGACCGCCCCCCTCCCCCGCCTCGCCGCCGCGCTCGCCGACCGCTACCGCATCGAGCGCGAGCTCGGTGCCGGTGGGATGGCCACGGTCTTCCTCGCGGCCGACCTGAAGCACGACCGCAAGGTCGCCATCAAGGTCCTCAAGCCCGAGCTCGCGGCCGTCCTCGGCGCCGATCGCTTCGTGGTGGAGATCAAGACCACCGCAGCGATGAGCCATCCGCATATCCTCCCGCTCTTCGATAGCGGCACGGCGGACGGGTTCCTGTACTACGTGATGCCGTACATCGAAGGCGAGACGATCCGCGAGAAGTTGAATCGCGAGACGCAGTTCGGCATCGACGAGGCGGTGCGCATCACGCGCGAGATCGCCGACGCGCTCGACTACGCGCATCGCCGCGGCATCATCCATCGCGACATCAAACCCGAGAACATCCTGCTGCACGACGGGCGCGCGATGGTGATGGACTTCGGGATCGCGCTCGCGGTGAGTGCAGCGGCGGGTGGGCGCATGACCGAGACGGGGCTGAGTCTCGGCACGCCGCACTACATGAGCCCCGAACAGGCGACGGCGGAGAAGGAGATCACCCCGCGGAGCGATGTGTACTCGCTCGCGAGTGTGCTCTACGAGATGCTCGCGGGCGAACCGCCGCACAGCGGGGGCTCGGCGCAGGCGATCATCATGAAGATCATCGCCGAGTCGGCGCAGCCGGTGACACAGCTTCGCAAGTCCGTGCCGGCGCATGTCGCGGCGGCACTCGCCGTGGCGCTGCAGAAGGTTCCCGCCGATCGCTTCGAGAGCGCGGCGAAGTTCGGTGAGGCGCTCGCGAACCCCGCGTTCACCACGCAGGGCACCGCACTCATGCCCGGCGCGACTGGACGCGCGCGCGGCGTGACGATGCCGGTGTTCGCCTCGACGGCGGCAGTAGCGCTCGTGGCGAGCGCCTGGGCGCTGTGGAGCTGGCAGCAACCCGCGCGCGCCACGGACGATGCGCAGTCCGTGCAATTCGAGATCCCGCTCCCGGACAGTATCCGCGTGACCTCCGTGGCGGTCTCGCCGGACGATCGGCAGATCGTGATCGGCGCCGGCGCCAACGGGCGGCAAGCACTTTTATCGCGCCTCATCGATGATGTGGAGTTGCGGGAGATCGCGGGGACGAATGGTGGGCGGAGTCCCTTCTTCTCTCCCGACGGCGCGTGGATCGCCTTCTTCACGTCGGATGAGCTTCGCAAGGTGCCACGTCAGGGCGGCGTGTCGCAGCGCATCGCGAGTCTTGGCGCGCTCGGCACTGGGAGCTCGGGGAGCTGGGGTCCCGATGGGAGCATCGTCGTCAGTCGCAGCTTCAACCGAGGCGGCCTCGTGCGCGTCGATGCGGCCGGCGGTGCGCTGGTTCCTTTCACCGGGAAAGACAGCACGGAGCGAGGGAGCTGGCACTTTCGCCCGAGGTTCTTGTCGGACGGAAGATCGGTGGTGTTCGGCATCGCCACCGCGCGGCGGGGCGCCGGTGAGATTGGGATCGCCACGCTCGATGGAAAGACGACACGACAGGTGACTGCGCTGCGCGCGTTGACTCCATGGAGGCACGACTCGCTCCTCACACTCAGCGGGGAGCGCGGGCTCGCGTTCGCCACGCTCACGGGGAATCCACGCACCCTCAGCGAGCCGGGCCCGACGATCGTGGATGACGTGCTCGTCAGTCTGCAGGGTTCCGCGATCTATGATCTCTCGGCGAGAGGCACCTTGGCGTACGTGCGGGGGAGTAGCGATCGGCGACTCGTGGCCGTGTCGCGCACCGGCGTGGCGACACCGCTCTTCGCGACCAGCCGGCTCTTCCGACGACCGGTGCCCTCGCCCGACGGGTCACGTATCGCGGTCGAACTGCGCAGCGAGAGCGGTATGGACGCCGCGGAGATCTGGATCCTCGACCGACGCGCGGCCACGCTCCAGCGACTGACCTTCGGCGGCGGCCAAGACCCGATCTGGACGAGCGATGGCCGCCGGATCGTCTTTACGCGAAGCGACACGCTGGGCGGGTACAACCTCTACTGGCAGCCAGCCGACGGAAGTGGCGCCGCCGAGCGTTTGCTCCTCCGTGATGGAAGCCAGCATGCGCTCGCGGTCACACCAGACGGGAGTGGGATCATCTTCGATGATGTCCCGTTGCTCGGGAACACGGATATCTGGTTCCTCCCGCTCACGGGTGATCGCACGCCGCGGCCGATCCTCGCCACCGAGTTCACGGAGCGACTCCCCACGCTCTCTCCCGATGGCAAATGGATGGCGTATGCCTCGAACGAGTCGGGGCGCGTGGAGGTGTATGTGCGCCCCTTTCCCGGCCCCGGGGCGAAGGTGCAGGTGTCGGTCGATGGGGGAAATGAACCGACGTGGAGCGGGTCGGGGCGTGAACTCTACTATCGCGATGCGACCTCGATGGTGGCGGCCACCGTGGAGCCCGGTGCGTCCTTTCGCGTGACCGGTCGCGCGCCGCTCTTTGCCGATCCGTACTATCGCGGCACCTCGCTCGACTATCACGCACTTCCAGGCGGCGGGTTCGCGATGCTGCAGCCGAGCTCGGCATCGCAGCTCCTCGTGATCACGAACTGGGTGCGGGCGGTGGGGCGGCTGGGGAAGCAGTAGCACCAGACATCTTGCCTGCTTAAGTCACCTAAGCTAAGCTTAGTCGTATGAAAACCGTCAACATTCACGCCGCGAAGACCCAGCTCTCGCGCCTCATTGCCGATGCCGTCGGCGGTGAGGAAGTGGTCATCTCAAAAGCTGGCACGCCGCTGGTGCGACTGGTTCCCGTCTCCGTGTCGCACCACCCACGCCCGCTCGGCGCACTCGCGGGGCTCGTCGTGGAGTCCGACGACTGCTGGGCCGACGACCCGGAGTTGAGCGAGCTCTTCTATGGAAGTGACGCGGAGCCGAAGTGAACCTGCTCCTCGATTCCCATGCATTGCTGTGGGCCCTTCACGACCCGACACGTCTGAGCGCCCTTGCGCGTGACGCGGTGAGTGATCCGCAGCGCGCCGTCTACTTCAGCGCGGCGTCGGCCTGGGAACTCGAGCTGAAGGCAGCCAAGGGGAAGCTCGCGCTGCCGGCCGAGTGGATCGCAGCCGCCACCGCGACCGGATTCATCGAACTCCCGGTCACGGCGACTGACGCCCGCATGAGCGCACAGCTCCCGTGGCATCACAACGATCCCTTCGACCGCATGCTCATCGCGCAAGCACGGCACCATGGCCTACAGCTCGCGACTCGCGATCCGCTGATGTCGGCGTACGATGTGCCGTGCTTGGCGGTGTGATGCGACTCGGTTCGCACCGGCGCGCGCGGATGCTGCTTCTCGGCGCTCCCCTCCTCCTCAGCAGCACCCGCCCCCACCTCACGCTCCCCGACGCGACCACCAACGATCACCGCGTCATCGCGGGGGCGCTGCGGAACGGCGAGTACACCCTCGCGCTCGAACTCCGTCGTGCCGCTTGGCATCCGAACGCTCCGATCGCACTCGCGGTCGACGTGCCGGTGTTCGCGGAGGTAGGCCACGCGCCTTCCATCCCGGGTCCGCTGATCCGCGTGGCTGCGGGGACCGCGATGCGCATCACCGTGACGAATGCGCTCGCCACGCCCGCGACGGTGCACGGATTGCACGACCATACCGCTGGACGCGATTCGATCGTGCTCTCCGCTGGTGAGACGCGCACGCTCCGCTTCGTGGCGCGCGCGCCCGGCACCTTTGCGTACTTCGCGCGCACCAACGACGCGCCGACGCTCTTCAGCCGCCGAGACGACTCCCAGCTCATGGGCGCGTTCATCGTCGACGCGCCACGCACCGACGTGCGCTCCGCGAACGCGCGAGAGCGACTGCTCATCATCACCGCGTGGGACGACTCCGTCGCGAACCCCGCCTCTCCGTACGGTCCGCGACAGGTCTACGCGATCAATGGCCGCTCGTGGCCCTCCACGGAGCGCCTCGCCTACGATCACGGTGATTCCATCCGCTGGCGCGTGCTCAACCTGAGCCAGCACACGCACCCGATGCATCTGCACGGCACCTATTTCCGAGTGCTCGCGCGCGGCACCCCCTTCGCCGACACCACACTCGGCACGCGCGCGAAGCTCGTGGTGACGGAGTGGCTCCCCGCCGGCGCCACGATGACGATGGCGTGGAAAGCCGACCGCGTGGGGAACTGGCTGTTTCATTGCCACACGATCAATCACATCGACGAGGCACTTCGGCTCGGCGACGCGGCCACACCGCGCGCGCACACGGACCACAGCGAGGTCACGGATGCGATGGCGGGGCTCGTCATGGGGATCAGCGTCCGCTCCCGCGGTGCTGCCGCCCCTCGCGTGGCAGTATCGCGTCGGCAGCTCCGGCTCTTCGTGACCGAGCGCGCGAGTCCCGCGAACGGCCATCCATCGCTGTCGTACGTGCTCCAACGCGGGCCACACGAGCCAGCGTCCGATTCCGTGGAACTCCCGGGCTCCACGCTCGATCTTGTGCAGGGCGAGCCGACCACCATCACCGTAGTGAATCGCTCGCGCCAACACACCGCCGTGCACTGGCACGGGATGGAGCTCGAGAGCGTCTACGATGGTGTCGCCGGGTGGAGTGGCGTTGGGAGAGCGCTCGCCCCGATCATCGCACCGGGTGACTCGTTCGCAGTGCAGATGACGCCGCCGCGCGCGGGGACCTTCATCTATCACACCCACGCGGGGGAGCTCGCGCAGCTCACCGGCGGCCTCTATGGCGCGATGATCGTGCGGCCGCGCACGGGGGCGCCGACGCCGGAGCGCGTCGTCGTGCTCGCCGATTCCATCACGCTCCCCCTCGCCGGACGCACCCCGGTCTCGATGATCAACGGGGCGAGCGAGCCCGCGCCGATCGATCTTGCGGCGGGTGTCACCCACCGCCTGCGCCTCATCAGCATCGGGGCCGTCTCACGCAAACAAGTGCGCCTGTTGGATGGCGATCGCGTGCTGCGCTGGACGCCGGTCGCGAAGGATGGCGCGGAGTACCCTAGCGCGCAGCGCAATGAGGTCAGTGCGGATCAGATTCTCGCCGCCGGTGAGACGATGGATGTGCTCGTGACGCCACCCACGCCGGGCCGGTGGGCACTCGAGGTGACCTCGGTGTACGGCCCACCGATCATCACCCGGGTGCTGCTCCGCGTGCAGTAGCCGCGCGCTATCGCCGCGCGGGCTCGCTCGGCGTCAACGTCCGTAGCCGCGCGCGTGCCGCCGCAACGCGCGGCTGCAGCTCGGGATCCGCGTTCTTCCAGATCTCGACGAAGTCGCGATAGAGCTCGACTGCGCGCGCAGTGTTCCCCTTGGCGTCGTAGATCTTCGCGAGCGCTTCGAGCTCCGCGGCAGGCATGACCACATCCGGGCCGACGCGCTCGCGCCGCCCGAGCGGCGACGCCCGGTACGACTCGTACGCCGCGATCGCAGAGTCGGCCTGCCCCGCCATCGCCCACGCGCGGATCAGGAGCACGTCGTCTAACACGTAGTTCGCATCCACCGGACCATCGGGGAGGCGACGGCTTTCGCGGATGAGGCGCACCCCGTCGACGAACCGCTTCTCCGCGAGGGCGATCTCGGCTTGGACCGCTTGAAGCTCTGGGCGGACGACGCGCCGCACCGCGGTGTCGCGCACCTCGGCGTCGAACCGCGCGAGCAACGCGCGCGCCCGGTCGCTCCGCCCAGCCCGAGCGTAGGCCCCGGCCAGCGGAAGATACGGACGATCCGGTGCGGGGAGCGCCCGGAAGTCCGTAGCGGCGACGGCAGCGTCGAGTAACTGCAGCTGCCGCTCCACATCAGCGACCGCCTCCGCGCGGCGTCGCAGCGCTGCGGCGGCACGCACGACCGCGAGGGTGGGGCGCCCGAGCCCGGAGTCGACTGCCGCAAGCTGGGCGGCGCGTGCATCCCACGCCTGCAGACGACCGAGGGCGGAGAGCACCGGGAGATACGCATCGAGTACGCGGCGGGGATCACGTCGGTTCCCGGCGTTCATCGCCGAATCGAAACGGGCGACGGCGGAATCCATACGACCGCGCCACCAGGCGATGTTGATCAGATCTACTGCGAATATGCCCGCGCCTGGGAAGCGTCGTACCGCGGCGGTGGTCAGCGACTCTGCCTCGTGAAACTTGCCGAGCCATAACAGTGGATACACGCCGTTGGAAAAGCCCAGCGGCTGATCCGGAAGCCGTGCGCGAGCGCCGCGGAACATCGAATCCACGCGGGCGAACTCGCGGCGCTCTTGCAACGCGAGCGCGAGGTTGTTCCACATCGCTCCGGTATCCCCACGCGCCAACATCCGCTCGTAAGCTGCGACCCGTTTGGCCCGATCACGGTGCGAGGTCATCTGGTAATAGACCGCGATGATCGCATCACGCTCACTCGGGCTCAGGCGCTCACTGAGCGCGAGCGCGCGATCGGCCACCGAGTCGACGGACGATTGCGGAAAGCCGCCGCGATTGCTCATCGTGACCGCCAGCTTCCGCCACGCCTCCGCAAAGCTCGAGTCGATCTGGATCGCCTCGCGCAGCAGGCGGATGGCTTTGTCGCGGTCGAGCGCGATGTCGGTGGCGGTAACGGCCTCGCCGTACTTGCGCAGCGCCTCGAGCGACGCCGTCGTCGCGTCGCCGAGTGGCTGCGTGGCCTGCACTCGGCGCAGCGACTCTCCCGCCTTGCTACGGAGCTTGCGCGAGAGGTCGTCCGCCACGTCGATCAGCGCATCGGCGGTCGATGCCGTACCACGCACCGAATAGAGCTCGCGCGCAGAGTCGGCCGTCACCAGTCGGAGCGCGAGGAGGAAGGTGTTCCCCACCGGGGTCACCACGCCGTCGATGATCGCCTTCCCCCCCTTTCGCAGCGCGACCTGACGCGCGAGATCGCCCGAGAGCGGCGCCTGCGGGTCACGGAGCATGCGCCGCAGTTCGTCGGCCACCTCGGTCGGGCTGAAGAGAGTGAACACCTTCGAATCGCGCATCGCCGAGCGCACCGCCTCCGTCACCGCGCGCCCGACCGCCACCTCGCCGCCGGCCACCGTGAACTCCGCGATCACGATCCGGTTCTGCTCGGCGAGCTGACCGGTGGCGATGAGCGATCCGAAGGGACCGATCCCGAAGGCACGCATCCCCATGAACGCGGCGATCGCCACCGCGAACACGCCGAGCGCGTACGCGCCCCCGCGCGCGGTGCGATACCACGACACGTGCGGCGCGGCCTTGAGCGCCATCGTCGCCATGGTACCGTGCACCATGCTCGGCGTGCCGCCGGGTGTGAAGGTCGGCGTCGCCGTCGCCGCGCGACGCACCACGCGCTGCACGTAGCCGGTCCAGAGCACCACCGGGAGGCCCAGCGCCATCACGATCAACGAGCCCGGAAAGACCCAGTCCGGCAAGCCGATCCCGACGATCGCGGCTTTCGCCATGACGGCCACGAGCACGAACGCCGCCGCGTACGCTCCGATCGCTTTGCGAAACATCCCCGGGCCACCCAGCAAGATCGCAGGCATCGCGTCGAGCCCGCTCCCGCTCGTGATCGAGTCGAGGGTGCGCGCGATGTCGGCCGCCTGCTGCGGTCGGTCGTTCGCCTCCTTCGCCAAACAGCGCATCACCAGCTCAGCGAGCGGTGCTGGTGTATCGGGGCGTAGCGCACTGACGGGTTGTGGTGCCTCACCCATGTGGGCCGCGAGCATCCGCTGCGGGGTGCGGTTCGCGAACACCGGCTGCCCCGTGAGCAGCTCGTAGGCGAGCGCGCCGAGCGAATAGAGATCGGCCCGATGATCCACATTCGGGTCGCCCGCAGCCTGCTCGGGGGCCATGTACGCCGGCGTCCCGATGCTGGTCCCGATCTGCGTGAGCGTGGCGCCCGCACCGGCACCGGTGCGCGAGGCGCTGATCGCCTTCGCGATGCCGAAGTCGGTGACGACTGCCGTGCCGCCGGAGAGGAGGATGTTATCCGGCTTGATGTCGCGGTGCACCACACCGCGCTGATGGGCGTAGGCGAGCGCCTTGGCCACATCGCGCAGCACCCCGATCACCTCGGCGATCGCGAGCGGGCCGCGCGCGAGACGCGCGCGCAACGACTCCCCCTCCACGAAGGGCATCGTATAGAAGGGGAGCCCGTTTGACTGCCCTGAGGAGAGCACCGGAACGATGTTCGCCTGTTGGAGCGCCGCGGCGGTGAGGATCTCGCGCTCGAAGCGATCGACCGAGAGCCCCTGTGCAAGCTCGGGGGAGAGCAACTTGATCGCCACCTGCCGACGCAGCGCCGTCTCCTCCGCGAGGAAGACGCGAGACATCCCGCCCCCGCCGAGCTCACGCTCGATCGTGTAGGCGGTGCCGAGGGTAGCCTGGAGTTGGTCCCGAACTTGGTTCGTGGTCAAGTCGATCGGGGCGAGGGGGGCTGGACGCGAGGAGGTGGGCGCCGAGTAATGTACCCGGCGGCGGAGCGAGATGGGCGAAGGGCGCCGCCTACATCACTGGTGTCTGCAGCGCCTGCAACGCCTTCGTGAGCAGATCGCTCTTCCTTCCGTCGCACCCCCGTGCGCCCGTGGCCGCAGTCACGGCCGCGGCGAGCGCGCTATTCCGCGCCGCGCCGCTCGCGCGTTCCGCTGCGGCGATCTGCGTTCGCAACGACGACACCGCTGGTGCCGCGCACCCCTTTCGCTCCAATTGGTCGGTGTACGCCTTGGCCAGGGAGAAGCTCGGCGGCCAGACAAGCCGCGGCTGTCCCTGCGCATTCAGCTGATCCCACTTCACGGTGTTCGCCGCGTCGATCTCATTCTGGGAGATGAACGGGCTCGGCACCAACTGCGCGACATCGAGTCCACGAGCGATCTCGGAGCTCACGATCTGGCCGTTATACCAGTAGACCGACCACGACCCCCCCATCACCATCCGGGTGCTATCGACAGGCCCTCGATCGAAGCTGGCGATCTCCTTTGGGTTCGACCCGTCGGTCCAGTCGAACACCGAGATGCCGCCCTGGTACCACGACTGCACCATCACGTCGCGTCCGGGAATCGGGATCAGCGAGCCGTTGTGCGCCACGCAGTTCTCATTTGACGACTGCAAGGTCGGGATCTTGTAGTAGCTCTTGAACACCAACTTCCGGTTCTCGATCGCAAAGATGGCGTTGGCCCCCCATTCCGGCTTGTCGCCCGCGCGACACTTGGGGGCGCTACCGCCGCCCCACTCATCGCTGAAGAGCAACTGCGTGCCGTCGTTATTGAACGTCGCGGAGTGCCAGTAGGCGAAGTTGGAGTCGGCCACCGCGTCGAGGCGCACCGGACTCACCGGATCGCTGATATCGAGGAGGATGCCGTGCCCCTCGCACGCACCGCCCGCTAAGCCGAGCGCCGGATACACGGTGATATCGTGACACTGGGAGCGCTCACTGAGGGCGCCGCCGCCATTCGCGCCCGTCGGGTTCGCGAACATGCGGTCGAGCGCCGACTGCAAGAGCGGACGCACAGCGGCAGAATCCGCCGCATTCGCTGTCGTCGCGCCGCGGCCCCTCGCCATGCTGTCTAACAGTTGGCGCACGAGCTGTCCGGGGGCCACGATGTCCCGACCAGACTGCGGGTTTCGCCCCACGAAGCCGCCGGTGCGGCGGGCGACTGCCACCGCCTCCTCCGCGGCTGCCTTGTCGGCATCGGACAAACCGTGACGTGCGGGCGCGGTCAATCCGGTGAAGATGTTCGCGCGTCCGACCACGGCCGCAGCGCGCGGGTCCGCGAGTGGCACCTTGATGATCTCGATCCGGAGGCGCGACGAGCTCGGATCGTTCGACGCCGCGTCTCCCGCACAGCCGGCGAGTTCCGCCCCGGGGCGAATACCCGCTGATCCCGACACGTAGATGTAGACATTCTCGCGATCCTTTGGGTCCTCCAGCACCGTATGCGTGTGCGAGCCGCGGCACGTTTGCACGTTCGCAAGCAGCTTGGGTTCCTTGATGTCGCTGATATCGAAGATCCGGACGCCGCGCATCCGCTCCGTGCTCACCGGCTCACGCACCCCGCCGGGCTTGCAGTCGACGCGCCCGTTCTGCGCTTCGGCCGACATGAACATGAGGTTGCGGTACACCGACACATCGTTCTGCGAGGCGGGGCACTCGTAGGCCACCACGAGTTTCGGCTGCGCGGGATCGCGGATATCCCAGACGACGGGACCGTTGTAGTTCCCTTGGATGACGTAGTGCCCGGTGAACGTCAGGTCGGAGTTGGTAATGCCGAGAAAGCCCGGCGGCGAGACCGCCTTCGCGACGACCTTGAGATTCGAGATGTGCTCGCCGGCATCGAACAACCCGGCTTTCAGCGCGTTGCGCGGATCGGCGGCGGGCGACGGCACCGTCTGCGGTTGCTTCGCAGCGCTACACGCGGCCGCGGCAAGAAGCACTCCAACAACGGCGGCACGAACAATGGGAGCAGGCATGGCGGACTTCTCGGAGGGAGGGAGCGATGTGATCACTGGGGAGGCATCCAACCGCGTTCGAGCATCATGGTGAACATACGCTTGATTTCGGTGCTTTGATCGACGTCGACATCGTTCGCGAACTTGAACACCGTCTCGTCCTGCCCGGCACCAGGCGCGGTGAAGAGGGCCCGCACCATCGTGACCGCACCGCGATGGTGCAGGAGCATGAAGGTCAGGAAGAGACGGTCGAAATCCGCGCCGCGGGCGGCATCGAGCTCGGCGAGCTGCGCCTCGGAGAGCATGCCGGGCATTATCGCCCCGCTCATCGAGCGCATGTCGTGTGCCACGCCGCTGTGCGTCGCATGCTCGCCGAGTGGGGACGGCATCGTCACGCGACCCACCGAGTCCACCTGCGGCGCGGGGCGGCGCCGATCCCTCAACCACAGTTGCATCAGCGTGATCTCGTCCGCCTGTGCATTGATGATTCGCGCGGACAAGCGCTGCACCGCAGCGTCGGCACCGTGCGATGCGGCCCACCGAGAGATGTGGATCGCTTGCGCGTGGTGATGGATCATTCCCGACATGAAGTCGACGTCCGCGACCGTGTACGGATAGCGAACGCTGTCCGCCTGCGCGCGTGCGACGGCAGCGGCGTCGCCCATGGCGAACCGCGCATCTCGAACCGTCGGTCTGCCGCGGCCGACACAGGCGCAGAGCGCGACGCAGAGGGTGACTCGGGCGACAGCCAGACGCAACACAGATCTCCGAATGAGGCGGCGGACACCGTTACGATTGCGAAGGTACACGCACGCGTTCGGAGTGGCCAGCGCCGGGTGCAGTCGCGAGATTCCGGTACCTCGTCCCTCCGCATCTCCACGCCCCATGCCGAGTATCACCGGTCCGTTCAGTAGTCTGATCCTGACGATCGTCTTCGCGTTGATGTGGCGCCTCCATCGCGAGCGGTGGTTGGGGCTTTGGGCGGTGGCGTCGGCGCTCTGGACGGTGCGCTATCTCGCGTCGAGCACCCTTGGTGCGCTCGACTTCGCGCACAGCGACCAGATCATCCATGGGATCTCGCTCGCGCGGAACTACTATCTGCTGCTTGGCGGCTACGCGCTCGTGGAGCGTCCCCTTCCCCGCCCCTGGTACCTCCTGCTCGGCGCGGACGCGCTCCTGCTCCTCTGGGAGACGCAGGCGGGCACCAGCGTGATCGCGGGCGCGCGGGGCGCGCCGCACTATCTGCTCTACGGGGTGACGACCGGCGCGACCGCGATGATCGTGTACGCGCAGCGTGCGCGATTGGGGCCGGAGAGCGCGCTCGTATCGGGGTGTCTCGCAATCGTCGGCGTCTCGGTCGGCTTCTTCCCGTGGCTCCGCGCGGTCCCGTATGCCGACCCAGTGATCTTCAGTCTGGTACACGCGGCGCAGCTCGGCGTGGGCTTTGGCGCGCTGCTCCTCTTCCACCGCCGCGCCATGACCGAGCGCGATGCGGCGCTCGAGCGCCTTGAGACCGCGCTCTCGAAGGCGATCGCGAAGCTCCTCCCGATCTGCGCGCACTGCAAGTCGATCCGCAACGATCAGGGGGAGTGGGAGAAGCTCGAGCGCTACTTCTCGAAGCGGTCGATCACCGACTTCTCGCATGGGATCTGTCCGGATTGTGTGCGGACGCACTATCCGGGGCTCGAACTCGGCGAGAGCGCAGGTCGCTAGCCCGGACGCACACCAATGCAAATGGGGGAGCAGCCGAAGCCACTCCCCCACTCGCCCTCACCGACCTGTGGTTACGGCGCGTTCCCGACGTTCGGATTCGCCCCGCGCTCCTCAAGACTGATCGGCACACACGTGCTCCGCCCCTGCAGCGTGGTGTTGCGCCCCTCGGCCAGCCAACGCCGCAGGTCGAACAGGCGGCGTCCTTCGAGCCAGAGCACCGCGCCACGCTCGCGCATCAGCTGCGCCCACGCTGCATCAGCGGTCGTCGCGGTGAGTGCGGCGAGCGACGCCGCCGTTCGTCCCTGATTGATCAGCGTCATCGCCCCTGCCACGTCGTTCGCACGCAACGCGGCCTCGGCGCGGATCAGCACCATCTCCGTCCCCTTGGCGAGCGCCACTGGATCACCGATCGTCGCGTACTTGCGCTGCCGGAAGAAGATCGTCGTGCCGTCCTGGCCACGGGTGAGCGTCGTCCCGGTGCGCACCGTGTCGTACGCGACGCGCGTGTCACGGTCTGCCACCCAGACGGTATTCCACACCGTCACTTCGCGCCGCGTGATGGTCTGCACGGCGAGATCGAGGTTCTCGCGTGCCGTGTTCGTCGAGAAGACCGCGTTGTGTCGGAAGGTGAGCGGAACCTGCGCCGCGTCCGTCGCGGCTTCGGTCCACTTCCCCTGGTCCGCGTACACCTGCGCACGCCCGGCGAGCGCCGCGTTGGTGAGGGTCGCGTTGTTCTGCGCGCGCGCGAGCGTCAGCGCCCGCGTGAACAGACTCTCCGCGCGGACGAAGTGATCGCTGCTCGGGAGCGCCGGACCACCGTCGTACACCGCGTTACAGACGTTCTCGCCGAGGAAGCGGTTCGCAAAACCCGCGTAGAGATACGCCCGCGGGGTGTTCGTGTTCGCTTCGAAGGTCGTCCCGAGGACGGTCTTCATCCGGTCGAGCCCGGCCTCGGCCACGTAGCGCGCCGTATGCATACGCGCCCAGTCGCCGTTCACATCCTCCGGCCGGATGACGCCCGCGGCGAACTGCCGCTCGCTCGCGAAGTTGCCGGAGTGGTTGAGTTCGAATGCGGCGAGCGAACCGCGGGTGAGGTAGTTACCCATCGCATTCGAGAGGTCGCCCCCCATCCCGTTCACCAGCGCGGGCATCGCCCCCGGGGTGTTGAGTGCCTCGTCGAGGAGGGGGCCGGGGTTCGTGACTTCGAGGTCGCATCCGCCAAGCGCAAGCGTGGCAGCAGCAACGGACGCAGTGCGACGCACCGCGTGCGAGAGATTCGTCATGGTGGCCATTAGAAGCTCGTCCTCACGCTGACGAGGAAGGTGCGATAGGGCGGGAAGTTGTAATAGTCGCGGCGCGAGAAGGTGCTGGTCCGCTGATCCGCGACCTCGGGATCGGTGCCGGTGTACTTCGTCTGCACGAAGAGGTTCCGCCCCGCCGCCGACACGGTCATGTTGCGCGCCCCCGGCGTGAAGCGCTTCGGCACCTCATACGAGATCGCGATGCTGCGGAGCTTGAAGAAGTCCGAGCTCTCTACCCAGTAGCTGTAGTCGCGTTCGGCGGCCACGATGGAGCAGCGCATGCGGTCGCGGGCAGTCACCGTCGCGAGCTGCGACGGGTCGCCGGCCGCAGCGGCACGGAGCGCGCGCTGCGCCGCGAAGCAGGGCTGCCAGATCCCAAGACCGGCGTTCTGGAACCCGCTGCCGTTGACGAGATGTCCGCCACGCTGGAACTCACCGATCGCTTCGATGCTGATGTCTTTGAACAGCGTCAGCGTGAGCGAGGGGTTGATGATCTTCGTGGGGAAGGTGGCGCCGAGGAAGACGTTGCTGTCGACCACCGCCGCGGCGAACTCGTCCGGATTGCGGACCTTCACGCCGATGTAGGCGGGGAGCGGGAGCCCCTCTTTCACATAGCTCCGCGAGAGCGCATCGATCGTGATGACGCGGTCGCCGAGGTCCACCGCCTCGCCCTGCACCTGCGTGTACTGGAGCCGTGCCTCGAGACGCGACCACTTCGTGGGTTCGATGGCCGCGGTGAGCTGCGCCTCGATGCCGCTGTTCGTGATCGCGCCGACGTTCTCGGGCTGATTGCTCGTGAACCCCTGTGACGGCGGATACGCGACGTTGATGATCGCGTCGTTGGTCCGCGCGTTGAAATAGGTGAACACCGCGCCCAAGCGCCCGCCCCACATCCCCGCGTCGAAGCCGAACTCCGTCTCGCGGGTGCGTTCCGGGCCGAGGTTGGGATTGCCGAGCTGCCCCGGCGTGAACGCCGAGAGTCCGCCCTCCGCCGCGATCGGGTTCCAGGTGCGCGTGGCGTCGAAGGCGCCCGGCGCCTTGCCGGCCTCGCCGACCGCGCCGCGGAGCTTGAAGGTCTCGACGAACTTCCAGGGCCAGTAGCTCTCCTCGGACATCACGTAGGAGGCGCTGACCTTCGGATAGGTCTGCAGACCGAAGCCGGACCCGAACGCCGAGTTGCCGTCCACGCGGGCGCCCGCGGTCACGAAGAGCTTGTCGCGCCAGCCGATCATCTGCTGCGCGAAGAAACCGGCGTTGATGACGCGCTGCTGGTTCACATCGGTGATCTGTCGCAATGACGCCGAGATGAGCGTTGGCACGCCCGGGCCGGCGAAGTTGTCGCCCTGGAGATCGGTGGAGTTCAAGCGACTATCGAAGAGCTGACCGCCGAACGAGGTGGTGCCGGTGAAGTCGGTGCGAAACGTCTGCTTCCAACTCGTCGCGTAGTCCACCGTGATCAGCTGCCGATTCCAGAGCGTCTGGAAGTACTGGCCGGTCGGGGTGCGCGGGTAGCCGAACGGATTGATGGTGCGCTGATCGTTGTTGTTGTAGTCGATGCCGATCGCGACACGGTTGGAGATCTTGTCGGTCGGGTTCCAGGTGCCCGTCCCACCGATGATGAAGTGATCGCCGACGATCGTGTTCGACTTTGAGAAGAGGGTGTCGTTGACCGTGCAGGTGATCGTGGTCGAGCTGCACCCCGTGCCGCGGAAGTTCGTCCCCGGTCCACGCGAGACATTGAGGAGGAAGGCGTCGGCGCTGTTCCCGTCGGAGACCATCCCCGTGTTACGGCGCTGCCACGACGAGTTGAGCGCGAGCCCCACCGTCTTGCTCGGCGCGAAGCCGAGGTTCGCGCGGATACCGCCCGTCTTGTTGTGCCCGGCGCGGATGACGCCGAACTCCTGCTCGAGGTTGCCCGAGATCGCGTAGTTGATCCCGCTCCCCGAGCCGCGCACCCCGAGGGAGTAGCGCGTGAGTGACCCGTTCTTCAGCCAGCTTCCGCTCTCGGGGCAGGACGCATCCTCGAAGGCGACGCCGAGGCCATCGACGACGTTCGGGCCGCGGCACTCACGGACGAACATCCGCGTGGGATCGGAGCGCGGGCCGAAGTCACCCATGCTGTTGAGCCCCGCGTTCGCTTCGAGCGTCCAAACCGCCGGGCCTTCGCGCCCGCGCTTGGTGAAGATCTGGATCACGCCGCCCGACGCTTCCGTGCCGTAGAGTGTGGTCGCCGCCGGTCCTTTCACGACCTCGATGCGCTCGATGTCCGACGCCGGGATGTCGTTCAGCGGCGAGACCGATTGCCGCGACGAGACCCCCGTCGGCGAGTTGCCGTTGAAGATCCGGATGCCATCCACATAGATGAGTGGACGATTCCCCTGCGTGATCGAGTTCACGCCGCGCAGGCGGATGCTCCCGCCCGCGCCCGGACCGCCGCCGTTGGCAAGCACGGTCACGCCGGTGGAGCGTCCCTGAAGGATCTGCTGGGTGTTCCCCACCGCGCCGCGCTCGAAGTCCGCGCTCCCGACGGTGGTGACGGCGTTGCCGATCTCTTTCTTCCGTTCTTCACCGGTCGCTGTCACGACCACGCCGGCGAGCGAGAAGCCGGCCTTGGTCAGCGTGAAGTTGACCGTCAGCGACGCGCCCGCGGTGAGCGAGATGGGTCGCGACTGCATCGCATAACCGATGCGCCGCACGCTGATGGTGAGTGCGCCCGCCGGGATGTTGACCAGGGTGAACTTGCCGTCAGCATCACTCACCCGACCAAACGCAGTGCCGGTGATACTGACCTGCGCGCCTTCGACGGGCTGGTTGTTGTCCGCGTCGAGCACGCGACCGGTGATGGTACCGGTGGTCTGCGCGCTGAGCGTCGCTGCGGCGCAGGCAAGGAGGGCTATCCCTCCGATCGCCGAGAAGACACGCCGTCCAGCCAGCGCGATGCGCTGCGGAAGGGGGAGGGGCACAAGAGCCTCGCGAAGGTGGAAGAGGACCGCCGTCCATTCGCACGCTCGGGCTGCGCCGCCGGAGCGCGTGCGGGGTCGGGGGACAAGAATGGTGCGCGGTCGTGACGAGCGGAAGAGTCTCGCGCAATCAGCGTCGGAGGAGATAGTGCCCGAAGAACGCGGCCGCTCGCTTCACCTGATCGAAGCGACTGACCTCGCTCTCGACGACGTGCGGTTCGGTCGGGTAGTACATCACCTCGAAGTCCTTCTGCAGCTCCAGCAATCGCTGCACGAGCCGAGCCGTGTCCTGAAAATGCACGTTGTCGTCCACCAACCCGTGCTCGATCAGTAGATGATCGCGGAGCCCCTCGGCGTAGTAGATGGGGCTCGAACGTCGATACGCGAGCGAATCGACCTGCGGCACGCCGAGGATCCGACTCGTCCACCCATCGGAGTAGTGCGCCCAGTCCGTGACCGGCGCGCGCGCGATGCCAGCCGCGAAGACTCCCGGGTAGCGGAACTGCGACATGAGCGTCATGAAGCCGCCATACGAGACGCCGTAGATGCCGATGCGCGTCGAATCCATCCCCTGCTCGCGCACCAGCCATCGTGCGGCCGCCACCGCGCCGTCCACGTCCTTCGCGCCCATCGCTCCGGCGATGTCGGTGCGATAGTCGCGCCCGAACCCGGCGCTCCCGCGGTAATCGAAATCGAGAACCGTGTACCCCTGCGCAAGGAAGTGATGCAGGAGGCCGAGATGCCCACTCCAGCCGTACGCGCTCCAACCGAGGTGCGCGAACTGACGATAGCCGCCACCATGCACATGAATAAGCGCGGCACGTTCGGGGTTCGGCCGCTCGGGTCGGTACAACGCGGCGAAGACCGGCTTCCCATCCGGGTGCGGGATCGCAACGATCTGCGGCGTCACGAGCCGCCGCGACCGCCACTCCGCCGTCCCACTCTCCGTGATCCGCTGCTCTGGTGCGCCGGCCCGCACGTCGCGCACGAAGAGATCGGCGAATGCCACCGAGCTGCTCCGCAGGATCGCGACGCGTTGTCCATCCGGCGAGAGCACGCCCGTGTTGCGGCCGGTCGCGGTGGTGAGCCGCTGCATCGCGCCGCCGAGCGCGGGCATCGTATAGAGCTGGTCCTCGGCCGCGTTCGCCTCGCTGGTCTGCAGGAGCCAGGTGCTCCCGTCGCGCGAGAGAGCGGCGCCACGCACCTCCCACGCCCCACTCGTCAGCGGCGTGACCGTGCCGTCAGGCGCGAGCCGTGCGAGATGACTCCATCCGCTCCGCTCCGTGGCGAAGGCGATGCTCCCGTCGCGCAGCCACTCGAGGAGCGTCGGCTCGGTATTGTTCGATTGGACCGGCGGCCCACCGAGCCACGCGTCATCGTGATCGTGCGTGAGGACCCGCAGCGCCCCCGTCGCGAGCGAGAGCTCCGCGATCCAGAGGTCCTCATCACGCTCGCCGACGAGCTGCACGACCGCGCGTGACCCGTCGGGGCTCCACCACGGCCCGTGCGGCACCGTGCCTTGGCTTCCGGCCTCTTTCAGTTCCGCCCACACGACGGTCAGACTCTCGGCGACCACATGCGGATCGATCCGTAGGATGCCGAGTCGGAATCGATCGCGCGGCTCTCCCGCTTTGCCTCGCGCATCGAGCGGCTTCGCGTACCCCGACGGATCGGCGTAGTCGAGGTACTTCGTCGGCGGGCGGTTCGCGGCGATGGTGCGCAGACGAAAGGTCAGCGTCGCGCCATCCGGCGCGAGCTGGATGTTCTCGACGCGCGTCCCGGGTGGCGCCGGGATCGGCTGCGGCTTGCCGATCACCTGACGCGCGAGACGGGCCCGCTCGCTACTCACGCGCAACCGCTCGCTGAGCTGCGACGAGAGCGCGCGCGCCTCGGCCGCGAGCTGTTCCGAGGCCGGCGTGCGCTTGAGGGGATCGACAGTGACGCGCGTCGCGATCACACTCACGGCGCCGGAATCCACCGCAAACCGATAGAGCGACTCCCCCACCATGAAGTGCAGCGCGGCATCGTGTTCAGCGAATCGTAGCCGCGCGGGCGTCCCGTCCAGGGCCACCACGCGCTGCGTGAGGTCGCCCTCCTTTCGCCAGACGAAGACCGCGTTGCCGCTGCTCCACGCCGCCCGCGTGCCTGCGGCGTTCCACTCCACCTGCTCGCCGGGGACGCGCGCTGCCTCCGCCGCGGTGAGTTGAGTGACGCTCTTCCCCGCTCGATCGGTGCGGAACCAGGGATCGGCGTCGGGGATGTCGTTCGACGCGGGACGCAGATTCCATCGGAAGTAGATGAAACGACCATCGGGCGCCCAGCGGACATCGCGGACGCCGAGGCCGAGCCAGCGATCGTTGCGCGACGCGTCGCGCAGCGAGATGGGGACGCGCACCGCGGCGCTTGATACCTCCGCTCCCTGTCGCACCGGAGTGGGAAGCGATGTCTGCGCGAGAACCTGCCCCGCGCAGAGCAGCAGACCGAACGCCGCGGCGCGCATCGGGGCGTCTATCCGGCGAGCGGCGTTGACACACCCATCTTGAAGCCATCGAGGTCGCGGAACTGGAACATCCGCACCCCCCACGGGCGATCGGCCGGCTCATCGATGAGCGTGCCACCCGCGGCCTTGATGCGCGCGGCAGCGGAGTCCACGTCAGCGGCGGCGGCCACGTTGATCTGCAGGAAGAACCCCTGCCCCTTGATGCGATCCCACCCGAGCTTGCCGTCGTCCTGATTCAGCACGAGATGGCACTGGCCGGCGCCGACGACGGCCGCGGTCATTTTCCCCTCGCGATCGTAGGTCTGCAGGACGGCGAAGCCGATGCCGTCGCGGTAGAAGGCCAGCGAGGCCGCGAGGTCCTTGCAGGTGATGGAGCAGCCGAGGTGGGTGGCGTTGAGTACGGCGGACATGGGAGGGATCGTGTTGGGTGAGCACCGCGTCCGGGTTGGCCGCAGAGATGGGAGAGGGTACGCATCGGGGACGCGCGTGACAAGCTGCACCACGTCGTCGTTGGTGATCACCGTGCCTTCGTCAGCGACACCTCCATCAGCACCCAGCGATTGGGGTCGAGCGTTAGGGCGGTTGGGGCCTCGGCCGCGGCGAGCGTGAACGCGTTCTGCTTCCCCGCAAGCTGCACCCGATGGATCGTCGGCGGCGCCTGTCCCGCGGTGTGCACCGCGATCTCGATCGGCATCGTGAACACGCTGCCGTCCGTCTGGAGCTGATCGAGCGACACGGTGATCTGCTTCGCTGCGGCGTCGTAGCGCCACTGGCCAGCGACCTTCAGCGTGCCGGGGCGGTAGAGCCACTGCTCGAAGAACCAGCCGAGGTCACGACCGGACGCCTCCTCCATCGCGCGACGGAAGTCTGCCGTGGTGGCGTTCGCATTGAAGTGGCGCTGATAGTAGGCGCGGATCCCGCGCTGGAACGCCGCATCGCCGATCACGCCACGAAGCATGTGGAGCGTCCAACTCCCCTTCTGATAGGTATGGGAGCTGGTCACGTCTTCCATGCGACTAAGGTTCCTGTGGATGATCGTGTAGTCCGGGTTCGTCGCGGCGAAGGTCGCGACGGTCCGTGCGCTGGCCTCGAGCCCCCGCACGAACTCGTCGCGGCCGTAGGCGTGCTCGATGTAGAGGAGGGTGAAGTAGGTCGCGAATCCCTCGCTCAACCAGATGTCATCCCAGTCCGCTTCGGTCACCGCGTTGCCGAACCACTGATGCGCGATCTCGTGGATCACGACGTTGCGCCAACGGACGCTCCCCGTCCCTGTGACGGAGCTTTCGTTATAGAGAATCGCCGACGCGGCTTCCATCCCGCCGCTCACGCTAGTGGCTTGGATGTTCGCGAGCCGTTCGTACGCGAAGGGGCCGACGTAGTCGCTGTAGAAAGCGAGCACGCTCTTGGTCGGCGTCGCGAAATCGGCGAAGCCGGCGTCGCGATCCTGCGGATAGACCCACGTCTCGATCGGCTTTCCGTCGAAGGTGTCGACGCGCTGCATCGCGAATCGCGCGACGCCGAGCACGTAGAGCCAAGGGGCGATCGGCACGGCATTGCGCCAGTGCGTGCGACGGCGCCCGCCGGGGAGATCGGTCGCCTCCACCTCCACGCCGTTCGAGACGACCTGATAGTGGCTGGGCGCCGTTACGATGAACTCACTGCTGGCTTTGTCGTACGGATGATCGATCGTGGGGAGCCAGTGCCTCGCACGGTTCGGCCAATTGTCGCTGAAGAAGGTGCGATCGCCGTGGCGGTTGCGACCGATGGTGAGCCCTGTGGCGGCAGTCCCGGCATAGCGCACAACGATCCGCGAGCGCTGCTGCGCGGTGGGCGCATTGGGGAGCGCGATCTGTAGGACGTCGTCGGCGTGCGTGAACGGGACCGCCGCGCCGTCGAGCGTGACCGCTGCGACCCGCATTCCCTTCCCTGATGCGCTGGTCGCGCCGACCAGGTCCAGGCGAACCGTGCGGACATCGGCGGAGAGGAAGCGGAAATCGAGCGTCATCTCCCCCGTGATCGCATCGCTCGTGTCCGAGAGTTCGATGCGGAAGGCGTAGTTGATCGCATCGATCCCGGGTTGCCGCGGGTAAGTATCGAACGGCACGGTGGGAAACGCGAGTGCGGCGACGAGGCCGGCGCCCGTGGTGAGGCGCGTGAGCGATGCGATCATGGACGCTTCTCCGTCGGGCCTCCGGTGGGCGGTGTCGGTCCACGGAACTGGATGATCCCAGGCTCCGCGATAGTCCGATGCACATCGGAGATTGTGGACGGCACGAACGCGCTCAGATTCTCAACGCC
>JAIETI010000133.1 GCA_019745365.1 Gemmatimonadaceae bacterium | reverse complement strand
TAGAGGATCTTCTTCCACGTCTTCCCGCCGTCGAGCGTGCGGAACACGCCGCGCTCGGCATTCGGCCCGAACGCATGCCCGATCGCGGCGACGTAGACGCGGTCCGCGTCGCGTGGATCGACCACGACGTCGGTGATCTGATGCGTGTCGGTGAGGCCGAGGTGTTGCCAGCTCTCGCCGCCGTCGGTGGAGCGGTACATCCCCGTGCCGAATGTGAGATCCTCGCGGAGCTGCGACTCGCCCGTCCCGACGTAGATCACGTTCGGGTCCGAGGGCGCGACCGTGATCGCGCCGACCGATGAGATGTCGCTCTTCCCGTCGGTGAGGTTGTTCCACGACTGCCCACCATTCGTGGTCTTCCAGACGCCGCCGTTGACCGCGCCCATATAGAACACGAAGGGGCGCATCGGATCGCCGACGACCGCGTCCACGCGCCCGCCACGCAGAGGGCCGACGTTGCGCCAGCGGAGCGCCTTGAACGAGGAGGACGTTGCCGTCGCGGCGGTGTAGGTGTCGGCGCGGTACGGGACGGTGCCATCACCCGCTGCGGCGCGTCCACGTGCCTGCGCGAGAAGCGCGGTCGGAAGGGCGATGACAGCGAGAGTGCGGATCGTGGCTCGGTTCACGGTCAGGGCGTCCAGCGCTTGAGGTCGAGGGGGGGCACAGGGACGTCGATATGCGCGAGCAGCAGCTCGAAGCGCCGCTGCTCTTCCTTCTGAAAGGTCGCTTGGTCCGGATAGAGCTGCTTGGCGAGCACCGAGGAATCAAAACCATCGTGCGCCGTGGCGGCGTCCTTCCAGACGATGGTGAACCGGAGGTCCCACCGATCGGCTTCGCCGGCATGATTCACCGGCGTCACCGCCGACATTGAGAGGATCCGCCCCATCTCCTGCTGCTTGCGCAGGATCGGATAGTGGTTCTTCTGGTACAGCGCCATCCACTCGCTCTGGAACCCCCACTTGATGCGGTAGGAGTACTCGACGACGAACGGTTCACTCGCGCGGGGCGCGGGCTGCGCGCCGAGCGCGGCACCGAACAGCACCGCGAGGATCGCGCGCCAGGGGAGACGAGGCATCCACACTCCGGATGAGGGCCGGGGGAATGTAACGCCGCTGTCACGTCGATGGCGGGCGTGAACGGCTCCGGACTAGCATATAGGATGCGGTACGCCCTGATCAGCGACATCCACGCGAACCTCGCCGCGCTCGACGCCGTACTCGTCGATATCGGTGAACGTGGGGTCGACGCGACCCACCATCTGGGTGACCTCGTCGGCTACTCGTCCGCACCGAACGAGGTGATCGCTCGCCTCGCGGAGCGCGGCATCACCGGGGTGGCGGGGAACTACGACACCACGGTCGCGAGGCACTACAAGCATTGTGGGTGCCGCGCCGAGTCGCCGGCGCAGGAAGCGCTCGCGCACGAGAGCTTCACCTGGACGCTCGCACACACGAGCGCCGCGTCGAAGGCCCAGCTCGCGGCCCTCCCCTTCCGTGTCGACCTCCGCCCGAACGGCGGCCATGTCGCCGGCCCGACGGTGACGCTCGTGCACGCCACGCCACAGAGCAACCTCGTGTACGTCACCGAGGACCGGTCGGATGATTTCCTGCGGAAGATGGCGGAGAGTGCGCGGCTCTCCCGCGGCGATGTGCTCTGCTTCGGCCACACGCACAAACCGTGGCATCGCGCCGTCGACGGCATCCACTTCATCAATACCGGGAGTGTCGGACGCCCGAAGGACGGCGATCCGCGCGCGAGCTACATCCTCCTCACGATCGCGAATGGGGACGTCACCGTCGAGGTAACCCGCGTCGCGTACGACATCGCGGCGACGGCGGCCGGTGTGCGCGCCGCTGGGCTCCCGGAGGCGTTCGTGCGCTTTCTCGAGACCGGCGGCGCCGCGTAGGGCGCTACCGCGACGCTGCGGCCGCCTTCGCGCGGTACATCGCGGCGTCGGCTTCGCGCAGCGCCGCATCGGCGGACTGCCCCGGCGCGACCTCGCGCACCCCAGCGGAGAAGCGCACCCGCGGCGCGTCTGCGTGGGTGTCGAGCGCACGACGCACCGTATCGAGGCGTGCCTCCGCGTCCGGCCCGGTCAGTCCGGCCGCCACCACCACGAACTCGTCCCCCCCGTACCGGACCACGCTGTCCTCCGGGCGGAACGCCGCACGCAGCGACTCCGCGAACCGCACCAGCGCCGCATCCCCCGCGTGATGGCCGTGCCGATCGTTAATCCGCTTGAACTCGTCGAGATCGAGGAAGGCCAGCGTGCAGCCGCTTTCGAACGCCGCGCGGAAGAGCTCCGGCAGACGCCCGCGCGTAGGAAGACCGGTGAGTGCGTCACGGTCCATGAGCCCGAGCAACTCGGACTGCGCCTGCTCGAGCGACCCGTTCAGCGCGTTCAACTCCTGCTCGCGTCGCGTACTCACCGCCAGCACGCAGGAGAGCGCCAACAGCCACTCGACGCCCACGTCGAGCCCCGACGACACCGCGAGGAACGTCCCGCTGAGTTCGTAGGAGCGCGCGCCGACCGTCTCCAATCCCGCGAGCTGGATCCCCCAGGCGATTGACTCCAGCACCGCGATCGCTGCGCGCACGAAGAACGCTCCCGCGAGCCAGCGCACGGCACGATCCCCAGTGCGGAGCAGCGCGAAGCCGAGCACCGCGAAGAGCACGCCGAGCATCGAGTGCTGCTGCACGCCGAGCCCCTCGAGTGACTCGGTCCCAAAGGCGGCGAGGAGCGACACCACCACCACGAAGGCGACGCGCACAGCGGTGGACCCGAACTGCTTGCTCGGCCGCCGCAACGACCACGCCCCCTGCAGCAACAGGATCGCGAAGGTGGACTTCGCCGCCGCGTACGACGCGCGGGTGAGCGCCGAGAGATCGGTGAACCCGATCTTGTACCAATAGAGGATCGTCACCGTGAGTGCGGCGAGGTTCGCGAGCCAGGCCCACATCCACCACCGCAATTCGGTCCGCCGCGTCGCGCCCTGCAGCGCCACGAAGAACGCCGCGATCATGATACAGGAGACGACCTGAGTGGTCGTGCTCCACCGCCAGAGCACCAGATCCATGGCTGGCACGATGGAGCGCGGTGCGCCCTGAGGCAAGGCGTCCCCGGCCCTTGGCTCGCGCGGTGGTGCACGCGAGATTCCGCGTACCCCTCGACGAGAGCCCCGATGTCCGAGAGCACGCCCGTCCGCGATCTCGCCCCGCTACTCCGCGGGCTCCACCCCGAGCGGCACCCGGGCGTCTATGTCTTCGCTGTGGTCGCACCGGGCGCGCTCCCCTCAGGGCTCACCCCGATCGCGACGATCCAGGAGCGCGAGGGAACCACGGTCATCGTCGAGGAGTCCGCGGCGCTCGCCGCCGGCCTCACCCCGCGCTTCCGCGCCGCGTGGATCACCCTCACTGTCCACTCCGCACTCGACGCCGTCGGCCTGACCGCCGCGATCGCCACGGCGCTCGGCCGGCAACGCATCCCGTGCAACGTCGTCGCCGGCACGCACCACGATCACCTCTTCGTGCCACTCGCCGAGGCGGAGCGCGCGATGTTGATCCTCGCCGCGCTCGCATCCCAGGGACCACCGCGCGCGCTCGTCCCCTTCGCGCATGTCGCGGACATGGCACGCTCGATCCGGTTCTACGAGACGATCGGGCTCCGCGTGCAGAACACGGTGGCGCCCCCCGATCGCGCGGGGATCACCTGGGCGTGGCTCGCGGCGAACGATGCCTCGCTCATGCTCGCGCAGGCGACGGCGCCGATCCACGCCGACCAACAAGGGGTCCTGTTCTATCTGTACGTCGACGATGTGGAGGTCGAGTTCGCGCGCCTCTCCGCCGCCGGGCTCGCGCCCACCGAGAAGCGCGCCGAGTCGTACGCGCCGCGCGGGGAGTTCCGCGTCACCGATCCGGACGGCTACACCGTGATGATCACACACACATGACCGCTCGCTCTCTCCTCGTCGCGACCGCCCTGGGCGGCGCGCTCCTCGCCGCACAGGGCACACGCCCCGCGCCCCCCGGATGGCGCTGGACCCGTCTGGTGAGCACGGCGCCCTACGCGGGGTCGTACAACTATCCGGTATACACCGTGCGCGGTGAGAGCTGGTCGATGCACCCGCGCGGTAGCTGGCGCTCGCGCGACGGGGTGCACTGGACGCCGACCGCCCTCCCATCCAGCGGCCTCAACTCGGCCTATCAACGGTTCGTCCTCTTCAATGACGCGGTCATGGCGCTCGGAGCGCTCCAGGGGAACTACGAGCGTTTCACCATCACGCCGATCATCAAGCGCACGCGCGACCTCGAACGGTGGGAGACGCTCGCCACCACGTCGAACCTGCCGCAGCGCGTGTTCTATGGCGCGGTCGCCTTTCGCGGTCGATTGTGGATGATGGGCGGCTACGACGGCCGTCGATATTCGAATGAGGTGTGGAACTCCCCCGACGGCGTGCGCTGGACGGCCGTATCGCGCGCGGCGCCCTGGTCCGCGCGCACCATCGAGACGCTCGTCGTCTTTCGGGATCGCCTGTGGCTCATCGGCGGCGGAGTCATCGACGGCCAGGTGAACCCCAATCCGAACTCGTCGCGCGAAGTCTGGTCCACCGTGGACGGCGTGCAGTGGCGCCGACACGCGGACCGCACTGGCCCGCTGCACGGTGGCACCCCGATCGTGTTCGACGATCGCCTCTGGCTCATCGGCGTGAATCGTGCGGGGGCGTTCGCACCCGCGACCCTCGTCACCGCCGACGGCGATCTCTGGGAGGAGCACGGCGCCCCCTGGCCTGCCCGCGGCGGCGCCGCAGTCTGGGTCCTCGGCGATCGCTTGCTAATGACGGGCGGGAAGTACTCCGAAGGAAGCGGTGAGGCGATCCGCTTTGCGTACCGTAACGACGTCTGGGCCTTGGAGCGCGCGCCGCGGCGCTAACCGATCACCTCAGCGTACAACCGCCGCAGGTTCCCGCCGAGGATCCGGTCCACGTCGCGCGCGGGGAGTTTCTTCGCGAGCGCATCACGCACGACTTCCATTCGGCGCGGGCCGTTCAGCGCCTCCAGAAAGAGCGGGAGATCCGCCTCAACAAACTGCGCACCCTCTTCACGCTTGAGCTGCGCGATGTACTCGGGGGTCAGGTCGATCCGCCGATGGTCGCGATCGCTCCCGATCGCGACGTGCTCCACTCCGGCCACGCGGACCGCGTGCAGGACGTGGGCCACATAGCGATCGAGGTTGGCGCGCCGCTGCTCCGTGATGAACGGTCGGATCTGGCAGATCCCGACCACGCCGCCGCGCTCCGCGAGCGCCCGCAGATTCGCGTCCGTCGTGTTCCGGACATGCGCGTGCACCGTGGCGCACGCGGTGTGAGAGATGACCGCACTCGTCCGCGAGGCCGCGATCGCATCGGCCATCGTGTCCATGTGGACGTGCGACAGATCGAGGAGCATCCGTTCCGCGTTCATCTTCGCGATCAGCTCGCGCCCGAACGGCGTGAGGCGCCCACCCGGTGAGCGGCACCCCGCCCCCGCATCGTTGATGTCGTTGTACGTGAGTTGGGACGAGCGAACACCGAGCCGTGCGAAGAGCGTCACCCGGTCGAGGTTCGTCCCGAACTGCGCGGTGTTCTGGAAGAGATAGAACACCGCGATCCGGCCGCTCGAGCGCGCGCGGTCGATGTCCGCCACCTTGGTCGCTTTGAGCAGCAGCGTCGGGTGCCTCGCGATGAACGCGTCATACTCGGCCACGCCGTCCACCGCGAGTTGCACCGCCTCGGCGCCGATCGGCTTCGGATCACAGAGCGTGACCGTGATCGCGTCGAGTCCGCTCGCGCGAATCTCGCGGAGCAGCGCGACGTCGTACTCCGGGCGGAGTTCGCCCATCGCGTCGAACACCAAGGCGCGCGCGGTCGGTCGGCCCTGCGCACGCGCCGTTCCGGACAGGAGTGCGGCGGCGCCGACACCCACGCTGGCTACGAAGTCTCGTCGTTGCATCCCGAGATTCTACCGCACGTGGGCGTCGACGGCCATCAGCTAGTCCGAAGTGGGCTCCACCTCGCGCAGCTCGATCGCATTGCCGAAGTCTAGGTGGGGGCAATCAGAGGAGAGGCGCTCCGCTTCGGCGTAGTCCGCGGCGTTGATGATGAAGTAGCCGCCGATCACCTCGGCGACCTCGCTGTAGGGGCCGTCCTTGGCCGAGACCTGAGCGCCGCGCTTCGTCATCACGCGCCCCTTGTCGTCGCAGAGCTTCTCCCCGCCACGCAGCTTCCCTGCCTCCGCGAGCTTCCCAGCCCACGCCTTGTACCGATTGATCGTCTCCATGATCTCGGCGGGGCTCAGCCCCGCACCAGCGGTGGTGGATTCGTGCAGGAGCAGCATGTAGTCGGGCATCGTGCGGTCCTCGTGTCAGAGTGGGCGCGCCGGGTGGCGCACAGGGTGACGAACGGCGACCGCCGGAATCGACATCACCGTGTCAGGGCGTCGCGGCGGCGGGACCAGTGGCGCCGGATCGGCGTCGCCGACACTGCGGCGATCGCACGATCGAAGGCCGCGCGCGCGCCCACGTGATCGCCTGCGGAGGCAAGGAGCTCGCCGCGCACGGCATGGCGTTGGGGGGAGTCCTGCAAGACGCCGCGCTGTTCGAGTGCATCGAGCGCCGCGAGCGCAGGCACCGCTCCGTCGCGCTGCGCCAACGCGACAATGCGATTGAGTTCGACCACCGGCGAGGGCGCCAACGTCAAGCGCACGTCGTACGCACGGACGATCGCGTCCCAGTCGGTCGCCGCCCAACTCGGACTCGCGGCGTGCACCGACGCCGCCATCGCTTCGGTATGGTACACCGTCATCCGGTCACCACTCGCGGCCTGCGCGAGCCGCGAGAAACCCTCCGCGATGAGCGCACGGTCCCACCGCGTGCGGTCCTGCTGCTCGAGTGTGAGGAGGTCGCCGTCTGCGTCCACTCGCGTATCGAATCTTGCATTCACATAGTAAGTGCAACAATCGCCCCACCCCGGAAAGGGGGTGAGGTGACCTGGGGCAGGCTAGGCTTCAGTTCTCCTCCAAGAGAAAGGACGCCATGACCTACACCCAGATCACCCAACACGAAAGGTACGCCATTTGGGCCCTCCGGAAGCAGGGATTGAGGCCGGCGGCGATTGCGCGCGAGCTGCAGCGCGCTCGTAGTACCATCACGCGCGAGATCCGGCGCAACCTCTGGCGCGAGAACCGCGTGAGCTACTTTCCGCTGAAGGCGCAGAGCTACACGAACCAGCGGCGCCGGATGGCGCGGCGCGGCACCCAGTTCTCGCGCGAGGAGTGGGCGTTCGTCGAGGACCTGCTGCGTCTGGATTGGAGTCCCGAGCAGGTCGAGGGCTGGTGTGCGCGGTTCGACCTCCTCGCCATCAGTCACGAGACGATCTATCGGCACATCTGGGCCGACAAGAAGCGCGGGGGGACGCTGTTCACGCACCTGCGCATCATCACGAAGAACCTGCGCAAGCGCTACGGCACGTATGACAGTCGCGGGCGCCTCGCGGGCAAACGGCACATCTCGACGCGCCCCGCCGGGGCCACCAATCGCTCGCGCGTCGGGCACTGGGAAGGGGACACCGTGATGGGCAGCACGCAGGACACGGCGTGCATCGTCACGCTCGTCGAGCGCAAATCCGGCTTCCTCGCGATCGGCCAGCTGTCGTCGAAGCAAGCGTCCGAAGTGAACGCACGGATGCGGCAGCTCATCGACGCGCAGCCCCGACCCGTGCGCACGCTCACCCTCGACAACGGCACGGAGTTCCACTCCTACAAGCAGCTCGAGCGCGTCGTCGACACACGGTGCTACTTCGCGACGCCGCACCACTCGTGGGAACGCGGGAGCAACGAGAATGCGAACGGCCTGATTCGCCAGTACCTCAAGAAGCGCGTCTCCATGAAGCACGTCACGCAGGGCGACTGCCAACGCATCGCCGATAAGCTCAACCGCCGTCCGCGCAAACGACTCGGCTTCAGAACCCCGGAGGAAGTCTATGCCGCGTAGCACTCATTGTTGCACTTCACGGTTGACTTCACAATCCAAGAGTGGCTCGCGAATCGCTACGGCCGCTGGGAGCGACGCGTGAAGGTCGAGACCAGCGCATCACGGCTTGAGCAAGCGCAGCGCGCGATGCTCACCTTCAAGCTCTTCATGGGGGCGATCACCGGGATCTCCCTCGTCGTCGGCGGGATCGGGATCATGAACGTCCTGCTCGCCTCCGTCACCGAGCGCACCCGTGAGATCGGTGTGCGCAAAGCGATCGGCGCGCGGCGGCGCGACCTGCTCTATCAGTTCCTCGCGGAGTCCGTCGCGATCAGTGGTTTCGGCGCGCTGATCGGCCTTGCCCTTGGGATCGGCGTCACGACCGTGGTCACTGCGATCGTACGTGCCCGCACGGAGGCGGCGTTGCAGCCCGGGTTCTCGCTCTCGAGTCTGCTCGTGGTCGCGGTGTCCGCGATCGGTGTGGGGATCGTCTTCGGCATCTATCCGGCGCTCCGGGCCGCGCGGCTCTCGCCGATCGACGCGATCCGGCACGAGTAGCGCCCTCCGCGCTTGCTCCCCCCCTCTCCCGGGGGGCACATTCCAACGTCTTTCTCCCCTAGGATCCCTCGTGCTCCGTCGCTTCCGCGCGCTCGCGCTCGCCGCACTCTCCAGTGCTGTTGTTCTCCCCGCGCAGTCCGCCCCCACCTGGCTCCGTTACCCGGCCATCTCGCCTGACGGGCAGACGCTGGTCTTCACCTGGCGTGGCGATCTCTGGCGCGTGGCGAGCGCGGGCGGCACCGCGACGCAGCTCACACAGCACGCGGCGCACGACTTCAATCCGGTCTGGAGCCACGACGGCAAGTGGATCGCCTTCGCGAGCGACCGCCGCGGCAACTTCGACATCTATATCATGGCTGCCAGCGGCGGTGAACCGCGGCGACTCACCTTCCACTCCGCCACCGAGACGCCGTACTCGTTCTCGCCCGACGACAAGCAGCTCCTCTTCGGCGCGGCTCGCATGGATGCCGCGAGCAATCGCCAGTATCCGACCGGTGCACAGCCCGAGCTCTGGTCCGTCGATGTCGCGGGCGGACGCCCCGCGCAGCTCCTCACGACCCCCGCAGAAGACGCACGCTGGGATCGCACCGGCCAGTGGCTCGCCTACCACGATAAGAAGGGGGGCGAGAACGTCTGGCGAAAGCACCACACCTCCGCGATCACCCGCGACCTCTGGCTCTACGATGCGAAGGCGGGGACGCATAAGCGGATCACTGGCTTTGCTGGTGAAGACCGCTCGCCGCTCTTCACCGACAACGACAAGGCGCTCCTCTACCTCAGCGAAGAGAGCGGCACCTTCAACGTGCATCGCATCGGCATCAACGGTGGCGCCTCCACGCAGCTCACCAAGTTCACCGATGCCCCCGTCCGCTTTCTGAGCCGCGCCGACAACGGCACCGTCGCCTTCAGCCAGGACGGCCAGCTCTACACCATGGCCCCGGGTGCATCGCCCAAGCGCGTGGCCGTCGCCATCGCGGCCGACGCGAAGGCGAACAGCGACCTGATCCAGACCATCACCAGCGGTGCGCGCGACGTCACCGTGTCACCGAGTGGCAAGGAAGTCGCCTTCATCGCGCGCGGCGACGTCTGGACCGCGAGCGTCGAGGGTGGCGTCACCAAGCGCATCACCAACACCCCCGCCAACGAGACCAACCTCTCCTTCGCCCCCGACGGCAAGTCGCTCATCTACGCCTCCGAGCGCGACGGCAAGTGGGGGATCTACGAAGCGCGGCGCGTGCGCGATACCGAGCTCTACTTCTACGCCGCGACGCTCGTGCGCGAGTCACCGGTGATCGTGAACGATCGCATCAACTACCAGCCGACCTACTCGCCGAACGGCAAGGAGCTCGCCTGGATCGAAGGGCTGAACACGCTCAAGGTGATGGACGTCGCGACCAAGCAGAGTCGCACCCTGCTCGATGTCGCGACGATCTTCGCCACCACTCCCAACCACCACTTCCGCTGGAGTCCCGACGGCAAGTGGATGCTCTTCGATCTTTCCACCCCCGGGCTCGCCCCCAGTGAGGTCGGCCTCGTCGCGACTGACGGGAAGAGCGCGCCGATCAACCTCACCCGCAGCGGCTTCAACGACGGCGGTGCCGAGTGGATCCTCGGCGGGAACGCGATGATCTGGGCCAGCAACCGCGATGGGCTCCGATCCGTCGCGCAGACCGGCCCGGCGCAGAACGACGTGTACGGGATGTTCTTCACCCGCGACGCGTGGGACCGCTACCGCCTCACCAAGGAAGAACTCGCGCTCGTGAGAGATGCCGAGGAGAAGGCACCGAAGCCGAAGCCCGACACCGGCAAGGCGAAGGCGGACACCGCCACCAAGGCGATGAGCATCGACCTTGAGGGCATCGAGACCCGCAAGTCGCGCTTCACCATCCACTCCTCCTCGCTCGCCGACGCGCTCGTGAGCAAGGACGGGGAGATGCTCTACTACCTCGCGCGCTTTGAACGTGGCCTGAACCTCTGGAGCACCAACCTCCGCACGCGAGAGACAAAACAGGTGCTCGGGCTCAACGCCGCGAGCGCGTCGATGCAATGGGACAAGGACCAGAAGAACATCTTCCTCGTCTCGGACGGCGGCATCAGCAAGATCGACCCCGGCAGCGCGAAGCGCGACGCGGTGAGTTTCGCGGGCGAACTCACACTCAATGTCGACGCCGAACGTGCCGCGCAGTTCGACCATGTGTGGCGCAAGACGCGCGACACCTTCTATAAGAAGGGGTACCACGGCGCGGATTGGACCGCGCTTCGCACCATGTACGAGAAGCAGCTCTCCGGCGTCTCCAACGGCTATGAGTTCGCCGAGCTCCTCGCCGAGATGCTCGGAGAGCTCAACATCTCGCACTCGGGCGCAAGCTTCACCGCCTCCGCGCCCACCGACGACGCGACCGCATCGCTCGGCATCTTCCTCGATCAATCCTACCGCGGCGTCGGGGTGAAGATTGATGAGGTGATCCGCGACGGCCCGCTCGACAAGGCCGCGATCAGCATCACCAAGGGGACGATCATCGAGTCGGTCGACGGCGTGACCATCGGCGCCGACATGGACATCGCGCAGCTCCTCAATCGCAAAGCCGGGAAGAGCGTGCTGCTGGGGATCGTCGACGGCGCCAAGCGCTCCGAGATCGTGGTGAAGCCGCTCACCGGTGGCGCGGAGGGGCAGCTGCTCTACGCTCGATGGGTGCGGCGCAACGCCGAGGAGGTCGAGAAGGCCAGCGACGGCCAGCTCGGCTACATCCATATCCCCGGCATGAGCGATGGTCCGTACCGCAACACCTTCGAAGAGGTGCTCGGCAAGTATGCCGACCGAAGGGGGATCATCGTCGACACGCGCTTCAATGGCGGCGGCGACCTGGTCGCCGATCTCGCGATGTTCTTGAGCGGCAAGCGCTTCTTCGACTACACCACCGACACGCGCAGCAATGGCTTCGAGCCCAACTTCCGTTGGACCAAGCCGAGCGTGGCGATGGCGAACGAGGCGAACTACTCCGATGGCCACTGTTTCGCGTTCACTTACAAGGAGCTGAAGATCGGACCGCTCGTCGGGATGCCGACCCCGGGCACCTGCACCTTCGCGGGGTGGGAGTCGCTCGGCGACGGACTCCGGTGGGGCGTGCCCGGCGTCGGCGTGAAGGAGACCACTCGCGGCACCTTCCTCGAGAATCAGCAGACCGATCCCGACGTGACGGTGATGAACGAGTACCCAATCGTGAGCCGCGGACGCGACCAGCAGCTCGAGGCCGCGATCGCCGCGCTCCGCAAGCTGATCAAGTGATGCGGCGCGTGTTCGTGGCGATGACCCTGGCGACGGCGCTCCACGCGCAGTCGCCGGTGGCCGACCTCGTGCTCGTGAACGGGAAGGTGATCACGGTCGACGCGCGCGATCGCGTTGCCCAGGCGATCGCGGTCCGTGACAAGAAGATCGTTGCGGTCGGGACCGATGCGGAGATCGCGCGCTGGGTCGGCCCGAAGACCGAGCGCATCGACCTCAAGGGGCACGCCGTCACGCCGGGGCTGATCGACGCGCACGCGCACATTCTCAGTGGGGCGATCTCTCGGTACACCCAGATCGACCTGCAGTATCCGAACGCGACGCGCGTCGCGCAGGTGCAGGCACTCGTCGCCGCCCGCGCGAAGGAGCTCAGCGCCGGCGCATGGGTGCTCGGCGATGGCTGGGACGAAGGCAAACTCGACGAGAAGCGTCTGCTCCGTGCGAGCGATCTCGACGCGGTGAGCGGGGACCACCCCGTCTGGCTCGCGCACACCACGGGGCACTACGGCGTCGCCAACAGCGCCGCGCTCCGCCTCGCGGGGATCACGCGCGACTCCAAGGATCCTCCAGCCGGCACGATCGATCGCGACGCGGATGGTACGCCGACGGGGGTACTCAAGGAGTCCGCGCAGATCTTGGTCACGCGACTGATCCCGCCGACGAGTGCGGCGGAATCAGAACGCTCGTTGTCGCGACTCACGCAAGAGCTGAATCGCGAAGGGATGACCGCGTTCAAAGACCCGAGCATCGACGCGACCGATTGGGCGGCGTATCAAGCGGTCCGTGCGCGCGGCGAGCTCTCGGCTCGCGCCTTCGTTCTCTGGGGCGGCCAAGGGGGACCACGCGCGGTGCGGCGCATCATCGAGGAACGCGGTGCCACCACGCGCCCGTATGAATCGACTGGCGACGACCATCTCATCTCCGGCGGGGTGAAGCTCTTTGCCGATGGCTCGGGCGGCGCGCGCACGGCGTGGGTCTGGTCCCCCTGGAATCGCAACACCGTGGAGATGGACGGCACCAACACCGGCTATCCCGCGATGAACCCCGACTCGCTCCGCGAGTCGATCCGGCTTCTGCACAACGCCGGGATCCATGTGAGCGTGCATGCGATCGGCGACCGCGCGATCGACTGGGTGGTGCAGAGCTACGCACAGGTGCTGGCCGAGCGGCCGACCAAGGGGCTGCGCCACGGGATCATCCACGCGAACATCCCGAGCGACTCAGCGATCGCCACCATCGCACGGCTGCAGCGCGACTACGACGCGGCGTATCCGGAGCCGTCCGCGACCTTCACCTGGTACATCGGTGACGTGTACGCGGCCAACTTCGGCGCGCGCGCCAAACGACTCAACCCCTTCGCCACCTTCCAGCGCAACGGGATCCGCTGGGCCAACGGCTCCGACTTTCCGGTGACCCCCTTCCCCGCCCGCTACGGTATCTGGTCCGCCGTGGCACGACAGACGCTGCTGCAGCGCGACCCGAACGATCCCTTCGGGCGCGCCGAGTCGGTCGATGTGCGCACGGCGCTCAAGGCGGTCACGATCTGGGCCGCTCACCAGCTCTTCCTCGACACGAAGGTCGGGTCGATCGAAGTGGGCAAGTACGCCGACCTCGCCGTCTGGGATCGCGATCCCTACACCGTTCCGAGCGCACAACTCAAAGACATGACCTGTCAGCTCACCCTCCTCGACGGTCGCGTCGTGTACCGCGCGCCGTGAGCGAGTCGACCGAGCCGCGCAATCGCATCACCGATCACGCGATCGTCGCCGCGATTCTCGCACGCACGCCCTCCACCGTGCTCGACCTCGGCTGCGGCGACGGGTGGCTCTGCCGCGCGCTCGCCCCGCACCGCATCCGCGCGCTCGGCGTGGACGTCGTCGATGGACTCATCGACGCCGCGCGAATGGCCGGGACGGGCGAGTTCCGTGTCGCGTCGTACGAGAGTATCGCCGCTGGTGAGTTGATGATCACCGTCGATGTCGCGGTCGCGAACTTCTCGCTGCTGGACACCGAGGCGACCGAAGGCGTCGTCGCGGCGGTCCCCGCGCTCCTGCGCCCGGGTGGGGCGTTCGTCATCCAGACGCTCCACCCTGACGTTGCCGCCGACGATAGGGCGGAGGTCCGTACGAGGGAGTCGTGGAAGGCGATGCTCATGCAGGCGGGGTTCCGCGAACCGACCCTCATAGAGCCCGTGATCCCGAAGACCGGTCGGCCGGCGTCATTGATCCTGGTCGCGGAGCCGCGGTAGCGGGAATCGAGCAACCAATCCCGCACACCGGGTGTCGTATGGCTGACCACCCCCTCAGCCGCACACCGATGACCTCGCTTCGCCTCGTTCGCGCCCTCGCGATCGCGCTCTCCCTTGCGCCCACGTTCGCGCTCGCCCAGTCCCGTGCCGAGACCATCCGCGGCACCGTCCGGTCAGACTCCGGCAGGGTCATCGCTGCCGCAAACGTCATCATCACCCGCGGTCCTGATCGGTTGGTGAAGCAGACGCTCACCGATTCCACCGGGAAGTACGCGATCACCTTCGACACCGGCACCGGCGACTACCTCGTCTCGGTGTCCGCGGCAGGGTTCAAGGCGGTCCGCCGCCGCGTGGAGCGCGTCGCCGACGAGCGCACTCTCACTGCGGACTTCCAACTGTCGAGCGACATTGCCAGTCTCGCCGCGGTGCGAGTCACCGCCGCGAAGCCAGTGCGAGCCTCGTCCGCAGCGAATCCGTACAACCTCGAGACCGGGGCTGCCGAGAAGTGGTCGGATGGCGTCGATGGCCAACTCGCGCCCACAGTCGCCGGTGATCTCAATGCGCTTGCCGCCACGATGCCCGGCGCGACGAACGGCCCCGGCGGTGTCTCGGTCCTTGGGTCGGGACCGAGTTCGAATCTCACCACGCTGAATGGAATGGCACTCGGCACCGCGCAGCTCCCACGCGCGGCCCGCACCGAGACCCGTTTCACGGGCGCGACCTTCGATCCCACGCGCGGCGGCTTCTCCGGCTCGAACACCGACGTCCGCCTGAGCGGCGGCGACCGGAACTTCCAGAACCGGAACACCTTCTTCACCGTCGACGTCCCGGAGCTGCAGATGACCGATGCCGTCGGGCGCGCGCTCGGCGTGCGCACGCAGAACTTGCGCGCGAGCGGCGGGCTCGACGGCGAGGCGATCCGTCGCGTGCTCACCTACAACGTCTCCGCCGACTACGCTCGCACCGCGTCGGACCCGGCCACCCTCCTCGGTGGCGATCCGCTCGCCTACTCGCTCGCCGGGCTCGCGCGTGATTCGGTCGCGCGGCTGCGTAGTGTCGCTTCGGCACGCGGCATCCCACTCTCCGGGGCCGGCGTACCGCTCCAGCGCGAGCGCGAGACCTTCTCCGCACTCACCCGCTTCGACCTCACGAGCGACACGACGTTTTCTCGGTCGCTGAGCTCGTATGTCACCCGGGTCAGTGAAGGCGCGCTCGGCTTCGGCCCCACCGCAGCGCCAGCCGCCGGCGGTTCGCGCACCGAGAACTCGATGGGAGCGATCCTCTCGCTCGGCAAGAGCTTCGGTGTCGGCTTGAGCACGCTCAACCTCACCAAGATCAATGTGAACCGCACGAGCAACGAGAGCAGTCCGTATCTCGCGCTCCCCGCGGCGTCGGTCCTGCTGCGCTCGAGCTCGGCGGAGTCCGAGGGATTAGTCGGTGTAGGCATCGGGGGGAATCCGCAGCTCGCATCCACCGAGAAGCGCTGGACCGTCGAGGGCTCCAACGAGACGCTCCGCAACGTGCGTGGCTCGCGCCATTCGCTGAAGGGGAATGTCTGGGGGCGCGTGGACGGGCTCACGCAAACCGGTGGTGGCGATCTCCTCGGTCGCTACGCCTTCAACTCCATCGACGATCTCGCTGCAGGGCGTGCGGCCTCGTACTCGCGCGCCGTCGCCCTCCCCGATCGCGAGGGGCGCGTGTGGAACTCCGCCGCAGCGGTCGCGCATAGCTTCGCGCCGAGCAAGTTCTTCTCGCTCTTGTATGGCGCGCGCGTGGAGGGGAACGGCTTTCTCACGACGCCTGCGGAGAACCCTGCGCTTGCCACCGCGCTTGGTGTGAGCACAGGTGTGGCACGACCGAAGCTCCACGTGAGCCCGCGCATCGGCTTCAACTACAGCTTCAATAAGTCGAAGGGGAACGGGAACGGCGCGTCGATGGACCAAACCGGGCGTTACTACCGCTACCCCACCGGCGTTCTGCGCGGCGGGATCGGTGAGTTCCGCGACCTGCTACAGCCCGGGCTGATCGCGAGCGCTGCCGCTCGCACCGGACTCCCAGGCAGTGCGCTCTCACTCAACTGCGTCGGTTCGGCCATTCCCGTGCCCGCGTGGGATCGTTTCCTGACCGACCCGGCAACCATCCCACTCAACTGTGCGGATGGGAGCGGCGCGCTCGGCGAGCGTGCGCCGAGTGTGAGTCTGATCGACCCGTCGTTCCAGGTACCTCGAAGCTGGCGCGCCTCGCTCGACTACAACACCGCGAAGAAGGGGTTCATCATCCGGCTGGCCGGGCTCGCGTCGTACGACCTGAATCAGGCGTCGACGGTGGACGCGAACTTCGCCGGCACCCAGCGCTTCACTCTTCCCGATGAAGCGAACCGCCCCGTGTTCGTCTCGACGAGTGCGATCGACGCCGCGAGCGGTGCGCTCTCGCCCGCGGAGTCGCGGCGCTCGGCGAACTACGGTCGCGTGCTCTCGCGCGTGTCGGACCTTCGTGGGCGCGGTGGGCAGATCACTGCCACCGTCTCCGGCGATCCGTTCCAGCGTGATCATATCCTCGGCCGGCTGCGTCGCACCTCGCTCGCGTACACGCTGCAGCAGAGCCGTCGCGAGTTCCGCGGCTTCGATGGCGGCGCCTTCGGCGATCCGCGAGCGCGCGAGTGGGCGCCCTCGGCGAGCGATGCACGGCATGTGATCACTCTGCAGACCGCGTTCTCGCAGTCCACGGTAGGGACCTTCACGCTCTTCGGCCGCTTCCAGAGTGGGTTGCCCTTCACGCCCGTTGTCTCGGGCGATGTGAATGGCGATGGGCGCGGCGGTGATCGGGCCTTCATCCCACGCGCGAGCGATCTCGCCGATTCACCCACGCGGAGCGCGCTCACGCAGCTCGAACTCAACGGCTCCAAGAGCGCGCGGAACTGCCTGCGCGCGAACGCTGGGTTTGTCGTAGGGCAGAACGCTTGCCGCGGCCCGTGGAGCCAGACGCTGAACATCATGTGGCGCCCGACCATGCCGAAGAAGGCGGACGGACGCGTGAGCGCGGCAGTCTATCTCACCAACGTGCTTGGCGGGATCGACCAGCTCCTGCATGGCACCGATGGACTGCGTGGGTGGGGGAGCCAGCCCTTCGTGGACCCGGTGTTGATGGTGCCGCGTGGCTTCGACGCTGCCGGCCGTCGCTTCCGCTACGACGTGAATCCTCGCTTCGCGGAGACTCGGGCCAATCGCGTGCTCGCGCGCGAGCCGTTCCGCCTCTCATTCGACGTGTCGCTGCGGCTGCACACCAACTACGACCTGCAGACGCTCCGCCGCGCGATCGAGCCGCAGCGGATCAATGGCAAGTGGGAACGGCGCGGTGAGGACTCGCTGATGGCGCTCTACCTGAACCAGACGTCGAGCATCCACCTTGCGATCGTATCGGAGGCGGACTCGCTCTTCCTCTCGCGCGATCAGGTGGTGAAGCTGCGTCGCGCCGACTCGTTGTTCGCTGCGAGCGTGCGCGACATCTATCGACCCCTCGCGAAGTACCTCGCCGGAGAAGGCGGCGAGCGCACCTCACCGGCCGCGCTCGCGATGGTGGACTCGACCACCAAGCGCTACTGGCGGTTGTTCTGGCAGCAGCCGGAGGTCGCGGACTCGCTGGTGACCCCACTGCAGCGTGACCTAATGGAAATGCTGAAGGGGATGCTCGCGACGGAGAAGAAAGACCGCGAGAACAGTCAGTGGTTCTTTGGGCATCAGGTGCCGCTAGTGCCGAAGCCGGTGGTGGGGGCGCCGGTGGTGGGGAGGCCGTAGCGCTACCGCTGCTCGAGTCGCCGGACCAGTTCGCTCAGCGAGATCGCGGTCACCCCACCCTTCATCGGCCAGCTCGCGTCGCCGCCGTGCACCACGAACGCCTCATTCGGCTTGAGGTCCTCGCACGCGACGTGAAAGCCGCGCGAGATCGTCGGTGCACTTGAGCGCTTGATCTCAACCACTATCTCCACCTCACCGCCGCGCTCCAGCACCAAGTCCGCCTCTGCCCCTTTCTCGGTGCGGAAGAAGAGTGCGGTGCGCGTCGGCCCAGCGGCAGCGATGAGCTGCTCAAGCACGAAGCCTTCCCAACTCGCGCCAACGATGGGGTGTCCGAGGACGTCGTCGACTGAGCCGAGCCCAAGGAGCGCGTGGAGAATACCACTGTCGCGCAGATAGACCTTCGGCGCGCGCACGAGTCGCTTGCCGAGGTTGCCGCTCCACGGCGGAAGTCGACGCACCAAGAGCAAATCCGCGAGGAGGTCGAGGTAGCGACTCACCGCGGGTGAGGAGATCTCCAGACTCGCGGCGAGTCGCGCCTTGTTGAGCGCGGTCCCGTGCGCGTGCGCCAGCATCCCCCAGAGTCGTCCGACCATCGCCGACGGTAGGCGAGGGGCGAACATCGGAACGTCACGCTCGAGGTAGCTGCGCACGAAGTCGAGCCGCCACTCGAGACTCTCCGCATGCGTCCGCGCGAGCAGACTCTCGGGGAAACCGCCGCGTACCCAGAGCTGCTCGAGTCTCGGACCTTTCGCGGAAAGTTCGTTCGCGAGGATCGGCGAAAGCTCCATGTACGCGGCGCGGCCGGCGAGCGACTCGCCCGCTTGCCGCGCCAGCTCGACCGATGCCGAGCCGAGCAGGAGAAAGTGGCCGGCCTTCTCGCCCGATGCACGCCGCTCGTCGATGATGCCCCGGAGCAGGTCGAAGAGCCCCGGGAACCGATGGATCTCATCAAGGATGACGAGCTTGCCGCTCTGCGCTCGGAGGTAGCTGTCCGCGTCGTCCAATCGGCGGCGGTCGGCCTCGCGTTCGAGGTCGAGGTAGATCGCTCGTGCGCCGCGCGCGCGCGCGATCTCACGGGCGAGCGTGGTCTTTCCCACCTGGCGGGGGCCCAGCAGGACGACGGCGGGCATCGCGCGCAGACGTGCAGAGAGCTGCGGGAGAAGGGTGCGTGCAATCATTATCGTAAATCTAACGTCAGGCGTATGATTTACGCTATTGGATGGAAAGAGAATGCCGTCGCGCGCTCGCGCGATCGGCGGATGGGCCTAGCGCATCTTCCAATCAGTACGTTTCACCATCAACAGATTACAGAAGACAAATCATCTTTTTCTTTCAGCATATCATAGATAGATGTATTGTATTGCTGTATATTCACATTATTCTGAAGAAAATCGGCTCAACATTTTGCTCTCTTGCGGAAGGGACGGATGAACCATTCAGACTTTCGATCGACTCGGGCTGGCGCGCTCGAACGCCGCCGAATGCCCAACGGACTCGACTACCTCTCGTTCGTGCCGTCGCCGCTCCCGCCGCAGCTCACCTACGACGCGGAGCTGGTCGCCCTCATGTCCGACGCAGATGCGGCGGTCGGCGAACTCGCCGGAGTGGGGAGTCAGCTCCCGAACCCGCACGTCCTGCTCGCGCCGTACGTCCGGCGCGAGGCCGTGCTGTCGTCGCGGATCGAAGGAACCGAGGCGTCGCTGTCGGACGTGTATGAAGACGAGGCGATGAACGGCCAGCCCACCTCGCAGTCGCCGGACGTTCAGGAAGTCCGGAACTACATTGCTGCACTCGAGTATGGGATCGCGCAGGTTCGCGGCGGACGACGGATCGACAACGCGCTGCTCCTGGAACTGCACGCACGGCTCATGGGCGGCGTGCGCGGCGCCGACAAGCATCCCGGCGAGTTCAGGGTGACGCAGAACTGGATCGGCTTTCGTGGGAGCACGCCAGCGACCGCGATCTTCGTTCCCCCGCACCCCGAGGTGCTACCGCACGCGCTCGGCGCGTGGGAGAACTTCGTACCGGAACACTCGCGAAGCGTTCCACCGCTCGTGGCCTGCGCGCTCCTGCACCAGCAATTCGAGACACTGCATCCGTTCCTCGATGGCAACGGCCGCATCGGGCGTCTGCTGATCCCGCTCTACCTCTTGGAACGGCAGCGACTCCCGCTCCCCCTGCTCTACTTGTCGGCGTACATCGACGAGTACAAGAGCGAGTACGCGCGCCTTCTGCAGCGTGTCCGCACGGAGGGCGACTGGGAGGCGTGGCTTCAGTTCTTCCTGCGCGGCGTCGCCGAGACGGCGAAGGAAGGCGCGATCCGAGCACGCGACATTCTGGATGCCTACGAGCGCGCTCGCGACGCGGTCGCGGACAACGCGCACAGTGTACGCCTGCTGCGCGCGCTGCTGCAGAATCCCTTCACCTCGACCGCGAAGACGGCGACCGAACTCGGCGTCTCCCTTCCCACAGCACGCAAGGCGCTCGACGCACTGAAGGCCGCTGGGCTCCTGCAGGATGCGGCGAAGCGGGGACGCACACCGCTCTTTGTCGCGCACACCTTCCTCGAGCTCTTCACGCGGAGAGGATAGATCGTGCTCACCCTCCTCGGCTACGGCATGGTGATCGTCTTCATGACGCTCATCATGACCAAGCGGCTCTCTCCGCTTACGGCGCTTATCCTGATTCCCACCGCCTTCGGGCTCGCGGGCGGCTTCGCGCCGCAGCTCGGCAAAATGATGGTCGATGGCATCACCAAGCTCGCCCCCACGGGGGTGATGCTGATGTTCGCGATCCTCTACTTCGCGGTGATGATCGACGCCGGACTCTTCGAACCGTTCGTGCAGCGGCTCGTGCGCCTGGTGCATGGCGATCCCATGCTCGTGGTGGTGGGCACGGCCGCACTCGCACTCCTCGTCTCGCTCGACGGCGACGGCTAGACGACCTACATGATCACCAGTGCCGCCATGCTCCCGCTCTACCGACGGCTCGGCATGCGCCCACTCGTGCTCGCCTGCGTGACGATGCTCGCCGGCGGCGTGATGAACATCCTCCCCTGGGGCGGCCCCACCGCGCGCGCGGCGAGTGCGCTCGGAATCGACGTCTCGACCGTCTTCGTGCCGATGATCCCGGCGATGATCGTGGGCGCGGCCTGGGTGCTCTACGTCGCGTGGCGGCTGGGCATCGGCGAACGGAAGCGAGTCGCACTCAGTGGCCCCGATGCGTCGCAGGTGCTCGAGGAGGAGCTCGCGAACCCTGAGTTCGTCGAGGACGTCGCGCACCGCCGTCCGGATCGCCTCGTGATCAACGCGCTCCTCACCTTCGCGCTGCTCACCGCGCTGATCATGGGCGTGCTGCCGCTCCCGGTGCTCTTCATGCTCGGCTTCGCCATCGCGGTGCTGCTCAACTATCCGTCCACCGAGGAGCAGAAGGCGCTCCTCTCGCGGCACGCAGGGAATGTGCTTGCTGTCGTGGGGCTGATCTTCGCCGCGGGGGTGTTCACCGGGATCCTCTCGGGGACGAAGATGGTCGACGCCATGGCGGAGAGTGTGATTCGGCTCGTGCCCACCGCACTCGGCCCACACCTCGCGCTCGTGACCGGCGTACTGAGCGTGCCCTTCACCTTTCTCATCTCCAACGACGCCTTCTACTTCGGCGTGCTGCCGATCCTTGCCAAGGCCGGTGAGGTGTATGGAATCACCGCGGCGGAGATGGCGCGAGCGGCGCTCGTGGGGCAGCCGGTGCATCTATTGAGTCCGTTGGTGCCGTCCACCTTTCTGCTCGTCGGCTTGGTGGGTGTGGACTTCGACGATCACCAGGGGTACACGCTGAAGTGGGCGCTGGGGTCGGTGCTGGTGCTGCTGCTGATCGGGGTGTTGACGATGGTGATTCCGGTGGTGGGGAGGGGGTAGATTTCCACAAGAATGCTCCCTTTACGTTGCTTTTTGCCACAATAGGCATTATGCTACGTAAACGGAGCATTTCTTCCGAAGCTCCGTAATGCTACGTAAACGGAGCACGACTGATGTCAGAAGCGCGATTCGAACTCATCGATAGCCCCGAAGCGCTCGGACACGCCCTTCACCATGCGCGATCTGCGCTCGGCCTGACGCAAGAACGCGCGGCCGAGCTCTGCGGTGTGTCGCGTCGGCTCTGGAGTGAAGCGGAATCGGGGCGGCGGACACAGCTCGGATTCGCCACCGCGCTACGCATGATCAACGTCATGGGACTCGACGTTTACGCGGGCCCGCGCGGTGCGCTGCCCGCGCGGGGGCGAACGGGCTGATGCCGAAGGCGCGACGGGTGACCCGCATCGATACCAGCACCCCGAAACTCGACGTCGAACTCCGCGGGCGAGCACTCGGCACCGTGGGCGCATCGGAGAGTAGCGACGTCTGGTATCAGTACCGCTCAGAGATCGTCGCGTCCTCGAACGGTGGCCGGTTCGATCCCCTCGCTCTCTCGGTGCAGCTCCCGGTGGTGCCGACGCCGTACGGGCATCGGGCCACACTCGCGTTCTTCGACAATCTGCTGCTGGAGTCCGACACCCGCACCGAGCTCGCGATGCTCGAGCGACGCGATCCGAGCGACGTGGCCGGGCTCTTGGGGCGCGTGGGTGCGGAGTGTGCCGGAGCCGCCTCGCTCTTCCCGACCGCGACGCCGCGGGCGGCGCCGGCGTATCGCGTGCTCTCCGTGCCTGAGGTAGACGCGTTGTTCGACGAGCGATTCGCGCACCGACTGACCGATGCCATGCTCGAGGGCCAGCAGGTGATGAGCGGGGCACAGCGAAAGCTCGTGCTCCGGCGAACGGCGGACGGCTGGGCCCTGCCGCAGCATGGCGCCGCGAGTACGCACATCCTCAAGCGTTCGAGCGGCCGCTACGATGGGTTGGTCGCGAATGAACTCGCCTGCCTGCACCTGCTCGCCACGCTCGGGCTGCAAGTCCCTGAGGCGTGGGCGGTCGGCTCGCACGGGCCGTGGCCCGATGGCACGCGCGAGCCGCGCCTTCTCGCGATCGCTCGCTTCGATCGCGCGGTGACGGGCGATCCGACTGATCTATCGAGCCCGATCACCCGGCTCCATCAGGAAGATCTCTGTCAGATCACCGGCCGCCGCCCGACGAGCAAGTATCAGGCGACGCAGGGTCCAACGCTCCGAGAACTTGCCGCGATGCTCGTGCGCGACAGCGCGAACGCCGCGGAAGACCTCTCACGGGCGCTCACCCTCGCCGTTGCCAACGTCGCGCTCGGCAACGGCGATGCGCACGGGAAGAATGTCGCCATGCTCGTGGACGATCGGGGCATGCGGCGCCTCGCTCCGTGCTACGACGTGGTCTCGACGGACATCTATCCGGCGTTCGATCCCTATCCGTTCGCGATGAAGTTCGGGCACGCCGACCGACCCTCTGCGCTCCAGCCGGCCGACCTCGCTCGGCTCGCGAAGGACTTCAATGTCGGTCTCTCGTTCGTTCGCGACGCGGTCGCCAGGGTCACCGACACGCTCGATGCGAACGTGGACGCCATATGCGCCGAGGTGGAGGAAGCGATCGGGGAGGCGACTCCGGCGTTGGCGCGGCTCCGCGCGCTAGTTCACGCGAGATGCACACGACTCAGGGTCCTGCTGAGGGTCGCCGGCAGTTAGGCGCCGACCCTTGAATCCATAAAGAATCTTTCATCTCAGCCAGTATACATATAGATTTTGTCATATTCTTTATGCATCTGACTGTCAGTGAAGGAAACAGCGAGAATCTTTCTGCACTTCCCAGAGCTCACCCCCGGCCAGATCGAGACCCCACGCATCCTGCGGCGCGTGACCGACGCGGCGCGGACCCTCGCTGAGTTCAAGGGACTGGTCGCGACCATCCCCAACCAGCAGATGTTGCTGAACACCCTGGGCATCCAAGAGGCGAAAGACTCCTCTGCGATCGAGAACATCGTCACCACACACGATCAGCTCTTTCGACACCTCGCGGGCGCGGACGGGAAGGAGAATCCCGCCGCAAAAGAAGTGCTCCGCTACCGCGAGGCGCTCGGCGTCGGGTGGGAGCTCGTCGCCAAGCACGGACTGCTGACGAACAACCACATCCTCACGATCCAATCGACTCTTGAGCCCAACAAACCGGGATTCCGCACGCTCCCCGAAACCACGCTGCGCGACGCCGCGGGACGCGTGGTGTACACGCCGCCGCAAGATGCGCGGGAAGTCAAACGGCTGATGGGCGACCTCGAGCGCAAGCTCAACGCGGAGCCGGACGAAGGACCGGATCCACTCATCCGCATGGCCGTCCTCCATCACCACTTCGAGAGCATTCATCCGTTCTACGACGGAAACGGCCGCACGGGC
>JAIETI010000025.1 GCA_019745365.1 Gemmatimonadaceae bacterium | reverse complement strand
TACGCAGCGCCTCGAACCCGCGCAGCCCGTAGCGCGTGTCGACGGGGAGATAGAGGATCTTCTCCGGCGTCTCCGCCGCGACCTGCTCGATGTCGATGCCGCCCGCGGCCGAGACCATGAAGACCGGCTTCTTGCGCGCGCGGTCGACGATGATCCCCACATAGGCCTCGGTGCCGATGTCCGCGGCGATGGTCACGAGGACCTTCTCGACGGTCAATCCCTTGATGTCCATGCCAAGGATCGCGGTCGCCTTCTCCTTCGCGTCCGCGGGCGTCTTGCAGAACTTCACGCCGCCGGCCTTTCCGCGGCCGCCCGCGTGCACCTGGGCCTTCACCATCACCGCCGTGCCGTAGCCCTGCGCGATCGCTTCGGCCTCCGCCGGCGTCGTCGCGACCTTCCCCTCGGGGATCGGCACGCCGTACCCGCGCAGGATCTCTTTCGCCTGATATTCGTGGATGTTCACCAGCGTCTCCGCTTCGTGATGTCGGTTAGTGGTCGAACGCAGCCTTGAAAACTAATCACGGCGGCACGTCTGGTGTTTCACCGCCGCCCGAGGAGTCGCCCGAGACGATCGAAGGCCGCCCCGAAGGCGAGCCAGTCGCCGCGTTGGAGGGCGGCGCGCATCGCATCGTACAGCCGCGCCGCCTCCCCTCGATCCGTCGGGGCGACGCGTTCGGGAGCGCCCATGCCGAGCGCCTGCCCGATGCTGAGCCCCGTGCGCGCCCCGCTGGCATCCAGCAGCGCGACGCCGAGGGGGCGCGGTCCCCCGTCGGGGGGCCACTCGTAGAAGCTCTGGTCGAAGCGGAGCCCCGTCGCGGTCGGGATCGACTGGACCCGCCCCCGACGCGCGCCCCGGTGACCCCGCCCGAACCCCGCGCTATCGGCGGCGCGCTCCAACCCCTCGAGCACGGCGGCCCACCGGCGGGTGGTCGTCACAGGATGCCAGACGAGCGCGGGGCGCACGCCGCCCGTGGCCACGAGGAGCCCGTCGACCATCTCGCTCACCGGATCGATCGTCGGCACGGCGAGCGCGAGTCCCCGCCCCGGCAGGAGGAAGGGTGCGGCATCCCCGTCGGCAAGGTCGAGGTCGGCGTCGTCCGCGTCGGCGATGCCGTGTCGCGGCAGGGAGTCGCCCACGAAGCCGCTGCGATGCACCGCACTCCCCACGAGACTCAACCACTCCGCCGGCGGCGGGAGCGCACGGCCCAGCTCCTCGGCGACGAGCTCCGGCCGTACCCAGAGCGTCGGGAAGCGCTGCATCCAGAGCTTCGTGAGCGGATCGGGATCGCGCTGCGCGACGAGCATCACGCGCCCCGTCGTCGCGGAGACGATCGCGCGCGCCGCGAAGCGCGCCGCGCGCAGCTCGCCAAGCGTGGTGAGGATCGGCTCGCTGATCGGGTACGCGTCGCTCGCGCTGTAGGCATCGACGATCCAGAAGAGCGAGTCGCCGCGCAGGACGCCGCGCACCGTCGCGCCAAGCACGAAGGGCGGAAGGAGGCGTGCGACCCGCGATCGCGCCCCCGCACTTCCCATCAATCGGGCGTTCGGCCCACCCGGTTCACCCAGCAGTCGGGGTCGCTGCACCGCCCACGCGTGGAGGATCCGCTCCACCAGCGTGGCGAAGGGTGGCCCGGCGAGACGCTCCCCAGAGTCGCGCACCACCCGTGGCGCTTCGTCATCGGCCGCCACCCAGACGGTGGCGAGATCGGTCGCCGGGAGAGGCCCCAGCTCGCGCGCGGTGGGATCGATGCCGCTCCGGGTGATACGCACCGTGCGGTCCCGCTCCACGCGTCGGAGGGTCACCGCCTCGATCACGCTGTCGCGCACCCCCCAGAGCAGCGCCGTGGGCACCCCCGCATCCTCGCGCTGCGAACGGGCGGCCCGCCAGAGCGCCGGCGTCTCCCAGAGGGCGACGGCGCGTGCGAAGGCGCGATCGTCTTGAAGCCCCGCCGTGCTGTCGCGCCGCACGAGCTCGGTGCCGAACGCGCGTTGCGTCAGCAGACGCCGGGTCACGAGATACGACGCATCGCGGTCGGTCGCCCCGGCGGCCGGTGAGGCCCACATCGCGTACGATGGCAGCGCCATCCGCGTGACCGGCCCCGCGAGGATGATCACCGAGAGCAGCGCGATGCTCAGGCGTCGCATCCCCGTCCAGGTGCTCCACGCGAGGAGGAGCGCGGCGAAGAGCAGCGCCGTCGCGCCCACGAAGAGCCACGGATAGATCACCTGATGGTCGATCGCGCCGAACGCGCCGCCGGGCGCGTGCCCCTCGCGCAGGAGGTCGAAGCCTTCGAGCCGCATCGTCCACGCGAGCATCACCGAGAGCGCCGCCGCGAGGAGGCCGAGATGGCGGCGCACCCAGACGGAGACGATGATCCGCCCACGCGCCATCCGCAGGCTCGGCGTCAGCGCGTACAGCGCGACGACCGCGAGCGTCGTGCTCCCCACCACGAGCACCGCCCACGCATGCACCCGCGCCTCGAAGGGGAGCCAGAAGCGCCAGAAGGAGAGATCGAGCAGGAGATAGGGATCGAACTCGTTGGCGGCCGGCGCGCGCAGCGCGAGCCATGCCCCGACCGGGTCGCGGACCGCGAGTGAGAGTGCCGCCGCGATCAGCACCGCCACCCCGAGCGCCGCCGCATCGAGCGTCGCGCGTGGGACCGCTTCGCCGATCTCGACGTTCCCGACGCGTCGCGGCAGGACGATCGACACCACGCTGTGCCGCACCGCGAAGGCGTTCGGGAGCGTGATGGCGAGCGCGAGCACGAACGCCACGCCGTGCAGCGCGAGCCGCCAGCGGAGCAGGGCGTCTGCGAGACTCGGGTCGCCAAGCGCCACCAGCCACGCGTGATCCGCGTAGAGGCCCGCGCCCCAGCGGCCGAGGAGCAGCAGGCCCGCCAGCGACGCGAGCCCGAGGAGCGCGCCGCGACGGCCGGTCACGCTATCCCTCGATCCCCTGCGTGGCGAGCCACGCGGTCACGTCGCCTCGGTAGGTCGCGAGCTGCTCAGCGGTCAGCGCCTCGAAACGGAGCACGAGGATCGGCTGCGTGTTCGATTGGCGGATCAGTCCCCATCCGTGTGGGAACTTGATCCGCACCCCATCGATGTCGTTGATCGGATAGCGCGCGCCGAAATGCGCCAACGCGGCCGCGACCACGGCGCTCTTCCGGGCGTCGGGACAGTCGACCCGCAGCTCGGGGGTCGAGACGAAACGCGGCACGTCGTGGAGGAGCGCACGCACATCAGCGCCCGCATCGTCGAGGATCCTGAGGAGCCGCGCCGCGCCGTAGAGCGCGTCGTCGTGCCCGTAGAACCCCTCGGTGAAGAACATGTGCCCGCTCATCTCCCCCGCGAGCGGCGCATGCAACGCCTTCATCCGATCCTTGATGAGCGAGTGTCCGGTCTTCCACATCACCGGGTCGCCGCCGGCGGCGCGGATCGCATCCGGGAGCGCCTCGGAGCACTTCACGTCGAAGATGATCGACTGCCCCGCCCCCGTCCGCGCGAGCACGTCGCGCGCGTAGAGGATGAGCAGGTAATCGCCCCAGATGATCGTCCCGGCGCCGTCGACGATCCCGATGCGGTCGGCATCCCCGTCGAACCCGATCCCGAGCTCGGCACCGGAGGCGCGCACCGCCGCGATGAGGTCGGTGAGGTTCTCTTCGACGGTCGGGTCGGGATGATGGTTCGGAAAGGTCCCGTCGCTCTCGGCGTAGAGGAGCTCTGCGTCCACGCCGAGCGCACGAACGAGCGCCGGCGCGACGAGCGCCCCCGCCCCATTCCCGCAATCGATCACGACCTTGAGCGGCCGACGGATCGGGCCGATGCGCGCCGCAACATCCGCGACATAGCGATCGATCACCTGCGCCGATCGGACCGTGCCGGTCCCGGACACGAAAGCGCGTGTCTCGATCAGGGCGCGCAGTCGCTGGATCCCATCGCCGTGCAACGAGGACGTGCCGACGCAGAGCTTGAACCCGTTGAACTCCGGCGGATTGTGCGAGCCGGTGATCTGGATCCCGCCGACGACGGGTTCATGATGGAGCGTCCAATAGAGGAGCGGTGTGGGAACCTCTCCCACATCGACGACATCGACGCCGCTCTCGGTCAGCCCACGGACGAGCGCATCGCGCAGCGCTGCGCCACTGGGGCGGTTATCACGACCCACGGCGACTGCGCCGGCGATCCCGCGTTCGTGCAGCAGCGCTGCGTACGCACGACCGATCCCCTCCGCGGCCTCCGTCGTGAGATCCTCCCCGACGACGCCACGGATGTCGTACTGCCGGAAGATCCCGGCCGCGATCATGCGGTGCGCGGGCGCGTCAGCGACGCGCCGCGGGATCCACGGCGGGCGGCATCAACTCGGGCGTGTCGGCCCCCAGCGACGAGATCGCACTCGGCGCCGGCCCGATCGCCGAGAGGCGCGACCAGGTCGCGACGCGCTCCGGTGCGACACCCATCACGAGGATCAGGACGGCGGTCGTGATGAGTACGAGCCGCGTGAGCGGCCCGGACGCCGGGACCGCCGCGGCCGCGCCGTCGCGCTCCTTCATGAACATCACGCGCACGAGATGCAGATAGTATCCCGCGCTCACCACCGAGGTCAGCACGAGGATCACGCTCAGCGTGACGAGCGGCGCCGGCGAGGCGATCGCCGCCTGCAGGAGGTACCACTTCGCGAAGAAGCCCATGCCCCCGAACACCGGGAAGCCGAGGAGCGCCAGCAGGAAGACCGTCATCCCGACCGCGAGCCAGGGGCGCGACTGCCAGAGTCCTTCGTAGTCGCTGAGCTGCGTCCCACGCTCCGCGCCGTCGGAGACCACCGACACGACCGCGAAGGCCCCGAAGGTCGCGAGGGTGTACGCCAGCAGATAGAAGAGGAAGGCCGAGCTCCCCATCGAGGTGGTGCTCGCGATCGCGACGAGGAGGTACCCGGAGTGCGCGATGCTCGAATAGGCGAGCATGCGCTTCACGTTCTTCTGCGAGAGCGCGACGATGTTTCCGACGACCATCGTGAGCGCGGCGATCCACCAGATCGGCCCGAACCAGCGGAGCACGACCATCGGGAAGGCTTCGATCCAGATGCGCAGGAAGGCCGCGAACGCCGCCGCCTTGACCGCGGCCGCCATGAACGCCGTCACCGGTGTGGGGGCCCCTTCGTAGACGTCAGGCGACCACATGTGGAAGGGCGCCGCCGCCACCTTGAAGCCGAACCCGATCAAGAGGAACGCGACCCCGAACAGCAGCATCGGATGGTCGGCGAGCTTGTAGAGGATGATCCGCGCGCCGATCTCGGTGAGGTTCGTCGTCCCGGTCGCGCCGTAGATCAGCGCCACGCCGTACAGCAGGAACGCGGTGGAGAAGGCGCCGAGGAGGAAGTACTTGAGTCCCGCTTCGGCCGAGCGTTCCCGGCGGCGGTCCATCGCCACGAGCACGTAGACGGCGATCGACATCAGCTCGATGCCGAGGAAGAGGATCATGAGGTCGCGGGCGGCCGCCATGATCATCATCCCGGCGGTCGCGAGGAGCACGAGCACGTGGGCCTCGCCCGCGACCAAGCGCGCGCGCGGGTTCTGCTCGCTCATGAGCGCGATCGCGAAGCCGGCGCCGACGATGCAGAGGAGGTCGGTCGCCCAGCGGAACCGGTCGACGGCGATCACGCCGATGGAGGCGTCGGCGTCGAGCCGCATCATCCAGAGCACGGCGGCGGCCGCGGCCGCGAGGACGGCAAGCGCGCCGACCGCGACCACGCGCTGCCACGCGTCGCTCTCGCGGCGCCACGCGGCGAGGAGCATCAGGAGCATCGCCCCGCCCATCAGCACCACGTCGGGGAGGAGTGCCCCGATCAGCTGCCCGGGGATCATGAGATCGAAGGTCATCAGCGGTTCCGCATCGAGGGGCGCGCCACCATCGCCGCTTCGACACCTTGCACCAGGCGCGTCGCGGCCGCTTCCGTCTTGGCGAGCACGGGCTTCGGATAGACCCCCATCCAGACGATCGCCGCGAGGAGCGGCACCAGGAGCCCGATCTCACGCCAGTTCAGATCGGTCAGCGCCTCGTTCTCGGGCTTGGTGAGGGGGTTGTAGATGATGCGCTGCAGCGCCCAGAGGAGGTACGCCGCGGCGAAGATCACACTCGTGGCCGCGATCACGGTCGCGGTCGGCGCCGACTTGAACGCGCCGAGGAGCACGAGGAACTCGCCGACGAAGCCGTTCGTCCCCGGCACGCCGATGGAGCTCAACGACACCACCGTGAGGCACGCCGCGAAGATCGGGGTCACCTTCGCGATCCCGCCGAAGTCGGCGATCAGGCGCGAATGCCGCCGCTCGTAGATCATCCCGATCAGCAGAAAGAGCGCCCCGGTCGAGACGCCGTGGTTGATCGTGACCATCAGCGCGCCCTGCATCGACTCGACGTTCATCGCGAAGATGCCGAGCATCACGAAGCCGAGGTGACTCACGGAGGAGTACGCGACGAGCTTCTTGAAGTCCGGCTGCACCAGCGCGACCAGCGCGCCGTACACGATCCCGACCACCGCCAGCCCGATCATCAGTCCACGCACCCGCTCATCCATCGCCGCCGTCGGGAAGAGCGGGATCGCGAACCGCACGAAGCCGAACGTTCCCATCTTGAGCATGATCGCCGCCAGCACGACCGAGCCGGCCGTCGGCGCCTCCACGTGCGCGTCCGGCAGCCACGTGTGGAAGGGGAACATCGGCACCTTCACCGCGAACGCGAGCGCGAAGGCCCCGAAGAGCCAGAGCGACGCCGTCGCCGACCGACCCGCGGTAAGCGCGGTGTCGTAGGAGAAGTCCGGCGCGCCGTTGTGCATCCCGATCCAGAGGATCGCGACGAGCATCAGGAGCGAGCCGAGCATCGTGTAGAGGAAGAACTTGAGCGCCGCGTAGAGGCGCCGTTCCCCGCCCCACACCCCGACGATCAGGTACATCGGGATCAGCATCACTTCCCACATCACGTAGAACAGGACGAGATCGAGCGCCATGAAGACGCCGAGCATCCCGGTCGTGAGGAGGAGCAAGAGCGCGTAGTACGAGTGCGTCTGCTTGCGGATGCTCGTCCAGCTCCCGAGCACCGCGAGCGGCATGATCCAGGTGGTGAGGAGGATGAGCATCATCGCGATGCCATCGAGTCCGAGCGTGAAGCGGATCCCCCAGCTCGGGATCCAGGGCATGTCGAAGCGCGCCTGCCAAGCGAGCGCGTTGACATCGACACTCCACCAGAGCCCCATCGAGAGCACGAGCTCGGCGACGAAGAGCGCCAGCGCGATCGTCCGCGGCGCGCGGGCGACGCCCCCCTCGGGGGTCGCGGTGGCCACGAAGGCGCCGTGCAGCCAGAGCAGCACCGCCCCCACCACCGGCAGCGCGAGGAGCGCCGGGAGGATCCAGCTGTTGTAGCCGATCGAGGTCAGGAACGCGGTCATAGGCTAATGGATGCGGAAGGCGCTGAGCAGACAGACCGCGCCGATGACGAGGACCCAGGCATAGGTGCCCACCTGCCCGGATTGCAGCTGCGAACCGAACCAGCCGAGGGTGCGCATGAGGAGCGCACTCCCGTTGACGAAGAGCCCGTCGATGATCCCGATATCGAGCCCCTTCCAGAGGACCACGCGCGATACCCCGACCGTCGGCGTCACGACCGCCTTCTGGTAGCCCTCGTCGACGAACCACTTGTGGAGCAGCACGCGCTCGATCCCCTTCTCCACCGGCGCATCCTTCGCGGCGACGAGCGCCTCCGGCCGGCAGCGGGCGCGCGCCACGAGGATACCGGTGATCGCGATCGCGATCGCCGCCCCGATCAGCGCGTACTCGGTGCTGTGCGAGAGATGGGCCGCTTCACCGTGCGTGACGGTGAGCTGCGCCGCGCCGACCACCGGCTCGAGCCAGTGCTCGAGCGTCCCGACCGGCCCAAGGAAGCCCACGAGCGCCGGGAGGTTGAACCACCCGCCCGCGAGCGAGAGCACCCCGAGCACCACCAGCGGCCCGGTCATCACCCAGGGCGCCTCGGCGAGGTGCGGGCGTTCCGCCTCCCCCGTCCGGTTCGGGCCATGGAAGGTGTAGAGCATCATCCGCGTCATGTAGATCGCGGTGAGGAGCGCGGCGCAGAGCCCGAGCACGTACACGGTGAAGAGCACCGCCGTCCCCGGGATCCCGAAGAGCGTCGCATCCGCGAGCGTCGAATGCTGCGCGCGGGCGAACACCGAGGCGAGGATCTCATCCTTCGAGAAGAACCCCGAGAAGACCGGGATCCCCGCGATGGCGAGCGTCGCGATCCACATCAGGGCGAACGTGACGGGCATGTGCGCCCGGAGTCCGCCCATGTTGCGCATGTCCTGCGCGTCCTCGTGGTTATGCGTCGCGTGATACGCCTTGTGCATCGCGTAGATCACGGATCCCGACCCGAGGAAGAGGAGCGCCTTGAAGAAGGCGTGCGTCATGAGATGGAAGACGCCAGCGGTGTACGCCCCGACGCCCACCCCGACGAACATGTACCCCAGCTGCGACACCGTGGAGTACGCGAGCACCTTCTTGATGTCCCACTGCTTGAGGCCGATCGTCGCCGCGAAGAGCGCCGTCAGCCCACCCACCAGCGCCACGAGGAGCTGCGCCATGGGCGCCAGCGAGAAGAGCGTCGCGCTGCGCGCGATGAGGTACACGCCGGCGGTGACCATCGTCGCCGCGTGGATGAGCGCCGAGACCGGCGTCGGGCCCGCCATCGCGTCGGGGAGCCAGGTGTAGAGCGGGATCTGCGCGCTCTTCCCGGTGCAGCCGACGAAGAGGAAGAGGCAGATCGCCGTCACGATCACGTTCCCGAGCCCGAGCCCCTCGGCCCCCGCCGCGACTCCGGCGAAGTCGAGCGCGCCGAAGTGCGAGAACATGAGGAACATCGCGATCAGGAAGCCGAAATCGCCGATGCGGTTGACGATGAAGGCCTTCTTCCCCGCGTTGGCGTTCGCCTCGTCGCTGAACCAGAAGCCGATCAGGAGGTACGAGCAGAGCCCGACCCCTTCCCAGCCCACGAACAGGACCGGGTAGCTCGCGCCGAGCACGAGGACGAGCATGAAGAAGACGAAGAGGTTCAGGTAGGCGAAGTACCGGGGATATCCCGGGTCATCCACCATGTACCCGACCGAGAAGATGTGGATCAGGGAGCCGACCCCGGTGATGATGAGCACCATCACCATGGAGAGCGGATCGAGCTGGAAGGCGGCGTCGAGGTGCAGGTCGCCGGTCGGCATCCAGCTGAAGAGCGTCTGCACGTACGGGGCGTGCATGTCGACGCCACGCATCGCCAGGAAGATCGCGAGCGCGAGCCCGAACGAGGCGAGGAGCACCGCCGGGCCGACGAGCGACGTCACCGCCGCGAAGCGGTGCCGCGCCGCATGATGGGGGTCATCGTGCCCGTGGGCATCGTCGTGCCCGTGGCCATGCCCATCGGCGTGGTGCCCGTGACCCGCCGCACTCGGATCCGCCGGCCCGGGGTTGGCCGCCGCGAGGAGCGAGAGGAGTCCGTTGATGACGAAGCCCGCGAGCGGCAGGAGCGGGACGAGCCAGACGAAGCGCGCGGCGGTGTCCGCCAGCGGGTGCGCGCCCGTGGGAGCGGTGATGAGCATCAGCCCCTCAGGAGGTTGATGTTCTGCAGATTCACCGACTGGCGGTGACGGAAGATGGCGATGATGATCGCGAGCCCGACCGCCGCCTCAGCAGCCGCGACCGTCATCACGAAGATCACGAAGACCTGCCCGGTCGCCCCGTACAACCGCGAGAGCGCCACGAACGAGAGGTTCACCGCGTTGAGCATCAGCTCCACGCACATGAAGAGGATGATCGCGTTGCGCCGGGTGAGGACCCCGATCACACCGATCGCGAAGAGGACCGCCGACAGGACCAGCGACTCAGCGAGCATCCGCGCCTCCCGACTTCCGCCCCAACACCACCGCGCCGATGATCGCCGCGAGGAGGAGCACTGAGGTGAGTTCGAAGGCGAGCAGGTACTCCTTGAACATCGGACCGGCGATGGCGCCGATCACGCCACCCGTCGCGTTCGGCTGGCTCGCCGTCTCGGCGGCGGGGAGCGTCAACTGCCACCGGATCGGCGCGCGCCAGAGCACGAAGAGTTCAGCGACCATCACCAGCGCGAGGAAGCCCGCGAGGAGCCGCCCCCATCCCTGCCGGATGTCCGCCCCCAGCTCGCTCGGATGCCCGAGGTTCAGGAGCATGACGACGAAGAGGAAGACCACCATGATCGCGCCGGCGTACACCAACACCTGCATCGCCGCCACGAACTGGGCGTCCAGCAGCACGTACAGCGCCGCGAGACAGAACATCACGTTCACCAACCACATCGCCGCCGCGACGGGGCTCTTGCGGGTGACGAAGAGCACCGCCGACGCGATCGCGATCAGCGAGAAGAGATAGAAGTGGAACTGGTAGAAGAGCGGTTCGAACGCGTTCGGTTGCATCACTCACCCTTGGGATCGGCGGGATCCCACATCTCGCACACCGGGTGCGTCTGCGCGGTGAGGCGCTCCAGGTCGTACACGAAGCCGTCGCGGCTATACTCGGCATTCTCGTAGTGCCGCCCCACGTGGATCGCCTCCTCGGGGCAGACTTCCTGGCAGTAGCCGCAGAAGATGCAGCGGAACTCGTCGATCTCGAAGACGAGGGGATAGCGGTTCCCCTCCTCGTCCTCGCCCGGGACGAGCTTGATGCAGTTCGCCGGGCACACCGTCGGGCAGAGGCCGCAGGCGACGCACTTCGCCGTGCCGTCCTCCGTGGTCAGCATGCGATGCGTCCCACGCCAGCGCGGCGAGAGCGTCCACTTCTCCTCGGGGTACTGCACGGTCACCTTGTGCGGGTCGACGAGGTGCTTGAGCGTGAGGGCCATCCCCTTCACCGTGGCCCGCAGATAGCTCGTGTCCGCGATCGGGCGGTCGAGCACCTTCACATTGATCGCCATCTCAACTCTCCCGCGAGGTCGCGAGGTCGGATTGCTGCGCCATCAGACGGAGGCGCGCGACGCGCTCCCGCTCGAGGCGCGAATACGCCGGACTGATCAAGCGCCCACGATCGAGCACGAAGACGATCAGCACCAACAGCACGAGGTTCACCGCGAACAGCGCGCCTTGATATGCGACGGTCCCGCGCGAGAGCCCCGTGGCATCGAGCGCGAGGATCGCCGACGCGATCACGACGATGTAGAGCAACGCGATCGGGAGCATGATCTTCCACCCGAGCGCCATGAGCTGATCGTACCGGAAGCGCGGCAGCGTCCAGCGGATCCAGATGAAGAAGAAGACGAACGCCACCACCTTCAGCAGGAAGAAGGCGAAGGTGATCGCGCTCTTGAGCCCGGTGTGCGGGCCGACATTGTCCCACGACGTGAAAGGGATGTCCCAGCCGCCGAAGAAGAGCGTGATCATCAGCCCACTGGCGGTGATGATGTTCGCGTACTCCGCGATCGGGAACATCGAGAACTTCATCGCCGAGTACTCACTGTGGTACCCCGCGATCAGCTCCGACTCCGCTTCCGGGAGGTCGAAGGGGACACGGTTCGTCTCGGCGAACGACGACACGAGGAAGAGGAGGAACGCCACCGAGAGCAGGATCACGTTCCAGTTGGTGGCCACCTGCTGGTCGATGATCTGCGACATGTGCACGTTGCCGCTGAGCAGGAGCACCGCGACCGTGCTCATCCCCATCGCGATCTCGTAGCTGATCATCTGCGCCGAGGCGCGGAGGCCGCCGAGGAGCGCGTACTTGTTGTTCGAGCTCCACCCCGCGAGGGTGATCCCGTACACGCCGAGCGAGGAGATCGCGAGCGTGAAGAGGAAGCCGATCGGGAGGTCGGCGACGACCATGTCGATGCGCCCCCACGGCGAGCCCCAGGGCGCGGCGAAGGGGATCACCGCCCACGTTATCATCGCCGGCACGAAGGCGAGCGCGGGGGCGATCAGGAAGAGCGGCTTGTACACATCGCCCGGGAACGTCTCTTCCTTCATGATGTTCTTCACGCCGTCGGCGGCCACCTGCAACAGCCCCCACGGCCCGACGCGGTTCGGACCGTGCCGGTCCTGGATCCACGCAGAGATCTTCCGTTCAGCGAGCGTGGTGTACGCCACGCCCACCATGTAGAGCGTGAAGATGGCGAGCATCTTCACCACGGTCGCGATGAGGAACACCCCGGTCGAGGCGGCGACCGTCGGGTCCGCGACCTGCAGCAGCATCGGCGTCGGGAGGATCACGCGCGCGCTCCTGCCGTGGCACCGGCGGCGAGCTTCCCCTTCAACGCCACGGTATCGTACGAGAGACCGGCGAAAGCGCCCTCGGCCTTCGCGAGCGCGTCGAAGACCGCGCCCGCGGTGAAGTGCACGGCCGGTTGCCCGAGCTGGGTGGCGAGATCGGCGAGCACGAACCAGCTCGGGCGCGCCATCCCGGGGGCTGCCTTCGCCTGCAGGAATCGCTGTACGCGCCCACGCAGGTTGGTGAAGGTCCCTTCTTCCTCGGCCATGTTCGCGATCGGGAGCACCACGTTCGGTGCGGTGACCGCCGCGGGCACCTGCGTCCCGATCACGATCACCGCCTTCGCGCGCGAGACCGCCTCGGCGCTGACGCCGGTGAGATCATGGTCCGCGATCACGAGCACATCGCCCGCACCGAGCCCCTCGAGCGGCGCGCTCACGCGGCGATACCCCATCCACTCCGCGCCGGTCGCATTCGCTGCGCGGTCGGCGCGCAGTGCGAGATCGCTCGCGCCGGGGAGGGGCGCCTCGGCACCGGTCCGGACGGTGATGACGCCGGGGCCGAAGGCGCGCTTGAGCAGATAGAGCGCCTCATTGGAGAGCGAGGCGTTCGCGACGAGGCGCACCGTCGCGCCCTTCGCCAACCGGGCAGCGGCATGGATCGCCTCCTCCCAATCCGCGAGCACGCCGTCGATCATCGGCTGCGTTGCGCGGTCGGCGCGGTTCAGCCACCGATAGTCGAGCCGCCCTTCGTCACAGAGGAAGTACTGGTTAACCTCCGTGTTCGTCCGCGGTTTGAAGCGCATGACGACGTTGTCGCGCGTCTCGACGATGGTGTTGCATCCCTGCGCGCAGTTCGGGCAGACCGACGCGGTGCGGTCGAGCTCCCAGGCGCGCGCCTTGTTGAGGAAGTCCTTCGAGAGGAGCGCGCCCACCGGGCAGAGGTCGACGACGTTCGCCGCCCACGGATGCGTCAGGTCCTTCTCCGTCGCTTTCCCGATCGAGGCCCGATCGCCGCGTTCCTGCACGCAGAGCGCCTCGTCGTGCGCGAGGTCGTCCATGAAGCGCACACAGCGCGTACAGAGGATGCAGCGGTTCGGGACGTACATCACGTCGCCGCCGAAGTCCTCCACCGGATTGAAGCGCTTCGGTTCGCGATAGCGCGAGTCCGCGCGCCCTTCCGCGAAAGTGTAGTCCTGCAGCTCGCACTCGCCGGACTGATCGCAGATCGGGCAGTCGAGCGGGTGGTTGATGAGCAGGAGCTCGAGCACCCCCTTCCGGGCCTCGAGTGCCTTCTCGCTGTACACGTGCACCACCTGCCCCTCGCCCACCGTCGTCGCGCACGAGGGCGCGAGCTTCGGCATCTTCTCGACTTCCACGAGGCACATCCGGCAGACGCCGGCCACCGGGAGCCCCGGGTGGTAGCAATAGTGCGGGACGAGGACGCCGGCGACCTTGGCCGCCTCGAGGATCGTCGTCCCCGCGGGGACCGCGACCGCGCGCCCTTCGATCGTGAGGTTCACCATCGGCGCGGTCATCAGAGTGCCCCCGCCACGGCGACGCTGCTCGAGCGCTTGCCGCTGATGAGCGCCTCGAACTCGTGCCGGAAGCGCTGGATCCCGCTCGTCACCGGCGCGGCGCAGGAATCGCTGAGCACGCAGATCGTCTTCCCGGTCATGTTCTCGGCGAGCTCGAAGATCGTGTCGAGATCCTCGAAGGTCCCCTGCCCGGCCACGATCCGCTCGAGGATCTTCGTCATCCACGCGGTCCCCTCACGGCACTGCGTGCACTGGGCACAGCTCTCGTGCGCGTAGAAGCGGGCGAGGCGCGCGAGCTGCCGCGGCATCGACTGCGCGTCGTCGAAGATGATCACGCCACCCGAGCCGAGCATCGTGCCGTACTCGAGGAAACCCTCGTAATCCATCTTCACCTGCTCGGCTTCCTCGATCGTGATCACCGGCACCGACGAGCCGCCGGGGATGATCGCCTTGAACTTCCGGCCCGGCGGCGGTCCGCCGCAGAGATCGTAGAGGAATTCCTTGAAGGGGAAGCCCATCACGACCTCGTAGTTCCCCGGCCGCGCGACATTGCCGCACACGGAGAAGAGCTTCGACCCCGTGCTCTTCGGGCTGGCGGTGCACATCGCCTTGTACCACTCCGCCCCGTTGTTCAGGATGTGCGGCACGGCGGCCAACGTCTCGACGTTATTGATCGTCGTCGGCATCCCGAAGAGCCCGGCGACCGCCGGGAACGGCGGCTTGATGCGCGGATTGCCGCGCTTCCCTTCGATCGAGTTCATCAGGGCGGTCTCTTCGCCGCAGATGTACGCGCCGGCGCCCTTATGCACCCAGACGTCGACCGTCTTCCCCGACCCCATCGCGTTCTTCCCGATGATCCCGGCCGCGCGCGCTTCGGCGAGCGCGCGCTCCATCACCGCGATCGGCTCACTGAACTCGCCGCGGATGTAGATGAAGCAGGTCTCGGCGCCGATCGCGTGCGCCCCGATCGCGCATCCCTCGATGAGGGCGTGCGGCGTCCAGCGCATGATCTCGCGGTCCTTGAACGTGCCAGGCTCGGACTCGTCGGCGTTGCAGCACAGGTAGTGCGGCTTGCCATCGCCGAGCTTCATGAACGACCACTTGAGCCCGGTCGGGAAGCCCGCGCCGCCGCGGCCGCGGAGCCCGGAGGCCTTCACCACGTCCTGGATCGCCGTCGGCTCCATCGCGAGCGCCTGCTGCAGCGCGCGATAGCCCCCGAAGCTCTTCCACGTCTCCAGCTCACGCGCCTTCGGATCGCCGAAGTGCTTGGAGAGCACCGGCGTCTCGCGCGGATGTGACTTGTGCGGATAACCCATACTCAGCGACCCTGCGTCGTCGAGGGAAGAGTGCGCATCACTTGAGCCCCGCGAGGATGGCGGGGACCTTCTCGGGGGTCACGTTCTCGACGTAGTCGGCGTTGATCTGTACCGGCGTCGCGAAGCCGCACGCTCCGAGGCACTCGACCTCGATCACGGTGAACTTGCCGTCGGGCGAGGTGACGCCGAGCTCCTTGCATCCCGTGTGCTCCAGGAACGAATCCACGACCTTGTCGGCGCCGGCGCAGAGGCAGGGCGACGTGGTGCAGACCTGGATGAAATGCCGACCGACGGGGTGCTGGTGATACATCGTGTAGAAGGTCACGACCCCCTTCACGTACGCGGCGGTGAGGTCGAGAACGCTCGCGACCTCGCTCATCGCTTCCGGCGCGATCCACCCACGTTCCTCCTGCACCATCCAGAGCGCGGGGAGGAGCGCCGCCATCTTGGTGGGGTAGCGCGTGATCAACGCGTCGAGCTCCGCGCGTCGCGCCGAGCCCGCGGTGAAGACGGGCGTGTAGGGGGCGTGGTCGTGCCCATGGGGCGCGGCCGCGACGAGCGCGCCGCCCGAGGCCGAGGGGCCGTGACTCATCGGTCGATCTCCCCCATCACGATGTCGATGCTGGCGTTGATGGCGATGACGTCCGAGAGGAGGTGGCCTTCCACCATCTTCGGGATCGCCGAGAGGTTCACGTACGAAGGCGGACGGATGCGCCAACGCACCGGCTTCGAGGTCCCGTCGGAGACGAAGTAGTATCCCTTCTCTCCCTTCGGGCTCTCGACCGGGACGTAGCTCTCCCCGATCGGCGGCCGCGGCCCTTCCATCACGTTCTTGAAGTGATGGATCATCGATTCCATCTCGCTCGTGGCCTTGGCCTTGGGCGGGAGGATGATGCGGGGGTCGTCGATGTTGACCGGCCCGTCGGGGAGGCGCTTGACCGCCTGCTCGAGGATCCGCACCGACTGCCGCAGCTCTTCCATCCGCACGAGGAAGCGGTCGTACACGTCGCCCTGCGAGCCGACGGGGACGTCGAAGTCGTAGGTCTCGTAGTCGAGGTACGGGAAGTCCTTGCGCACGTCGTAGGCGACGCCAGACGCGCGGAGCATCGGCCCCGAGAGCCCGTAGTTGATCGCTTCCTCGGGCGACATCACCCCGAGCCCGACGGTGCGACCGACCCAGATCCCGTTGCGCGTGACCATGCGATCGCACTCGTCGATCGTCTTCGGGAAGGTGCGGAGGAACCCCTTGAGCCCGTCGATCCAGCCGTCGGGGATGTCGGCGGCCATCCCGCCCACGCGCGTGCCGCTCGTCGTGAGCCGCGCCCCGACCCACCCTTCGAGCAGGTTATAGACGTTCTCGCGCTCCTGGAACGCCCAGAGGAAGGGCGTGAACGCGCCGATGTCGATGCAGGTCGTGCCGAGCCAGACGAGGTGCGAGATGATGCGCGAGAGCTCGCTCGCGATCACGCGGAGCACGGTGCAGCGCTCGGTGATGTCGATCCCGAAGAGCCGCTCCGCGCCGAGCACGAAGGCGACGTTGTTCCCGATCGAGTTGAGGTAGTCCTCGCGATCGGTCCACGGGATGATCTGATTGTACTGGCGGTACTCGCCGATCTTCTCGAAGCCGCAGTGCAGGTAGCCGACGTGCGGGATGCAGCGGACGACGGTCTCGCCATCGAGCTCGAGCACCAGCCGGAGCACGCCGTGCGTCGCGGGGTGCTGCGGGCCGATGTTGATGAGCATGTGCTCGCCTTCGAGATCGAAATCCGGCTCGGCGGCGGGCGGCGCGTTGAGCGCGAGCCCCTCCCCGCCCTGCGTCACGAGTGGTACGCGACGCGGCTTACCGTCCGCGCCCATCCCGGTGGTGGAGAGTTCGACTTCGATCGTGCGGGTGGTGGCCATCGGCTACTCCCCCGTCTTCTCGCCGCCCGCTAGGCGACGCTTCATGTCCTCGGGGAGCTCGGCGAATGCATCCGCCACCGTGAGCTCTTCCATCGAATAGCGCGCTTCGGGGTTGGCCGCGAGCGCGTTCTTGAGCTGCTCCGAGCGCGAGAACCGACCGCGCATCGGGAAGTCCTTCCGGAGGGGGAATCCTTCCTTGTAACCCTCCCACATCAGGATGCGACGCAGGTCCGGGTGTCCCTCGAAGGTGATCCCGAACATGTCATAGCACTCGCGCTCCAACCAATCCGCGCCCTTGTACACGCTCCACACGCTGGGCACGCTGAGCGGAGCGCCCTTCGCGAGGCGCGCCTTGAGCCGGAGAAAGCGGCGGAGACGGATGGAGCGCAGATGCCAGACCACTTCGATCTCGCGCTCGAAGTCGCGATACTCGACGGCGGTTACGTCCGAGAGGTACTCGTAGCGATGGTCGGGCGCGTCGTGCAGCCAGCGCACCATGTCGGCGACGGCGGCGGCATCGATGAACACCGTCGTCTCGCCGTTCACGACCTCGTGTCCACGCACCGCATTCGGGAACTGCGCGGCGAGCGCAGCGGCCGAGGGATTCGCCGTGCCTCCGCGATTGGGCACGTTGCGCTGCGTGGCAGGCGTTGCATCGCCCGGCGCGGTGGCCGGGTATACCGTATGGAAGGCGCTCACGGGGCCGACCGCGTCTGGTGGACCGAGTTCCCGAACGGCTCCGAGAGCTCGTCGATGCGCGTGGCCGGGATGTAGAGCTGCGAGGTGGGGTCCGGCGCCATCTCGTCACGGAGCGACGTGTTCGACATCCGCTCCTTCATGATCTTCTTCTGCAGCATCATGATGCCGTAGATGAGCCCTTCGGGGCGCGGCGGGCAGCCGGGCACGTACACATCGACGGGGATGATCGTGTCGATCCCCTGCACCACGGCGTAGGAGTCGAACATCCCGCCCGAGGAGGCACAGGCGCCCATGGAGATCGCCCACTTGGGCTGCGGCATCTGCTGCCAGATGCGGCGGATGACCGGTGCGAGCTTGAACGGGACGCGGCCCGCGCAGATGAGGACGTCACTCTGGCGCGGCGAGAAGCTCATCCGTTCCATGCCGAAGCGCGCGAGGTCGAACTTCGACGCGGCGCTGGCCATGAACTCGATCGCGCAGCAGGCGGTGCCGAAGGGCATCGGCCAGAGGGAGTTGGCCCGTCCCCAGTTGACGAGGAAGTCGAGGCGGGTGGTGATCCACCCTTCGTTGCCGGTGCCGCCGGCATCGAGCGTGATCGCGGTCGTATCCGGTCGCGTGGTCAATCCCACTGGAGCGCTCCCTTCTTCCACACGTAGACGTAGCCGACGAGGAGGATGAGCATGAAGACGATCATCTCCCCCAAGCCGAAGAACGAGATGTTCGAGGCGGCGCACACGTTGTTGACGAGTGGCACGGTGCAGCTCAGTTGGCGGAAGTACACGCCCCACGGCAGCATGAACACCGTTTCGATGTCGAAGACGATGAAGAGCATCGCCACCATATAAAACTTGACGGAGAAGCGCTCGCGCGCGTCGCCAAGGGGTGGGATGCCGGATTCATACGGCTGTTGCTTGACCGGCGAAGGACGCGCGCGGGTCAAGAAGTGCGACAAGCCGAGGATCAGCACCGCGTTGGCGATGACGAAACCGACCAGGAGGAGTACGGGGAGGTAGGTGCGTTCCATCGCCGATGGGAGTTCGTGAAATATTTCACGAGCGCGGACAAGCTCGGGAAACGTAGCCGCCCGTCCGAAGGAGTGTCAACGGGACTCAGGGCGGGCAACACCGTGCCAGAGCGGAGGTTGCGTGCCGTCACCCATCGTCTAGCTTCTCCCTGTCGTTTCGCGCGCGTTCCCTTCCCCTTTCGCCCTCCCCCCTCGTGTCCGTCATGTCCGATCGGTGGATCACGCGTATGGCGCGTGACCACGGGATGATCGAGCCCTTTGAGAGCTCGCAAGTGCGCTCCGGTGTCGTCTCGTACGGCGTGAGCGCGTACGGCTACGACATGCGCGTCGCACGCGAGTTCCGGATCTTCACCAACGTGCTCAGCTCGATCATCGACCCGAAGCAGTTCGACCCGAAGAGCTTTGTCGAGTTCGAGGGGGACGTCTGCATCGTGCCACCCAACTCCTTCGCGCTCGCGCGGAGCGTGGAGTACTTCCGCATCCCGCGGAACGTCATGACGATCACCGTCGGCAAGTCCACCTACGCGCGCTGCGGGATCATCACCAACGTCACGCCCTTCGAACCCGAGTGGGAAGGCTACGTGACGCTCGAGATCTCGAACACCACGCCGCTCCCGGCGAAGATCTACGCCAATGAGGGGATCGCGCAGGTGCTCTTCTTCGAGGGGAATGAGCCGCCCGAGGTGAGTTACAAAGACAAGAAGGGGAAGTATCAGGGGCAGGTCGGGGTGACGTTGCCGAAGATCTGACCGCACCCACCCGAGAATAAGAAGCGGGAGGCGCCCATCAGCGCCTCCCGCTCTCAATTCCAGGACCTCACACGCGGCTCACGCCCCGCCCGACCACTCCTTCACATCGCGCTTGGTTGCGCTCGCGAACAAGAAGTCGCGGTGCATGGTGTTGATCGTGTCGATCGAGATCCCCTTCGGGCAGGCCTCCATGCACTCGCCGAAGAGCGAGCAGCCGCCGAACGACTCGAGATCCATTTGCGCCACCATCGCGAGTGCCCGACGCGAACGCTCCGGCTGCCCCTGTGGGAGCGAGCCTAAGTGCGAGATCTTGGCCGCGGTGAAGAGCGACGCGCTCGCATTCGGGCAGGCCGCGACACAGGCGCCGCATCCGATGCACGCCGCCGCATCCATCGCGTCGTCGGCGTCGAGCTTGGGGATCGGGATCGCATTCCCATCAACGGCCGACCCGGTCGGCGCCGAGATGAAGCCGCCCGCCTGGATGATCCGGTCGAATGCGCTCCGGTCCACGACGAGATCCTTCAACACCGGGAACGCCGTCGCCCGCCACGGCTCGATCGTGATCGTCTCGCCATCCGAGAACGACCGCATGTGGAGCTGGCAGGCAGTGGTCAACCGCTGCGGCCCGTGCGCCGCGCCGTTGATCATCATCCCGCACATCCCGCAGATCCCCTCGCGGCAATCGTGGTCGAACGCGATCGGCTCGTCGCCCTTCGCGATCAACCCCTCGTTCACCACGTCGAGCATCTCCAGGAAGCTCATGTCCGGCGAGATCCCTTCGGCGCGATACTCGCGCATCGCCCCTGCCGCCGCCGGCCCCGCCTGACGCCAGACGCGGAGCGTGAGATTCATCGTGTGATCAGCCATTGATCGGCGCGCTCACTTGTAGGATCGGGTGGCGAGATGGACGTTCTCGAACTCCAACGCTTCCTTGTGCAGCGTGGGGGCCTTCCCTTCCCCAGCGAACTCCCACGCGGCGACGTACGCGAAGGCGTCGTCGTTGCGCTTCGCCTCGCCTTCCTCCTGATACTCGGTGCGGAAGTGCCCACCGCAACTCTCCTCGCGGTGCAGCGCGTCGCGGCACATCAACTCGCCGAACTCCAAGAAGTCCGCGACGCGCCCCGCCTTCTCAAGCGACTGATTCAGCTCACTCGCGCTGCCGGGCACATTCACGTTCTCCCAGAACTCGGCGCGCAGCTCGGGGATGCGCTTGATCGCCCACTCGAGCCCGGCGCGGTCGCGCGCCATGCCGCACTTGTCCCACATGATCTTCCCCAGCTCACGATGGAACGAGTCCACCGTGCGAGTTCCCTTGATGTTCAAGAGCCGCGTCGTGCGCTGCGCCACCGCCTCGCGCGCCGCCACGAACTCGGCGTGCTCGGTCGTGACCTTCTCGAGCTTGGCCTGCGCGAGGTAGTTGCCGATGGTGTACGGGAGGATGAAGTAGCCGTCGGCGAGCCCCTGCATGAGCGCGCTCGCGCCAAGGCGGTTCGCGCCGTGATCGGAGAAGTTCGCCTCGCCGATGACGTGCAGCCCCGGGATGGTGCTCTGCAGGTTGTAGTCCACCCAGAGCCCGCCCATGGTGTAGTGCACGGCGGGATAGATGCGCATCGGCACCTTGTACGGATTCTCATCCGTGATGCGCTCGTACATCTCGAACAGATTACCGTAGCGCTCCTCGATCGCCTTGGCGCCGAGCCGCTTGATGGCGTCGGCGAAGTCGAGGTAGACGCCGAGTCCGCCGGGGCCGACGCCGCGCCCATCATCGCATGCCTCCTTGGCCGCGCGCGACGCGATGTCGCGGGGCGAGAGGTTGCCGAAGCTCGGGTACTTCCGCTCGAGATAGTAGTCGCGGTCCTGCTCGGGGATGTCGCCCGGTGCCTTGGCGCAGTCTTCCTTGCGCTTGGGGACCCAGACGCGTCCGTCGTTACGGAGCGACTCGCTCATCAGCGTGAGCTTGGACTGATAGTCCCCCTTAACCGGGATGCAGGTCGGGTGGATCTGCGTGTAGCAGGGGTTCGCGAAGAACGCGCCCTTCTTGTGGGCGCGATAGGTCGCGGTGACGTTGCACCCCTTCGCGTTGGTCGAGAGGTAGAAGACGTTGCCGTAGCCGCCCGTCGCGAGCACCACCGCGTCGGCGGCGTGCGACTGGATCTCGCCAGTGACCATGTCACGCACGATGACACCGCGCGCCACGCCGTTGACGAGGACGAGTTCGACCATCTCATGACGCGAGTACATCTTCACGCCGCCAGCCGCGATCTCCTTCTCGAGCGCCTGATAGGCGCCGATGAGGAGTTGCTGTCCAGTCTGTCCGCGTGCGTAGAAGGTGCGTGACACCTGAGCACCGCCGAACGAGCGGTTGGCGAGCAGGCCGCCGTACTCGCGCGCGAAGGGGACGCCCTGCGCGACGCACTGATCGATGATGTCCACCGACACCTGCGCCAAGCGATACACGTTCGCTTCGCGCGCGCGGAAATCCCCGCCCTTCACCGTGTCGTAGAACAGGCGCCAAACCGAATCACCGTCGTTGCGGTAGTTTTTCGCGGCGTTGATCCCGCCCTGCGCGGCGATCGAGTGCGCACGGCGCGGCGAGTCCTGATAGCAGAAGCAGGAGACCTGATACCCCAGCTCGCTCATCGTCGCCGCGGCCGAGGCGCCGGCGAGCCCTGAGCCCACCACGATGACGTGGTATTTCCGCTTGTTGGCGGGGTTCACGAGCTTCATCTCGAACTTGTGCTTCTCCCATTTCTCCGCGACCGGCCCGGAGGGGATCTTGGCGTCGAGTGTCATCGCGGCCTCAGCGCACAATGCCCAGCAGCACGCTGAGCGGTAGGAGACTGAACCCGGCCGGCACGACGATCGCCACGATCAGGGCGATGCGGCGCTCGAGCGGGTTCGAGGAAGGCTTGGCGAGTCCCAACGAGCGGAGACAGGCCCAGGTGCCGTGGTAGAGATGCAGGGAGAGCAGCGCCATCGCGCCCAGGTAGAAGAGCGACACCCAGAGCGACGAGAAGCCGATGACGACGTTCCCATACGCCTGCGCTTCGTCATACGCGGGGTGCAGCGTCCCGGTGGTGAAGTGCAGGATGTGATACACGATGAAGACGAGGAGGTAGACGCCGCCCCAGCGCATCGCGCGCGAGGCGTACGTGCTCACCTGTGCGTCGCGCCGCTCATACCCCACCGGCCGCGCCGCCTTGGCGCGCTGCGTGAGCTGCCACGCCGCCGTGATGTGCACGGCGATGGCGGCCAAGAGCACGAGCCGCACGATCCACGTCAACTCGATCAGCGTGTGCCGCAGCAGATGCGAGTACTCGTTGAACTTGGAGGGCCCCACGAAGAACTGGAGGTTGCCCGCCATGTGCACGAGGACGAAGCCGACCACGATGAGTCCGGTGAGACCCATCGCGGCCTTTTTGCCGACTGAGCTCTGCCAGAAAGAGAGCATGGAGAGGAGGAGGGAAAGGAGGGACAGGAAGTACAGGAGGGACTCGGCCCTCCTGTAGATCCCGTAGTGCCTGTTGTTCCTGTCGTGCCTTTACGTCCTGCTCACACCTTCACCACACCCATCGGCTCGATCACGGCTTGCGCCGACTTTTCGAGGGCCGCACGCTCATCCGGTGTGAGCTCGATCTCAATGATCCCTTCCATCCCCCTGCGGCCGAGCTTCACAGGGACGCCGAGGTAGACGTCCTTCATGCCGTACTCGCCCTGGAGCCACGCCGAACAGGGGAGGATGCGCTTCTGGTCGTTGACGATCGCTTCGACCATCTGCACCGCCCCGGACGAGGGCGCGTAGTACGCCGAGCCGGTCTTGAGGTACTTCACGATCTCCGCGCCGCCGTTGCGCGCGCGATCGACGATCGGATCGAGCTGCGCCTTGGACATGAGCTGCAGGATCGGGATGCCGCTGACCGAGGTATAGCTGATGAGCGGGACCATCGTATCGCCGTGGCCGCCGAGCACCATCGCCTGGATGTCGCGCACCGAGACGTCGAGCGCTTCGGCGATGAACGAGCGATAGCGGGCCGTGTCGAGGACCCCGGCCATGCCGATGACGCGCTCGCGCGGGAATCCCGAGGCCTTCATCGCGACGTAGCACATCACGTCGAGTGGGTTCGAGACGACGACGATGATCGCGTTGGGCGACGACTTGGCGACCTCTTCCGCGACCGACTTCACGATGCCGGCGTTGGTGTTGAGGAGGTCGTCACGGCTCATCCCCGGCTTGCGGGCGATGCCGGCGGTGATGACGACGATATCGGAGCCAGCCGTCTCTTCGTAGCCATTGGTGCCGATGACGCGGCTATCGAAGCCCTCGATCGGCGCGGACTCCCACTGATCGAGTCCCTTCCCCTGCGGGATGCCGTCGGCGATGTCCACCATGACGACGGTACGAGCGAGTTCCTTCTCGGCGATGCGCTGAGCGGTGGTCGCGCCGACGTTGCCGGCGCCCACGACGGTGATCTTGTTGACCATTGGGGAGTTCGAGGAGTCGAGGTGCGAGTCAGAAAGAGCAGAACACGAACGCGTGGAAAGTTAACGCGTCAGCGCGGTGGACGGTGCCTACCCGCCAGGAGAGGTGCAGCGCGTGCAGATGAAGCCTTCCGGCGGCGGGGTGCGGCCCGTGACGCGCCGCTGCAGCGCATCGTATTCCGCGCCGCGGTAGTACTCCACAAGTGACACGTCGTTGATGTTCGGCAGCGATACCTCTCCGTGATAGTCCATACAGCATAGGCGGATCGTACCGTCCCACATGAAGTGGGCCCATCGATCCACTCGCTCACAATAGAAGCGATGGGTTCGATCGATCTTCCTCACGGTGCCGTGGTTCAGCAGATTCGCGCCCCGGTCGGTCCGATGCAGCGTGCCCGCGCGATCGTGAAACCGGAACGCGTCGACATTCACGCGCCCGTCGCCCGTGTTGATGCCGTGACGCTGCATCAGATCGGCCCAGTAACTCAGGTATTGCTCCCGCGTGAAGAACAGGTGCTTCCCGTCCTGACTCTCCCCCGTGCCGCGGATGAGAATATTGAAGC
>JAIETI010000104.1 GCA_019745365.1 Gemmatimonadaceae bacterium | reverse complement strand
TACGGAGCAGGACAAGGGCCGCGGGGTGGCGCTCCACAACCAACGCGAAGAGGCGCACGGGACGGAACGGGATGTCTCCGATGCCATCGCGATCCAGATCGTAGCCGCGATAGGCATCCCACCAGTTGTGGTCGAAGGTCGCGTTCGCGCGTCGGGAGTTCGTGGCGACGTCGAACGCATTCGCCCGGAAGACATTGCCGTGGAATCGACTCTCGTCTGCATCCGCGAGTACGCGGATCGCCCAGCCGTTCCGCTCGAAGCGGTTGCCGCGCACATCGAGTCGCGCCGAGCCCTCGACGTGCAAACCGGTGCTGCTCCCCTCGAAAAGATTGTCGGCGATCTCGGCGCCGAGGATGTCCTTCAGCAAGAGGCCGTACGACGCCGGCCCCCACGAGTGCACGAACTGGTTCCCCGCGATCACCACGCCGCGCGAGTACATCACCGCGACGCCGGAGTTGTTCGAACGGAAGGTGTTCCGTTCGTACCGACAGGAGTCGGAGAACATGAAGTGGAGGCCGTAGCGCTGGCTCTGCTCGGCGACGTTGTCCGTGGTGCGGCCGTGCGATGAGAACTCGAAGTAGATCCCATCCCGGTGGCCGCGGACGCGGTTGTGCGCGATGCGGGCGCCGGGAGAGTACCAGAGATGAATCCCGTTCCCGCTCGACGTCTGCCGGAGGCCGTGGGCTTCGATGTCGTTCCCCGTCACCACGCAGTCGGCGGAGCGCTCGAGGTAGATGCCGAACAGATTGTCGCGGAGGCGGTTCCCGTCGATGCGGCAGTGATGGGCGTCGCGCGCGCGGATGCCGGCGCGGTCCTCGAGGTTCGACACACCGGTGCCGCGGACGACGAGGCCGCGCACCGTGATGGACTCGGCCGCGAGGATCAGCACCGCTCGAGCGCCCTCTCCATCGAGGACCGGCCAGCCTCGACCGATGAGCGAGAGCCCGCGGACCCGCACCACGATCGTCGGTTCGCGATAGACACCGGATTCGATGACGACGCGGTCCCCCGAGCGCGCGACCGAGACGGCGGCGGTGATCGTGCAGAACGGCGCGCGCGGCCCGACGACGAGTTCGGCCGCTGCGAGCAGGGCCGGACAGGTGGCGAGGAGGATCGTGGCACCACGCCCCCTCATCGCAACTCCGCCGCAAGCGTCGTCCACGACGTCACGCGTCCGCCAAGCATCGTGCGCTGCTCCTCCGCGTGTGTCGCGTCGATGAACGCGACGATCGACTCGCCCATAGGGGATCGAAGGGTGCTTCCGCGCAAGTACGCGGCGGTGCGGGCCGGGATGAGTGTGCCTGGGTGCTGCAGATCGATCACGTACGGCACGCTTCCGTCACCCGCCGGAAGGCTGTTGACGAACCGGACGAGACAGTCGACGGAGTCGAACATCCGCGTGCGACCGCGCGTGCTGACGACGGCCCCACCGAACCGGACATCGCTGATCGTCATCCCGCACTGCTCGCAGCGGTCCGTGCCGAGTTCGATCGCACGCGGCGCCGCGTCGGCGCAGGCGAGGCTGCTGAGGATACCGAGGAGGCCGAGCGCACGCGCCGCACCACCGAAGTGGACGGTGGGCGACACGCTCGTGCGCTCGCGCCAGAGCACCACGCCGATCACGACCGCGGCCGCGATCAGCGCCCATCCCCCCGACGCCGGCCAGCTCGTCGCGGTGAAGTTGAGCAGTTGTTTCGAACCGATCAGGGGTGGCTGGTAGGACATCCCGGGAATCTTGATGATCGCGTGCTCCGCGTCGAGCTGATGGCCGAACCGGTATCCCCACAGCCAGAAGTCGTAGAGCCCGATCCCGCAGACCGATGCGAACAATATCGCATGAGCGATGACGGCGCTCCGACGTCGCCAGAGCGCGACGACAAGCGTGCTCAGGATGAGGCCGGCCAGGATCGTCGGCATCCAGCGGAGCTCGGGGATTGCCCCAGGCTCGATGCGCGCCATCCCGATGTAGTGGTTGAGGCCGTTGATGCTCTCGAGGTCGTTCTCCTTCACCCCCTCGATGGTGTTGATCCGGATGAGCATCCCCAAGCCCTCGGGGTACTGCGGCGCGATCAGATCGATGCGCCAGAGCGGGAGCGCAGCCGCCGCGCTGATGAGCAGCGCGGCGACCACGAGCAGGAGCGAGGAGCTCCGTCGCATCCCTATTGCTTCCCGGTCGTGCCCGTCCGGGCCGGTCCCTTCGAGGTGGCCGCCGTCAGGGCGGTCGCGCTCCCCGCCGCTGACACCCGGACGTACCCCTGCATCTCCTGGTGGAGCGCCGAGCAGAAATCGGTGCAATAGATCGGATACACCCCGATCTTCGTCGGCGTCCATCGCAGCGTGCGCGTCTCTCCCGGCATGATCAGCAACTCGCCGTTCGTGGCGCCCATCACCGCGAACCCGTGCGGGATGTCCCAGTCTTGCTCGAGGTTGGTCACATGGAAGAGCACCGTGTCGCCGACCTGCACCCCTTCGATGTTATCCGGCGAGAAGTGCGACCGGATGGCCGTCATGCGCACGTGGACGGTACGTCCGTCACGGCTGACTCCCGACTCCTTCTCGGTCCGCGTCACACGAGGTGCCGTGCTCGCGGCGAGCTTGAAGAACTTGACCTGCCGCTCCTTGATCTTGCTCGCGGGGATCGCCTGCGCGTAGTGCGGCTCGCCCTCGGTGGGGAAGTCGAGGAGCAGCTTCATCTTGGCCCCACTGATGTCGTACAGCTGGGCGCTCTGCGTCAGCTCCGGGCCTGTGGGAAGGTAGCGGTCCTTCGTGATCTTGTTCATCGCCACCAGGTACTTGGCCGCGGGCTTTGTCGTCCCGCCCCCAGGGATCATCAGGTGCCCTACCGAGTAGTACGTCGGGGCGCGATCAACCACCTCCCACGTGCCGAGCTTCCACTTCACCACCTCTGACGAGATGAAGAACGACGTGTAGGCATACCCCTTGCCATCGAACTCGGTGTGTAGCGGCCCGAGTCCGGGATTCTTCACCTCACCCGCGAGCGTGGCGTCGTACTTGAGCACGGGGATCCCGTCGATGGCCCCTTCGAACGCCTGCGCGGCGATCGCGGCCTTCATCTTCGTGAAGGAGTGCACCGGGATCACCGTCGCGAGTTTTCCACCTGCGACGATATACTCGCCGGTCGGATCGACGTCCGCGCCGTGCGGCGACTTCGGCGTGGGCAGGAAGTAGATGGAGCCCGGGCACGCCGCCGCCTCGATCTGCAGCACGCTCGAGATCACCTCACTCTTACCCGCGCGAGAGAACTCGTCCATATGGTTGTGCCGATAGTCCGCCGGCACGGTACGTCCCTTCCCCGCCGCCACGCAGGTTTCGAGGGTCTTCCAGTTCACCGCCGCCACGTAGTCCTTGTCGTTTTGCGACGCGTTGACCTCGAGCAGGGAGTTCGCTTGTTCGGTGTTGTAGGAGCTGAGGAACATCCAGCCGTTCGAGGGTCCCTTGCCCGCGCGCGCCAGGTCATAGTTGAAGCCCGGCACCACCATCTGGAAGGCGACCTTCATCTGCCCCGGACGATCCGCGCGGATGAACGCGATCTGCCCCTTGAACCGCTTCTTGAAATCCGAGATCGGGACATCAGCGTTCGGGACTGGCACGCTGAACCTCGTCGCGGAAACCACGTACTCGGAGTTCTCGGTCACGAACGGCGACGCGTGGTTGCCACCCGCGTTCGGGATCTCGAGGATCTCCTCGGTCTCCATCCGCGTGAGGTCGATGCGTGCGATCCGTGGCGTGTTGTTCGCGTTGATGAACAGCCAGCGCCCGTCATCCTCGCCATTCGTCTGAGAGAGGGCGGGGTGGTGCGTGTCGTCCCACGGGATCATCCCGTACGAGGTGTTCAGCATCGGCTTCGTCTCTTCGGAGTACCCCCACCCGTTCTCCGGGTACTGAGAGAACACCGGAATCGTCTTCAGCCGACGACCAGAGGGCAGCCCGTAGACGCCGATCTGCCCGTTGAATCCGCCGGACATGAAGGCGTAGTACTCGTCGTGCGAGCCCGGAGCCACATACACCGCGTTCGCCGCGTCGCTGACAGAGAGGGCACCGCCGGCGGGGCGGCGCGCACAGGCAAAGCTCAGTACCGCGACGCAGACCGCCGCCGGCACCAACAGAGTTCGAACAGAGAATCGCGTCGGCATCGATAGCATCCTCAAGGATCGTGAGGACGGCGTGAAACGCCGTCTCCCGGACGGGTGCCCAGGACAACGTGAATGTGGTATCCTACATGCCTCTTTCCCGTCGGCCCCGTCCTGATTCGATGTAGGGGGTTCGCTGACTCGATGCACCTCACCCGATTCTCTGACAACGCGCTCCGCTGCCTGACGTTTCTGGCGTTGGCGCCCCAGACCTCCGCCACGACGGCGAGCATCGCGGCGAGCATGGCGCTCTCCGAGGGTCACCTGATGAAGGTCGTTCAGCGTCTCGCGGCACTCGGGTTCATCGAGACCACGCGCGGGCGTGGCGGCGGGATCCGGCTTGCGCGACCACCCGAAGCGATACGGATCGGCACGGTCATCCGCGCCACCGAGGAGAGCTTCCGCCTCGTGGAGTGCTTCGACCCGGAGACGAACCAGTGTCCCATCGCGCCGGCGTGCGTCCTCGCGGGCGTGCTCGATGAAGCGCTCGCGGCGTTCCTCGCGGTGCTCGATCGGGTCACGCTTGCCGACCTCGCGGTGCGCCCCACGCAGCTCCGGCGCCTACTCCGGGCCTGAGGAGGCCACGCCCGCCGCGAACGCGTATGACACCCCGACCTCGGCGAGCAGCGCCACGAGCCGTCGCAGGCCGAGCCCCATCACGCTGAAGTAGTCGCCGTCGACCCGGCTGACGATCGTCGCGCCGTATCCTTGGATGCCGTACGCGCCGGCCTTGTCCATCGGCTCCCCCGTCGCGATGTAGGCGACGCGGTCGGCTGCGGTGAGCAAACGGAAGGTGACCTGCACCTCCTCGACGGCGCTCACCGTCTGCGCCCCATGGGCCACCGCGATCGCGGTGAACACCGCGTGGGTCCGCCCGCTCAACCGCGCGAGCATCGCGTCCGCGTGCGCCGCATCGCTCGGCTTCCCGAGGATCTCGCCATCGACCACGACGATCGTGTCCGCCGCGATCACCACGGCGTCCGGCGCCTGTGCCGCGAGCACCGCCGCCTTCTCGCGCGCGAGTCGCTCGCAGTGGGGCACGGGCTGCTCGCCCGCGCGCACCGTCTCGTCGATGTCGGCCGGTCGCACCTCGTGCGCGATCCCGATGAGCGTGAGCAGCTCGCCACGCCGTGGACTCTGCGAGGCGAGAATGACGCGAGGGGCGGTCATCGTTCGAGCCAGAGGGTGACAGGTCCATCGTTGACCAATTCGACATCCATCATCGCGCCGAACTCCCCGGTCTCGACCCGCAGGACGCGCTCGCGACAAAGCGTGACAAAGCGTTCATACAGCGGGATCGCCACCTCTGGCCTCGCGGCGTCGATGAAGCTCGGGCGCCGCCCCTTCGCGGCATCGCCATAGAGCGTGAACTGACTCACGATGAGGAGTCCGCCGTCCACGTCGCCCAGGCCAAGGTTCATCTTCCCGTCGGCATCGCCGAAGAGGCGGAGACTCGCGATCTTGTCCGCCATCCACACCACCTGCTCCTCGCCATCGGTGTGCGTGAGGCCGACGAGGAGCAGGAATCCACGACCGATGCGCCCCGTCACCCGATCGGCGACGCGGACCTCGGCCCGGTAGACGCGCTGCAGCACGACACGCATCCTTCAAGGATACCCTCCGCACCTCTCCCTCCCAAGCACCCGTGTCCGACGCCCCGCAGTACCACGCGCCGACCCATCTCGGCGACCGCGTGCAGCGGAACCGAATGCTCTTGGGGGCGCTGCCGGGCGCCTTCATCGGCGCGCTCCTCGCGTTCGGGATGCAACAGCGCGGCACGCTGCCGCACGGAGTGCTCCCCATCCTCGCGATGGTCGTGGCCGCCTTCGTCGTCGCGCTGTTCATCGTGCGCGCGATCACGCAGAGTGCGGGGCGGCTCGCGGGCGAGGTGGTGATGCCGTCAGCGGAGGGGACGTACTCGTACCAGCACTCCCACATCCAGGCGCTTGAGGCACAGGGGCGGATGCACGACGCCGCCGCGAGCTGGGATCGCGTGGCAAGTGAGCGCGACGATCCACACGCGCTCCTACGCGCGGCCGACCTCCACGCGCGCGAGTTACAGGACCCCGAGGGCGCGGCCGAGCGCTTCCGGGCCGCGCGCGACCGCGCGGGCCGCTTCCCGGACGCGGCACGCTACGCGCAACAGCGACTGATCGACCTCTACCTCGGCGTGCTCGACGACGAGGGACGCGCGCTCGTCGAGTTGCGGCGCTTGATACACGATCACCCGCAGTCGCGGGAGGCCGCCGGCGCGCGCGCGGCCATCGCCCGGCTGAAGCGCCAGCGCTTCGGCGAAGACGCCGACTGACTACTCGACCGTGACGCTCTTGGCGAGGTTGCGCGGCTGGTCCACGTTCGACCCGCGCTTCACGGCGATGTAGTAGGCGAGGAGCTGCAGCGGGATCGCCGCGAGCACGGGCATCAACATGTCTTCCGTCTCCGGGATCCGGATCTCGTAGTCCACGAGCCCATCGAGCGCGGGCTCCGGCCGTGATGTGATCACGATGATCCGCCCCTTCCGCGCCCGCACCTCTTGGAGGTTTGAAACGACTTTCTCGAAGACGGCGTCGTGCGGCGCGACGAACACCACCGGCATGAGTTCGTCGATGAGCGCGATCGGCCCATGCTTCATCTCCGCCGCCGGGTACCCCTCGGCGTGGATGTACGAGATCTCCTTGAGCTTGAGCGCGCCTTCCAGCGCGACCGGGAACTCGAAGCCGCGCCCCAGATAGAGGAAGTTCGACGCGCGCTTGTACTCTTCGGCGATGTCCTCGATCGCCTGTGCCTGATCGAGCACCTGTTGGATCTGCGCCGGGAGCGCCGCGAGCGCCTGCGCGATCGCCATGCCGCGCGTGACCGAGAGCCCGCGCTTACGCGCGAGCTTGAGCGTGAAGAGCGCCAGCGCGATCACCTGACTGGTGAACGCCTTGGTCGAGGCCACACCGATCTCGGGACCGGCGTGCAGGTAGATGCCGCCGTCGTCCTCGCGGGCGATCGTCGAGCCGACCACGTTCACTAAGCCGAGCGTGCGGGCGCCGCGGCGCTTGGCTTCGCGCATGGCGGCGAGCGTGTCAGCAGTCTCGCCGGACTGCGAGATGACGATGCAGAGCGTGCGCTCGTTGATGATCGGGTTCCGGTAGCGGAACTCCGACGCGTACTCGACTTCCACGGGGATGCGGCACAGCTCCTCGATCATCATCTCGCCGATCAACGCCGAGTGCCACGAGGTGCCGCAGGCGGTGATGACGATGTTGTCGATCGCCATGAGCTGCTCGTGGGTCAGGTTCAACCCACCGAGCTTGGAGGTCCCGTCCTCGACGATCAACCGCCCGCGCATCGTGTTCTCGACAGTCTGCGGCTGCTCGAAGATCTCCTTGAGCATGAAGTGCGGATAGCCACCCCGCTCGATCTCGGCGAGGTCCCAGTCGATGCGATCGACCTTGCGCGGTAGCGGCGTCGCATCGATGTCGGTGATGTGGTACCGATCCTTCTCCACGACCACGAGGTCGCCGTCGTTGAGATAGACCACCTGACGCGTGTGCGCGAGGATCGCGGAGGCGTCCGAGGCGAGGAAGTTCTCCCCGTCACCGAGTCCAACCAAGAGGGGACTGCCTTTGCGCGCCGCGACGATCTTCCCAGGGTCCTTCTCGGACATCACGGCGATGCCGTACGTGCCCTCAAGTTTCTTGAGCGCGTTCGCGACCGCTTCCTCAAGCGACCCGTCGAACATCTCCTCGACCAGATGCGCGATGACCTCCGTATCCGTCTCACTCGTGAAGGTGTAGCCGAGCTCCTTGAGCGTGGCCCGCAGTGCGGGTGCGTTCTCGATGATCCCGTTGTGTACGACGACAACCGATCCGTCCGTGGAGCGATGCGGGTGTGCGTTGCGTTCCGTCGGCGGCCCGTGCGTGGCCCAGCGGGTGTGGCCGATCCCCATAGTGCCCGCGACCGGCTCCTTCGTGAGGAGCGACTCCAGCTTCGCGATCTTCCCGACCGCGCGCCGCGTCGTGATCTGCGCGCCTTCCACGACCGCGACACCCGCGGAGTCATATCCGCGATACTCCATGCGCTTGAGCCCCTCGAGCAGGAGCGGAACGACTGGCTTGGGACCGATGTACCCGATGATGCCGCACATAGCTGGGGGAGTTAGAGAGAGGTCACAGGTCAGCCAGCGATCGCGTCGAGTTCCCGCCGTCCACGCACGATGAGCGCGATCGCATCCGCGCGCGCCGGCGCCTCCGCGATCACGCGCACGATCGGCTCGGTGTTCGACGGTCGCACGTGGATCCACCGGTCGGGCCAGCCGAGGCGAAGGCCGTCCTGCGTGTCCGCGATCGCGTCGGGGAACGCGGAGCGGAGCGCCGCGTACACCGAATCGAGCGGCGCCTGCGGACGCGGCAGCTTGTCCTTCACGATGTGATAGCGCGGCGCCGTCGCGATGACCGCACTCGCGGCACGCCCCTCATCGACCAGACACTGGAGGACGAGCGCTGCCGCCAGCGGCGCGTCACGTCCGAGGTGCAGGTCAGGCAGGATCACCCCTCCGTTCCCTTCTCCGCCGACGACCGCGCCACGCTCGCGCATCGCGATCGCCACGTTCACCTCGCCCACGGGGGCGCGCTCGACCCGCTGACCGAAGGCCGCCGCCGCGTCGTCGATGACGACACTCGACGAGAGGTTCGTCACCACGAGCCCCGGCCGGCGACGCAGGACCGCGCGCACCGCGAGCGCGAGCGTGTAGTCCTCGCCCGGGATCTCCCCGCCATCGAGCACGCAGGCGAGTCGATCGACGTCGGGGTCGGTCGCGAAGCCGATATCCGCGCCCGTCGCCTTGGTCAGCTCCGCCAGCGCACCGAGATTCTCCGGGATCGGTTCCGGCGGCCGCGGAAAGCGACCGTCGGGCTCGAGTTCGATCGCATGCACGGTGCAGCCAAGGGTCTCCAAGAGCCGCGGAAGCACTGCGCCGCCGGCGCCGCGGCACGCATCGTACGCGACGGTGAAGCGCCGCGCACGGATCGTCGGCACATCCAGCAGCGGCAACGCGAGCACGGCATCGATGTGCCGCTCGATCGCGTGTGGATCGGCTCGCATCGTCCCGATCCGGTCCCACGTCGCATACGGGATGGTGTCAGTCGGCTCGACAAGTGCGCGCATCGCGCGCCCCGCGGCGTCGCTGAGGAAGAGACCGTCGGCGCCGATGAACTTGAGCGCATTCCACTCGATCGGATTGTGGCTCGCCGTGAGTGCGATCCCGCCGGCGGCGTGATGGTGCTCCACCGCGAGTTGGAGCGTCGGCGTCGTGGTGAGCCCGATATCGATGACGTCGGCCCCGACCGCTTCGAGCGCCGCCCGCGCGACCTGATGGAAAAGCGGCCCGGTCACGCGGCTATCGCGCCCGAGCACGACCGTGCGCGCGGCGCCCTGCGCCAACGCCCACGCGCCGAAGGCGGCGGCAAAGCGCGCCACGACCTCGGGGGTCAGCCCGTCGCCGACCCGCCCCCGGATCCCTGAGACTCCCACCATCAACCGCGGATCGATCACCGGTCTCCCCGTGCTATCTTCTGCCGGGAAACTACGCCGCCGCGCCGCGACCTCAAAGCGACCACTCCGGATGACCGACCCCCTCGCCCTCCTCCCGCTCGCCCTCGCCGCTGGTGGCGGCACCGTCGACGGCCGCCCCGCCCCGCAACTCGTGGCAGCGGGGTTGACGCTCCTGCAGCGCTCCGCCCCCCTCGTGCGCGCGCTGCAGCGGAAGCGCAGCGCGATCCTCATCCCGACTTCTTCGCCCTTCCTGACCGCACTCGCCGCGAGCGATGGCCGCAGCGCGGTCCTCATCAATCCGCTCGCGGCACCTGCCGAGATCGAGGCCCAGTGCGCCGACGCGAACGTCGGTGCCGCATTCACGGTGCGCGCCCTCGCCGGGCGACTTCCGCCCGCGTTGCCGTGCGTGCTCCTCGACGACGCGCCGACCACCGCCGTGTACAGCCACGAGGGCATCGAGAGCGTTATCGACCTCGGCTCGCACTTCCCACTCGCGATCGAAGGGGAACGCGACGTCCCCGGCCGCGACGAAGAAGCCGCGATCGTCTACACCTCGGCGATGGCAGGGCGTGCCCTCGGCGCGATCCTCACCCATCGCAATCTCCTGGCGAATGCGCGCCAGACGGTCGAAGCTGCGGCGTACACCGCCGACGATCACGTCCTCGCGGTGATCCCCTTCTCGCACCTGTTCGGACTGACCGTCACCTTGAGCGCGCCACTCGTCGCTGGTGCCCGTGTGACCACGATGGACCGCTTCAATCCGTTCAAGGCGATCGAGGCGATGGAGAGCGCCGGCGTCACGACTTTCGTCGGCGTCCCGGCCGTCTTCGCCGGAATGCTCGCCGCGCTCGAACGCAAAGGTGGGCGCTTGGAGAGTCCCTCTCTCCGACTCTGCATCTGCGGTGGTGCCGTACTCCCCGTCGCGCTCCAGGATCGGTGGGCCGAGGCGACCGGCGTGGAGTTGCGCCAGGGCTACGGCCTCACCGAGACCGCGCCGGTGTGTCTCTTCAATCGTGTATCGCTCCCCAATCGGCGCGGTACGCTCGGTGTCCCCTTTCCCGGCTGCGAGGTCACCGTGCGTGATCCCGTGACGAGCACGGCGCTCTCGCCGGAGACCGAGGGCGAGATCTGCGTCCGCGGGGAGACGGTCAGCCCAGGCTACGTCAGCGACAGCGCCCGTGGCCTGCAGACGCGCGATGGTTGGTTCCACTCCGGCGACCTCGGCATCGCCCACGCCGACGGGACGGTTTCGTTCACCGGGCTGCACAAGCCGATGTTCACGCGGAACGGCTTCAACGTCTATCCCGCCGAGATCGAGCGCGTGGTCGCGGAGCTCGATGGCGTGTGGCAGGTGCGTTGCTATGCCATCCCAGAGCCGTCGCGTGAGAACGACGTCGGGCTCGAGATCGTGGGAACGGTCACCGCCGAGGCGGTGAAGGCGTGGTGCGAGACGCGACTCTCCGCGTACAAGCAGCCGTCAACGATCGACGTGCGCGCGGAGTAGCCGGGGCTACTCGGGCTTGCGGTGCGGCCAGCCGTCGCCGAGGCCGTCGTCCATGGTGCCACCCATCCGCTCCCAGTCCACGCCCCCGCGTTCGATCACACTGAGGAAGGCATCGACCGCATCGGGATCGAACTGTTTGGTGCGGTGCACGCGCAGCTCTTCGAGCGCCTTCTCGAGCGGCATCCAGAGTCCGGGACGGTACGGACGGCGGCTCGTCATCGCGTCGAACGAGTCCGCGACGGCCGCGATGCGCGCTTCGAGCGGGATATGCTCGCCCGCCAAGCGATCCGGCCCACCGCGTCCGTCGTACCGCTCGTGATGCCAGCGGACGATGTTCAGCGCCATCGGTGACTCGCTGAGTAACGGCGCGAGGATGCGCCACCCGACCATCATATGCGTCATGATGTGCTCATACTCGTCATCGGTGAGGCGACCCGGCTTGTTCAGCACCGCTTCGCGCACGCCGATCTTGCCGAGGTCATGGACGTGGCCACCGAGCTCGATCTGCCAGATGTCGTCCGCGGGACGACCCATCTCTCGGGCGATCACCCCGGAGTAGTAGCTCACCCGCGTCGAGTGACCGCGCGTGTAGCGATCCTTGGCTTCCAATGAGTCGGCGAGCGACTGGATGCTGTTGAAGAAGAGCGACTCCAACCGCCGCGCCTGCTCCGCCACCCGCGACTCCAGCTCCGCGTGATAGTCGCGTTCGGTGAGCACCAACCGCCGCCGTTCGAGCGCCTGCCGGATCCGCTGCCGGACCTCCTCGAGGTGGCAGGGCTTCGAGAGATAGTCCATCGCGCCGTTGGCGAGGCAGTGGACCGCCGTGTCGACGTCGTCGACCGCGGAGATCATCACGACCGCGACATCGGGGTAGCGCGCGCGGAGTTCGCGGAGCAGCTGCGTCCCGTCCATCCCAGGCATCCGCAGGTCGCTCAACACGAGCGCGATCGACTGCTCCTGCATCACGGCGAGCGCTTCGGCACCGCTCGCGGCCTGGTGCGTGACGTAGCCGTCCTTCTCGAGGACACGCGCGAGCGCCTGCCGGAGGCGCGGCTCATCGTCGACCACGAGGCAGGTGGCGATGTCACCCGACCGTCGCGGACGCGGGAGGGCGGTCACCATCGGGGCGCGGGATGCCGAGATCGGGGCGATCATGCGGCCACCTCCACGAGTGCCTCGGCCCCGGTCAGGGCGCTAACTTTCCCACTGCACTCCGACCACGAGGCGGTATGACGCGGGTGTTCGACGAGGATCTCCACGCTCGGATCGCGACGCAGGCCATCCACGCTGGCCAGCGTCCCGACCCCACGACCGGCGCCATCATGCCGCCGATCTACCAGACGTCCACGTACGTGCAGGACGCCCTCGGCGTGCACAAGGGCTACGAGTACGCGCGGGGCAAGAACCCCACCCGCGAGGCGCTCGAGCGCAACGTAGCCACCCTCGAAGGGGGCCGTCACGGCTTCGCGTTCTCCAGTGGGATGGGTTGCATCGACTCGTTGATGAAGTTGTTCAAGGCCGGCGACCACATCGTCTGCGGCGAGAATGTGTACGGCGGGACGTTCCGGCTCTTCGACAAGATCCTGCGGCACTTCGGCCTGACCTTCAGCTTTGTCGACACGCGCGACCCCCAGCGCATCGAGGACGCCTGCACCGCCCAGACCGCGGGGATCCTGATCGAGACCCCCACAAATCCGCTGATGCGGCTCACTGACCTCCGCGCCACCGCGGAGATCGCCAAGCGCAGGCAGCTCCTACTCATTGTCGACAACACCTTCGCGACGCCGGTCTTCCAGCGGCCCCTCGAGATCGGCGCGCATATCGTCTTCCATTCGAGTACCAAGTACCTGAATGGCCATAGCGATATGATCGGCGGCATCGCCGTGGTTCTTGAGGACGCGCTCGCGGATCGCATCCAGTTCATCGCGAACGCCGCCGGCGCCGTGCCGGGTCCGTTCGACGCCTGGCTCTGCCTGCGCGGCACGAAGACGCTCCCCCTGCGCATGCGGCAGCACGACGCGAACGGACGCCGCGTCGCCGAGTGGCTCGCCGCACGCGTCGGCGAAGCACAGGTGTTCTACCCGGGGCTCGCGTCGCACCCACAACATGCGCTCGCCAAGACGCAGATGGGTGGCTTCGGCGGGATGGTCTCCGTCGAGATGGGGACCAAGGAACGTGCGGCACTCATCCTCGGACGCGCGCGCACCTTCTCGTTCGCGGAATCGCTCGGCGGCGTCGAGAGTCTCATCTCGCACCCCGCGTCGATGACGCATGCCTCGGTGGAGTCGGCACGCCGTGCGGAACTGGGGATCACCGAGGGGTTGATCCGGCTCTCGTGCGGCGTCGAGGATGTGGACGACCTGCTCGCCGACTTGGAGCAGATGTTCCATGGTGTGTGACCAGACACTTCTTCCTTCCCGCGCCCGTAGGGTCTGCTGACCCTCGCCGGAGTATCCGATGACCACTCGCGTCCCCCTGACCCAGATTGCCCCCACCGCGTGGGAGCACCCCGCCGACCGCGCGGCGCTCAACGCGCTCCGCCGCATCCCCGGCTTCGACGACGTCATCCGACGCGTCGCCGCCGCGATCGGTGATCGCGGGCTGCGTCATCTCTTCCTCGCCGATGCGGTGCGCGTCGGTCCCACGCAGCGCCCGCAGCTCCACGCGCTCTGGACCGAGGTGCTCGAGTCGCTCGATTGGCCCACGCGCCCGGAGCTCTACGTCACGCAATCGCCGAGCGTGAATGCGGGTGCCGTCGGCTTCGGTGAACCGTTCGTGGTGATCAACTCCGGCACGCTCGAGCTGCTCTCCCCCGACGAGCAGCGCTTTGTGCTCGCGCACGAACTCGGGCACATCATGAGCGGCCATGTGGTGTATCGCACGATCGCGAACATCATCCTGATGGTCGGGCTCTCGGCGCTTCCCTTTCTCGCGACGGTCGCGCTCCTCCCGTTCCAGATCGCGTTGCTGGAGTGGTACCGGAAGAGTGAGCTCTCCTCGGACCGCGCCGCGTTGCTCGCCACGCAGGACCGCACCGCCGCGATGATGGGCTTCCTGAAGCTCGCGGGTGGGAAGGAGTACGGCGATACGCTCGACATGGAGACCTTCGTGCAGCAGGCGAAGGAGTACGCGATCGACGACACCGCGTGGGACGCGGTGCTGAAGGCGATCAACACGGCGCTCCGCCAGCACCCCTTCCGCACCGTGCGCGCGGGCGAGCTCGAACGGTGGATCGAGAGCGGCGACTACGCGCGCATCGTCGCGGGTGAGTACCCGCGCCGCGGCACCGCCGAGGCGCAGCGCCCGTACGCCGAGGACTTCGGCGACGCGGCGGACTACTACAAGGAGAAGGCGCGCGACGCCGGGGCCCAGCTGCAGGACATGGCCTCCCGGGCGAAGGACGCGTTCACCGAAGCCTTCCGGAGCGCCACGCGGTGAAGGCACTGATCGTCGGCGGCGGCGGCCGAGAGCACGCCATCGCTTGGAAGCTCGCAGCCGACGATCCCACGCTCGAGCTGATCGCCGCCCCGGGCAACCCCGGCATCGCCACGCTCGCGCGCTGTGAACCGATCGCCGCGACCGATGTCGATGCGCTCGTCGCGCTCGCGCGGCGTGAGGGCGTGGGCCTGGTCGTGGTGGGGCCGGAGGCTCCGCTCGACCTCGGGCTCGTCGATGCACTCCGCGCCGCGGGGATCCCGGCCTTCGGCCCGACCGCTGCGGCGGCGCGCATCGAGAGTTCGAAGCGCTTCTCCAAGGAGCTGATGCAGCGCGCGGGCGTCCCGACGGCCGCCGCGAGCACGCATACCGATCCCGCGAGCGCTCGCGCGGCGGTGCGCGCCCTCGGCGCACCGGTCGTGATCAAGGCCTCGGGGATCGCTGCGGGGAAGGGCGTGATCATCGCCCTCAGCATCGACGAGGCCGACGCCGCGATCGACGCGATGCTCGTGGACCACGCGTTCGGGAGCGCGGGCGCCGAGGTGCTCGTCGAGGCCTTCATGCAGGGGGAGGAGTGCTCGCTCTTCGTGCTGACCGATGGCACGAACGCACTCCCGCTGCTCCCTGTGCAGGACCACAAGCGGATCGGGGTGGGTGACACCGGCCCCAACACGGGCGGGATGGGGGCGTATGCGCCCGTGTCGATCGTCCCGGATGCGCGCGTCGCCGAGGCGATGCGCCTGATCATCGAGCCGACGCTGCGTGCCATGCGCGACGCGGGCACGCCCTTCACCGGTCTGCTCTACGCGGGGCTCATGTACACGAACGACGGCCCCATGGTCGTCGAGTTCAACTGCCGCTTCGGCGACCCGGAGACGCAGGCGATCCTCCCGATGATGGCCTCGTCCCTGCTGGAACCGATGCTCACGATCGCGCGAGGGGAGTCGCTCGCGAACGCGCCGGCCGTGCGCTGGCACGAGGGTGCGAGCGTGACCACGGTGGTCGCGGCCCCCGGATATCCTGGGCCGATCACCACCGGCGCGTCGATCGCACTCCCGGCAGATGCGGAGGGCGTCGTGGTGTTCCACGCGGGGACGGCGCGCGACGCCTCGGGCGCGCTGCGAACCGCTGGCGGACGCGTCGTCGCGGTCACGGCGCGCGCCGCCAGCTTCGCCGCCGCACAGCGGGCGAGTCGCGCTGCGGCCGCCGGCGTGCGGTTCGAGGGCGCACAGTTCCGCGACGACATCGGCTGGCGCGAACAGGCCCGGCTCGATGCCCGAACTCCCTGAGACCGAGACGATCGCGACCGACCTCCGCGCGGTGTGCATCGGCGCGGTGGTGCGCGACGTCAGCATCCAGCGCCCAGACGTCCTGCGCGGTCCTCCCGCCTCGCAGTGGCCTGCCCGTCTGGTCGGCGCACGCGTCGCCCGCATCCATCGCCGCGCGAAGAGCATCGTGATCGGCACCGACCGTGGCGATGCGCTCGTCGTGACACCCCGGTTCACCGGCATCCTCGCACTCGACGCCGCCGCAGACGATCGCTACGAGTGCCTTCGACTCACCTGGCGCGATGACGGCGTGCTCCGCTATCGCGATGTCCGTCGCTTAGGCACGGTGGCGCTGCTGGACGCGGAGCAGGCGCAGGCCTGGGATGTCACGTTGGGGATCGAGCCGCTCGATCCCGCGACGGACGACGCACGCTTTCGCGCGGCGCTACAGGGGACACGCCGGGCGATCAAGAGCGTGCTCATGGATCAACGGCGGATTGCCGGGATCGGCAACATCTACGCGAATGAGGGGTGCTGGCACGCACGCGTGTCGCCCTTTCGCAGCGCGGCGCGACTCACGAGCGCACAGCGCACGGGGCTCCGCGACGCGCTGCAACGGATCCTCACCGACTCGATCACGGCACGGGGAACGACGTTCCGCGACTATCGCGACGCGCACGGCGCCCGCGGTGCGTACGCCGAACGGCTCTGTGTCTATGGTCGCGCGGACGCCCCCTGCCCCCGCTGCAGCACGGCGATCCGGGTGGATCACCGGCTCGAGGGGCGCGCGACCTTCTGGTGCGCGAGCTGCCAGCGATGAGTCGCCGGCCGCGGACGGACGCCGCGATCGAAGCCCGCGTCGAAGCCCTCGCCGCCCAGGTACGTGCCGAGGCCGTGGAGCGCCCCGGCGTGTACCGGATGCACACCGCCGACGGTGAGGTGCTCTACGTCGGGAAGGCCAAGAAGCTCCGCACGCGGCTCCTCTCGTACTTCCGGGCGGAGTGGCCGAAGGAGAAGGGTGCTCGGATCATCCGCGAGGCGGCGACGCTCACCTGGGAATACGTCCCCACCGAGTTCGCGGCGCTATTGCACGAACTGCGCCTCATCAAGCGTTTCCGCCCGCGCATGAATGTCGCGATGAAGCGCGATGCACGGCACTTCGCCTTCGTGCGGCTCTCACACACGAATGCCCCGCGCTTCCATGTCGTCCGCTCGCCGGGCGCGGACGAGCGCGGCGTGTTCTACGGCCCCTTCATCGGGGCCCTTCGCCTTGAGGAGGCGCTCCGGGCGCTGAACGACGCGCTCGGGCTGCGCGACTGCCGACTCGACCAACGGATGCACTTCGCCGACCAACCGGAGCTGCTGACACTCGCGCCGCGCACGCCGGGGTGCATCCGCCACGAGATCGGCACCTGCCTCGGCCCCTGTGCGGGTGGGACCACCGAGTCCCGCTACCACACCCGCGTGGTCCTGGCGCGCGATTTTCTCGAAGGGCGATCGGAGCATCCACTCACGCCGTTACGAGCGGAGATGGAAGAGGCGAGCGCCGCCCTCGCCTACGAACGCGCGGCGGCGCTTCGCGATCGCCTCCAACGACTGGAAGGGCTACGCGATCAGTTCCGACGCCTCCGCTTCGCGGTCGAGGCACTCTCGTTCCCCTACCACCTCTCCGGACACGGCGGGGAGGATCGCGTCTACCTCATCCACCGGGGGCGCGTCCGTGGTGAGTTCGCCGCGCCACGCTCCGCCACCGAGCAGTCGGCGATCGACGCGGCGTGGGCACGCATCACCGACCCGACCGCGGTGCACGACGGCACCGTACCCGCGCATGAGATCGACGAGCTCCAACTCGTCTCGGCGTGGTTCGCCAAGCACCCGCAGCAACTCCCGGAGATCGCCTCAACCGCGGCGTGACGACACTTGCGTTTTCGCGAGCCCATCGTTAGACTTAGTCCACGACTTAGTCCATTTGAGGTGCCGCGTTGCAATCGAAAGATGAGGACGCGCTGATTTCGGTGATGAACGTCCACGAAGCAAAAACGAACTTCTCCAAGCTGCTGGCGCGTGTCGCGCTGGGGGAGGAGATCGTGCTCGCAAAGGCCGGAGTTCCTGTCGCCAAACTCGTCCCCTACACCCCCGTGCTCGTCGCGCGGATCGGTGGACGCTGGAAAGGCACCATCGAGATCGCTGCGGACTTCGACGCCCCGGTGCCGTCGCTCACGGAGGCGTTCTACGCGCCCACCCCGGGTGACCCGCTGGTCTCCCAGTCGTGAAAGCACGCAGGGTGCTGCTCGACACCTGCACCTTTCTCTGGTGGTGTGCCGGCGACGCGCGACTCTCGGCGCGCGCGCACCAACTCATCACCGGAAGCCGCACGACGGTCTACGTGAGTGCCATCTCCGCGTGGGAGATGGAGATCAAGGCGCAGCTCGGCCGCCTGCGACTCCCGCGCAGTGGGGCCGATTTCGTCGCGGCGGAGTGTGCGGCGAACGCGTTGACCTTCGTGCCGTTCCGCTTGGACGATGTCGTCGCGTTCGGGCGCTTGCCGGTGACGCGACACGACCCCTTCGACCGCGCGCTCGCGGCGCAGGCGCTCGCCCTCGACGCCCCGATCCTCTCTCCCGATGTCGCGTTCGACGCGCTCGGCGTCGCGCGGGAGTGGTGACGCGTGGTGACTAGTCGTCGAGGTCGATCAACTCGACTTCGCCGACGCCGTCGCGCACCGTCAGCACGGCCACGGTCGGCCGCAGATCGAAGCGCCGCGGCCCCGCCGCTCCGGGATTCACCACGAGCACGCCGTTGAGTCGCTTCACGTCAGGGCGGTGCGTGTGCCCGTAGATGATGCACTGCGCATCTGGATACTCGGAGACGAGCCGCGCCGCGGTCGGCGCACCGACCTCGTGCCCGTGACTCAGATGCGTGCGCAGCCCCGCGAGATCGATCCATCGCTCGCGCGCGAGCGCAGGATCCCAGTCATCGCAGTTGCCCATCACGGCCTGCACCGGCGCGATGCTCTCCAACTCCGGGAGGATCAGTTCCCCACACACATCGCCCGCGTGCAGGATGAGCTCCACCCCGGCGAGCGCCCGATGCACACTCGGCCGGAGCAGCCCGTGCGTGTCGGAGATCAGCCCAACCCTCACGCGCGCCGCACCTGCCGCGCGACGAGAAGGAAGAGCAGGATGCACGCGCCGGCGACCGCGGCCTCCGCGAGAAAGAGCCCATCGACCCCGCCGCGATCGTGCGCCATCCCGGCGAACTTGATCATCGCGAGCCCGCCCATCGTATTGAGGGCGATGAACAGATTCATCTTGGTCGCCGTGGCCCCTTCGCCGACGAGATCGAGCACCATCCCCGTGAGCGCCCCCGTACAGGCGCCGAGCGACGCCGTGTAACCGAGCGTGACGACGGTGAACGCCCACGGCGTGCGTGGCGACAGCCAGAGCGCGAGCACAGCGAGCACCTGCACCGCACACACCAACGCGTACGCGGAGCGTCGCGTCAGTCGGTCGGAGAGCCACCCACCGGTGACCGTACCGATCGCGATCGCCGCGCCCGCCGCCAGGCCGAGCACGACCGCCGTCCGCTCTGCGGTCATCGCCCACTGCGGCGCGATGGCGCTGAACAGGAACTGCGACGCACCGGTGCCGATCGGAAGGAACGCCAACAGCAACGCGAGTCGGCCATCGATCCCACTGAGCACGCGACGGATCTCGCGTCCCGCCTCACGCAGCCGGTCGCCGAGTCGTGCGCCGACGACCGGGGGCGCTTCCTCCACCCGCAGCAGCGCGAGTGCGCAACACGCGACGAGCGTCGCGAGCGCCGTGCCCGCCATCCACGGCGCGGGGGCGCGATTCAACAGAAAGAGCGCGAGTCCGCCGCCCGCAGTCTGCCCCACCATGTTCCCCGTTTGGAACCACCCCGCCGCGCGACCACGGCCATGCGCGCCAGTGTTGTGCGCCATCAGCCCCTCGACCGCGAAGGCGACGAAGGTGCCGGCGACATTCCCGGTGAACACGATCGCCGTGACGAGCGGGAGTGTCGCGGCCGTCAGGGGCACGGTGCACAACCCGAAGAGCGACGCGGCGACCACGCTTACGGCGAGGAGATACCATCGCTTCCGCGAGAGCGTCACGTCGCCCACCGGCGCCCAGAGGAACTTCCACGAGTGTGGCAGGAACGCGGTGCCGACGATCGTCGCCGTGGCGGACACGGGAAGTCCCGCGCGCGTCGCCATCCACCCGAGTGCGACCGAGGGAACCCCTACCATCAACCCGAACGGGAAGTAGAGGACCCCGAAGCGCATCGCTACTCGCCCCAGCGCGGTGCGAGGGTGTTCTCGACGCCGAGGTGGTCGAGCACCCGGGCGACGACGAAGTCGATCAGCTGCGGGATCCCTGTGGGCCGATGGTAGAATCCCGGCGCGGCCGGGAGCACCACGGCGCCGGCTCGCGTGACGCGCAGCATGTTCTCGAGGTGGATCGCGCTCAGCGGCGTCTCGCGCGTGACCATCAGCAACGGCCGACGCTCCTTCAGCGCCACGTCCGCGGCGCGCTCGACCAGCGAGCGTGACGTCCCGGCGGCGATGCTCGCCACGGTCCCCATCGAACAGGGGCAGATCACCATCCCCGCGGCGAGCGACGATCCACTGGCCGGGGCCGCGCCACGATCCGCGTCGTCGTACACGCGCACCTGCCGATCGAATCGCTCGGCGCCGACCGCGGCGCGCAGGCCAGCGAGATCCTCGACCTTGCTCTCGGTGCGGAGCAACCGAAAGCCATGCGAACTCACGATGAGCGACACCTTTCGTTCCGCGAACAGGAGCTGCTCCAAAAGGCGGATCGCGTACGGCGCGCCGGAGGCGCCGGTGATGGCAAGGACGAGCGGAGCGTCGGGGACGGAGGGGCGACTCACGCGAGGAACATCCGGTCCGCGAGGACGAAGAGGAAGACCCCGATGCTGATGACGCCGTTCATGGTGAAGAACGCCGCGTCGAGCTTCGAGAGATCGTCGGCACGCACCAAGCGGTGCTCGTACCGCAGCAGTGCGGCGGCAAACGCGACCGCGGCGGCCGCGAGCCATCGCCCACCGCCGGCGCTGAGCCCGACCGCGAGCGCGATCACCGTCAGCACGTGGAGCACGCGGCTCACCGTGATCGCGCGCGGCACACCGAGCGCCGCGGGGATCGAGTGGAGTCCCTCGCGTCGGTCGAACTCCGCGTCGGCGAGCGCATACAGGATATCGAACCCGGCCACCCAGCTCATCACTGCGACCGTGAGCGCGATCAGCGTCCACCACGGGGTGCTCCACGCGCCGGTCACCGCGAGGTAGCCTCCGACCGGCGCGATCGCGAGCCCAAGCCCGAGCACGAGATGCGCGTAGTGCGTGAAGCGTTTGGTGAGCGAGTAGAAACAGACCCACGCGAGCGCCACGGGCGCGAGGCGCAGACAGAGCGGGTTCAGCCGCGCGGCCGCGAACACGAAGAGCGCACCCATCACGACGATCGCCACCCATGCCTCGCGCACCCCGACCACGCCACGCGGGATCTCGCGCATCGCCGTGCGTGGATTGCGCGCATCGATGGCGCGGTCCACCACGCGATTGAACGCCATCGCGACGAACCGCGCCGCCGTGAACGCCACCACGACCCAGAGCAACTGCGTGGCGTTCACCGGTGTCACGCGGGACGCGAGCACCACCCCGACCAGCGCGAAGGGGAGCGCGAACACGGTGTGGGGGAGCTTCACGAGGTTGGCGTACGCGACGAGGCGACCCACTCCGCGAAACGTCTGCCCCTCGTGCGCGGGACTCGTCATCCGTCGAGCCCGAGGCGCGGCCACATCGCGTCGACCTTCGCCTTCGTCGCGGCATCCATCGCGATCACCGTCGGCCACTGCCGCGTGAACCCTTCCTCAGGCCACTTCTTGGTGCCGTCGATCCCCATCTTCGACCCGTAGGTGAATGCACGGCTTGCGTGGTCGAGCACATCGACCGGCCCCATCGAGAAGCGCACATCGCGTTCAGGGTCGATGTTGTTCAACGCGACCCACCACGCTTCCTGCGGGTTGCGCACGTTGACCCACTCATCGACGACGACGATCACCTTCGCGAGCGACATGAGGCCCGCGCCCCAGAGCGCGTTCATCACCTTGTACGCTTGCCCCGGGTAGTGCTTCTTGATCGAGACGAGCACGAGGTTGTGGAAGATCCCCTCGGCGGGCATGTGATAGTCCACGACCTCGGGCGTCGTGAGCTTGAGCAGTGGTAGGAAGATCCGTTCGGTGGCGTGGCCGAGGTAGAAGTCCTCCATGGGTGGGCGCCCGACGATCGTCGTGATGTACGTCGGGTTCTTGCGCATCGTCACCGCGGTGATGTGCACCTTGGGATACGATCGGCTTCACTGTAGTAGCCGGTGTGGTCCCCGAACGGCCCCTCGACCACGAGTGCCTCGGCGGGATCGATGTACCCCTCAAGCACGAACTCCGCCTCCGCTGGGACCTCGAGGTCGCAGGTCACCGCCTTCGCGAGCTTCACCGGCGCCTTGCGCAGGAAGCCGGCGAAGATGAACTCATCGACGTTCGGCGGGAGCGGCGCGCTCGCCGAGTACATCGACGCCGGGTCAGCGCCGACGACGATGCACACCGGCATCTTCTCCCCGCGCTCGGCCATCTCGCGGAAGTGCGCGGCGCCCACCTTGTGCCGCTGCCAGTGCATCGCGACCTCGCGTTTACCGAGCTGCTGGACGCGATACATCCCCACGTTCCGGATCCCGCGCGCGGGGTCCTTGGAGATGACCATCGTCATCGTGACGTATGGGCCGCCGTCCTCGGGCCAGCAGGTGAGGATCGGGAGCTTGTCGAGATCGATCTCGTCGCCGCGCCAGATGACTTCCTGGCACGCCGGCGGTCCCGACGACATGCGCGGCGGGAACTTCGCGACTTCGAGGAGCCGAGGGAGGAGCTGCAACTTGCCGAGCAGTCCCTCGGGGACCTTGAGGTCGAGCAGCTTGGTGATGCGATCCCCGTGCTCATCCAACTGCTTGACGCCGAGCCCCAGCGCCATGCGGCGCATCGAGCCGAAGCAGTTGATCGCGACCGGGTACGGTGAGCGGGTGCCGTCGCGGAGGATCGGGTGCTCGAACAGGATCGCATCGCCGCCGCCGGGGCGCTTGCTCACACGATCGGCGATCTCGCAGAGCTCGAGCTCCACCTTCACCGGCTCGCGCACGCGCTTCAGTTCACCGATGCCGTCGATGGCGGTGAGATAATCGGCCAGAGTATCCAGGGTCACGCGCGTTCTCCGATATGCAATGCCGCGATCCCGAAGGTGAGCGCTCGCCAGGAGACGTCGGTGAACCCCGCGGCGCGTAAGCGCGCGGCGAGCACGTCGCGTTCAGGAAAGTGCTTCACCGACTCGGGGAGATAGCGATACGCCGTGGCGTGACCGCTGATCAGTCCGCCGATGATCGGGAGGATGTGATGGAAATAGAAGAGATAGAGCGCCCGGACCAGCGGGAACCGCGGCGTGGAGAATTCAAGAATCACGAATCGCGCGCCCGGACGCAGCACCCGATGGACCTCGACGAGCGCACGGTCGAGTTGCGCGACATTGCGGATACCGAAGGCGACGATCGCGCCGTCGACCGCGGCATCGGGGAGCGGGAGCTGCACGGCGTCGGCGACGACCGGCGCGAGCCGGACACCGGTGGCTTTGCTCCGACCGGCCCGTAGCATCGGTTCGGCAAAGTCCGCGCCGACCACCGCGCCCGCGAATCCCGGCCGCCGCACCAGCGCGGCACCGACATCGAGCGTGCCGGCGCAGAGATCGAGATAGCGCCCCGCCGGCACGCGCTCCCACCGCAGCGCCCGGAGCGCGGCCGTGCGCCACGCGCGATCGATCCCAAGACTCAGGAGTCGATTGAGGAGGTCGTAGCGGGGCGCGATCTCGGAGAAGATGCGCTGCACGTATCCGCGCTTCCCGGCCGCCCCCGCCGCCGCGTCGCGCACCACCTGCGCGTCGAGATCGGAGACGGTCATAGCCAGCGAAAGTTGCCCGCCGTGCGATGCACGGGCAAGTTTGTCCCCTGCGGATGCCCCCCACTCTCCCCGACCTCTCAAACCTCCCCGACGCGGACGTCGTGGTCCGCGCGCAGCGCGGAGAGGAACCGGCGTTCCGCGAGATCATCCGTCGGTACGAGCGCCCGGTCTTCTCCCTGATCTACCGGATGGTCCGCGAGACCGCGACCGCGGAGGACCTCGCGCAGGACACCTTCATCAAGGTCCTGAACCACCTCGACAAGTACCGACCCGAGTTCAAGCTCTCGAGCTGGCTGTTCAAGATCGCGAACAATGTCGCGATCGATCATCTCCGACGGCGCCAACTCGCGACCATCTCGATCGACGGCTCGCCGCACGCGATGTCCGCCGAGGACGTCGAAGCGACGTCGATCGACCTCGCCGATGAAGCCGAGACCGCCCTCGACGAGATGGCGAGCAAGGAGCTCGGGAGTGCGATCGAACGCGCGATCGGCGCGCTCCGCCCGGAGTACCGCTCCTGCATCATGCTGTGCCACGTTGAAGGACGGTCCTACGAGGAGATCGCCGCCACGCTCGATCTCCCCCTCGGCACGGTGAAGACCTACATCCACCGCGCACGCAACGAATTGCGCATCTCCCTGGCCCATCTCCGCCAATGAAACCTTCCGTTTGTGCCGGTCGTATTGGGAGGCACGTATGAGTCCCAAGCCCCCCGCCCACCTGTCC
>JAIETI010000058.1 GCA_019745365.1 Gemmatimonadaceae bacterium | reverse complement strand
CATCCGCCGTCACGAGCGCGACGTCCTCGATACGGATGTAGAGTCGCTCCTCGGGGATCCAGATCATCGGGTCGATGGTGAACACCATCCCCGGCTGCAGCGGAATGCCACGAATGCGACCCACGTCGTGGACCGCCATCCCGACGGGATGCTGAAAGTGCCCCCGGAAGCGCACCCCCTCTTGCACGGCCTTGAGATGCGCCGGCTTCGCAAAGGTCTTGCCGACGAGGTACTGGGTCATGTCGGCGGCCGCCCGATCGAGCACCTCGTCGGCGGTGACCCCCGGTTTGATGTAGCGGAAGAGCGCGTCTCGATAGGCGACGATGAAGTCGTAGAGTGCGGACTGTGCTCGCGAGAAGGTGCCGTTCACCGGCCAGATGCGGGTGACGTCGCTCGTGTAGTAGCGGTAGTCCGGCGCGTAGTCCATGAGCACGAGATCACCGTCGCGCAGCACATCCGCCTTGCGGAAGTAGTGCCCGATGAAGGCGTTCGTCCCGCCAGCGATGATCGACGCATAGCCATCACCGCGCGCACCGTTCAGGTAGTGCTGGTACTTCGCGGCCGCGTCGAGTTGGTACTCGTACACGCCAGGCGCGGTCGAGCGCATCGCCTCGATGATCCCCAGCCCCGCGAGCTGCGTGGCGCGACGGATCAGCGCGATCTCCGCGGGGCTCTTGATCGTGCGCATCGCGTCGAGCGCCGGGGAGAGGTCACGCACCTCGAACTGCGGAAAGCGCTCCCGGATGAGCCGAACGAGGTGCGCTTCACGCGCGGGTCGCCCATCCCACGGATTGCTCGCCGCACGCGCCTCGGCCGCGAGGAGCTCGTCGCGACTATCGTTCCCCAACTCCGCGGGCGCGAGCGGCGTGTAGAGCGTCATCGCCGGCGGGCGCAGCAGATCGCCACGCACCAACTCGGCCGCGAGGTCGTCGAGCGCCCGGACGCGCTCGATTCCCGTCAACTGCATCACGAGCGTGCTGTCGTCGACGGAGAAGACGCCGCCCTCGTTCGCCTCGCGACCGGCGTCGGCATGCGGCAAAAAGAGCGTCGTGGTGCGACTCCGCCCATTGAGCAGGAGCACCGCATGAGCCGACTCGACACCAGACAGGTAGTAGAACTCGTTCGATTGCCGGAAGACGCTGAACCCCGGCACGCCGGCCGCGCCCTGCACGACCGCGATCCCTTGAGGCCCGATCGCTTGATAGACCCGTGCGCGGCGCTCCCGGAACTCGTCACGCGTGAAGTCGGTCTGGTAGCCGTGGGCGCCCTGCGCGGTGAGAGACGACGCGAGCAGGAGCAAGCCGAGCACTGGGGAGACGAAAGGGGGGATTCGCATCGCGCGAATGTAGGACCGCGACCCGCCGCGCGCGAGCGGACGCGGCAGGCGGTAGAATTCGTGGAACCCCTACGGAGCATTCGATGCCGCGTCGTTCCCTTCTCCGCCTCGCCCTCTCGGCGCTGAGCCTGCTGGTCGCATCGGACACGTCCGCACAAGGCACCGGGGCCGCTGCCTCGCCGTTGGCCGCTGGAGCGATCCGACTCACCTACCTCGGCAATGCCGGGTGGGAGATCACCGACGGGAAGCGTGTCGTGCTCGTCGACCCCTTCCTCACGCAGTTCCGTCGCTGGCGCCCCGGCGGCACCGAAGTCGCCCCGGCGGGGCTCTACGTTCCCGACTCGGCGTTCATTGACAGCAAGATCGCCCGCGCCGACTACATCGTGATCACACACGGTCATTCGGACCACGCGCTCGACGCGGGGTACATCGCGCGGCGCACCGGCGCGGTTGTCGTCGGGCACGAGACGGCGGCGAATCTCGCCCGGGCCTACGCGGTGCCTGATTCGCAGTTGATCACGGTGATCGGCGGCGAGGACTACGACTTCGGCGACTTCTCCCTGCGCGTCGTCCCGAACATCCACAGCGCGCTCGACGACAAGCGGTACTACAACAACGGTCGCGGGATCGCCGGCACCGCGCCGCGTGGGCTGCGCGCGCCGCTCAAGCGGAACGACTATCAGGAGGGCGGGAACCTCGCCTACATCCTCCGCATGGCGGGGCACGAAGTGCTCATCATGGGTTCCATGAACTACATCGAACGGGAGATGGAGGGGCTCCGCCCGGATATCGCACTCATCGGTTCGAACAGCCAGCGGCTGGAGATCTTCGACTACACCAAGCGGCTGATGCGCGCGCTCGGGAACCCGGCCGTGGTGCTTCCGAGTCATCATGACGCGTACGGTGATCCGAAGCCTTCAGCGGCTGCGCTTGCCGATCGACGGCGCTTCCAAGAGGAAGTGGCGGCGGCATCGCCGAGCACACGCTTCATCGCGCCGACCTGGTTCGAGCCCATCGTCATCCCGACGCGCGCTGGAGTGAGTGATCGGGTGGCCGTCAGTGTCCCGGGGATCGCACCGCTGGTGCCCGCCTACACTGAGGCGATCCGCGCGGGTGGTCAGGTCTTCGTGTCAGGGATGACGGGGATCAAGCCCGGAACGCAGGAGATCATCGACGGCGGTGTCGGCCCGCAGACGCGCCAGACGCTCGAGAACATCCGCACGCTGCTCCACGCGTCCGGAGCGACCATGGCGCAGCTGTCGGAGTGCACCGTCTTCCTGACGGACATGAAGGACTACGCCGAGATGAACCGTGCGTACATCGAGTTCTTCCCGAGTGCCCCGCCCGCGAGAGCGACGCTCGCGGTGACCGCGCTCCCCCGCCCCGCGGCGCGCGTGGAGATCAAGTGTAGCGCGGTGGTTGCGCGCTAAGGGCGCGCTTTCGCCGCGCTCGCATCGCTGAACCAGAGCGCGTTCGGCGCGTCGGAGCGCGCCGCCGCGATGTCGGGCCAGCCATCGCCGTCGAGATCACCGACGGCGATGGCGTAGACGGCGCCCAGCCCGTCGTTCCATGTGGTGCGGGTGAAGCGGAGCGCCGCCGCAGCCGGCTGGCCGAAGAGTACCACGCCGGGGAGCTGATCATTGCCGACGACGAGATCGGCATGGCCATCCTTGTTCAGATCCGCGATGACCAGCGCACTCGGCACGGTGCGCCCCGCATCGATCGGCGTGGGCTCCGCGAATCGACGACTGCCCTCGCCGCGGTACACGAAGAGCCCCGTGGACATGTCGCCGACGACGAGGTCGGTCACACCGTCGCCGTCGAGGTCACCCACCGCCGCCGCACGAATCGACGAGTGCTCGGGACCGATCTCGACCGGCGCCGCGCGGAAGGTGCCGGTTCCATCGTTCCAAAAGACGAGATTGCGTCCGCCGTCGCGGTGCGGGACGAAGAGATCGATCTTCCCATCGCGGTCGAGATCCGCCGCGACGATGATCGTCGCACTCGACGTCGCGATCGGCGCGCAGCTCGGGAACGCGCCCTTGCCGTCATTCAAGCAGACGAAACTGCGCACACCACCGGGCGTGTTCCCTCCGCGATTGGCCACGATGAGGTCGGGGCGCTGGTCACCGTTGAGTTCCGCCACGGTCACATAGCGCGTGGACCATTCGGGAGCACCGAAGCGGCTCGCCACTTGGAACCGCCCGGTCCCGTCGTTTAGATAGACGAGCTTCTCGTCGGGGCGATCGTTGCTGGAGACGATGTCGAGATCGCCGTCGCCATCGAGGTCCGCGAGCGCGGCGGAGTAGGTACGGTCCGCCTCCGCGCGAAGTGGCGCCGTCTCGAAGTGACCGCGACCGTCGTTGCGCAGGACCATGTCTTGCAGCGGCCAGTGGCGCCCCTTGGCGAGGACGATGTCGAGGTCGCCGTCGCGGTCGAGGTCGCCGAGGCTGACGCCGGCCGATGTGGCGCCCTGCGGCTCGAGGAGGAGGACGCGGTCGAAGGAGCGCGTCGTCGGCTGCGCGGTGAGCGGCGGCGTGGAGACGAGGGCGGCAGCGATGGCGAGGCCAAGCGGGAGGCGCACAGAGGATCCGGGTGTGAGGCGGGTGCTATCATATAGTATGCGCTCTTCCCCGACCCCGCTCCTGGCGCTTCTTCTCACGATGGGCGGCGCGGCAGCGATGCGCGCCCAGGCGCCGGCGGCCGACACCACGACCGTCGTCCGCATCCACGGCTTCCTCGACGCGTACTACGCATACGACGCGACCCGCCCGGCCGATGGCGACCGCCGCTTTGTGACACAGCCGGCGCGCCACGACGAGTTCAACATCAACCTGCCTCGCTCGGCGTGGCCGTCACTCGGCCGCACGCACGCGCGACGCTGATCCTGCAGGCAGGAACCTCGGTGCAGGCGAACTACGCGAGCGAACCGCGCAACGGCACCACGAGTGGCCCGGAGCTCGCGCGACATCTGCAGGAGGCCGCCGTCGGCGTGCAGGTGGCACCGACACTCTGGATCGACGGTGGGATCTACGCGAGCTACATCGGGCTCGAAGGGTGGACCTCCGCCGACAACCCCACCTACACGCGGTCGTTCGTGGCGGAGTTCAGCCCGTACTATCTCTCGGGCCTAAAGGCCACCTGGCAGGCCACGTCGAGGATCAGCGCACAACTGCACGTGACGAACGGCTGGCAGAACATCTCTGAGGACAATCGAAGCAAGGCGATCGGCACACGCATCGATGTCGCGGTGACGCCAACGACGACGCTCACCTATGCCAACTTCCTCGGCAATGAACGCCCATCGGGGGAACGCGGCGCGTTGCGCGTCTTCAATCAGGTGATGGCGAAGGGGACGCTGCCGAGTGGCACGGAGTGGCAGGGGCAGATCGACGTGGGTGCGCAGCAGGAGTGTCGCTGGTATGGCGCGGTCGTGATCGCGCGGCATCCGTTGTCGTCGCGTGCCGCGCTCGTGGGACGAGTTGAACGGTATACGGACCCGGATCAGGTGATCGTCGCGACTGCGCTCGCTGACGGATTCGTGGCGAACGGCGCCTCGCTGGGGCTCGACGTGGCGCTCGATGGGGGCGTGCGGTGGCGGTCGGAGGTCCGGGCGGTGCGGGCAAGCGACGAGCTGTTCCCCGTCGGATCGGGGACTCAGTCGACCACGCTCAACCGCGCCGTGACAACGTCGCTCGCCTTCGCGTTCTGACCATGATGTTTCGCATTCGATTGCTTTCACCCTGGGAGCACGGAGACATTCTGGTGGGCGAGGCCGTGTTCTCGCGCAGCATTCCGACGAGCGACGCGGACGCGCTATGCTGCGAATGGGAGGCATCTGACGAGTTGTTCACCTTCGCGGGACCGGCAGTGTGGTACACGGCCGAGCCGCGGGAGAACCCTCGGTACGGCGTGCAGATGTTCGAGCGCTGGCGCTCGGCGGTTGCGCGCGCCCGACCAGAGCAGCTGCTCTTTCCCGCACAACCAGATCCTCACCTCCGCGTGCCTCACGTGACGCACCGATTGCTGAACGGTCGTCCACGCTTCACTACCTACGACGGTCGCCGTACCGCACGCGCCGTCGCGGTCATCACGAATGCTGGAGGCGCCGCCGCAGATCGGTGGGCGGACGTCGTGCTCCGCAATCGCTTCGCGACCGCCGGCGGCGTACACCTCTACGGACCGCAGTGGGCTTGGAAAGACTATCACAGCATTTTCGGACGGATCTCATGGCGGCCGCAGAGCTATCGCGGCGAACTCGCCGATGCCTATCGCGCCTGCGGCCTCGGCGACCCATCGCCTGGCGCCATAACCTCCTTGAATACGACGAAGTACGAGGTCTGCGCACGCTACCACGCCGCGATCTGCCTCGAGAATTTTGTCGAACCGTTCTACTTCTCCGAGAAGTTCGTCGACGCCGTGCTATCCGATTGCGTGCCGATTTATCACGCACATCCCACGGTCAGAGATGGAGTCTTGCGCGGCGCCTCCTGGATCGATCCCGCTGACCACGGCATGTCCGTGCGACGAACGATCGCCGCGGCGCTCGCGGCTGATCGCATCGAGATCGCTGCGCGGAACCGCGCGTGGCTGGTGAGCCCTGCGGCACGCGAAACGGAGTGGACGAGTGTGTGGGCGCGGATCGCCGAGGTCCTTCGGAAGCAGCACGGTGTCCGATCGCCCGGATAACGGCGGGGTAACGCGGCCGAGATATCCTCCTGCTCGTCGGAGCCGGACTGAACTCGGCCCCGAGTGCTCGCCCCTTCATGTACGGCCCCCCCCCGACCTAGGAGCCTGACGCATGCTGCGTCGTTTCGCCGTTCTCGCGGTTCCGCTGCTCTTTGCGGCCTGCGCCGACCGCCCTTCTGTCACCGAACCAGAGGCGAGCCTTTCGCTCGCTGCGGCCGATCGCAGCGCGAGCACCACCAACTCGTATGCCAGTGGATCGACGCCCGTGACGGCGTACGACCCGATCATTCCGACTTCCGCGGACCCGACGTGGCCCACCACGAGCTGCACCGCGACACCGCAGGTCGGCCTGAACGCGAACTGGCAGAATCCGCATGCAGCGTTTTCCGGATTCGGACATCCGTGGCTCTACGACTACTTCACCGGCGCGGACTGGATCAACGCGTGGGACAACATCAACTCGCGTGGCCCCGGCGGACAGAGCTGGACGAAGTACTCGACGTCGGTCCAGGGCAACGGGACGTTCCAGATCCAACTGCTCGCGGACAACTGCTCGTGGGTCTATCTCGACGGTACGTTGGTCGGAGTGCAGAACACCAACCTGGCGGCGAACACCTACGGCCTGACGCTGAACGGGACGCATGAGCTCGCGTTCATCATCTTCGATGGCGGCGGTGCCGCAGGTGGGAAGTTCAAGCTCTCCACGACGAGCAACCCGCCCCCGCCGCTCAATCCTGACCTCGACGCCGATGGGCGGCCGAATGACAGCGACGCGTTCCCACTCGACCCGCTGCGGCAGGATGCGAGCAACCTGATCGCCAACGGTAGCTTCGAGCGTCCGGCCGTCCCGGTCAGCAGCTGGCCGACGAGCGTCGCGCCTTGGATCACGCTCACGGGAACCAATCTGCCGGGTTGGACGGTCACCTCCGGTGCGGTCGAGGTGCAGCGTGGGGAGATGGACGTCCAGTTCACGGGCGTGCCCGACGGCCTGCAGGGGCTCGATCTCAACACCGCATCGATCAGTCAGGCGATCACCACCCGCGCCAACTATCGCTATCGCGTGTCGTTCAAGCTGTCGAAGAACTACGTCTGTGTCGGCGGCACCACGATCGTTCGCGTGAGCCTGGGGAACGCGACCCAGGACTTCAGCTTCGATGATCCAAGCGGCGGGTATCGCAACATGCGCTGGGATGCGAAGAGCATGGAGGCCACCGCGTCGAGCGCGTCCTCTGCACTGCAGATCACGTCGATCGCGGCGGGCGGCTGCGGCGGGGCGATGCTCGATATGGTGTCGGTCGAAGAGATCGGCCCCGGCGATCAGACGCCTCCGGTCATCGTCCCCACGGTCACCGGCGCGCAGCAGAACGGCTGGTACACGTCGAACATTGGCATCTCGTGGGCCGTGTCGGATGCCGAGTCCGCCATCTCCGCCAGCACCGGCTGTGATGCGTCGTCGGTGACGACCGACACGGATGGCACCACGTTCACCTGCTCCGCAACGTCGCTCGGCGGCACGAGTTCCTCGTCAGTCACGGTCCGTCGTGATGCGACGGCCCCGACGATCGCGCCGAGCGTGATTGGGACGATGGGGAGCGGCGGGTGGTACACGAGCAGCGTGAACGTCTCGTGGGCGGTGACCGACGCCACCTCCGGGATCGCGTCGGCTGCAGGATGCGACGCGTCGACGCTCTCCAGCGACAATGCCGGCGTGACATACACCTGCACCGCCACCGACCATGCCGGCCAGAGCAGCACGCGCTCGGTGACGGTGAAGCGTGATGCGACGGGCCCGGCGATCGCGTTCGTCGGCAATGCGGGCAGCTACACGGTGGATCAGACCGTCGCCATCACCTGCGCGGCGAGCGACGCGATGTCGGGGCTCGCCACGAGCACCTGCCCGAACGTCAGCGGTGATGCATACAGCTTCGCGGCGGGACCGAACACCATCAACGCCTCGGCGAGCGACCGGGCTGGCAACGCAAGCGCCGCCACCGCCACGTTCACCATCGCGGTGACGGATGGCAGTCTCTGCGCCTTGGTCGAGCGGTTCGTGACGAGCAAAGGCGTGGCGAACTCGTTCTGCGTGAAGCTGCGGGTCAAGTCGTACGATGCCTTCCGCAATGAACTCAGCGCGCAGGGCGGCAAGAAGTTCCTGAGCAGCGCGCACGCAGCGATCCTGCTGCGCCTCGTGAACCTGCTCGGGTAGTACCGCTCGCCCGAATGGCGACGCAGGGCCCCCGGCGACGGGGGCCCTGTTTCGTTCGCGTACCGATGGCTATTCTCCTCGGGCGACACACCCCGAGACTGCCCCCGACGCCGGGCGCACTCGTTGCGCTCTCTCCCGTGCATTTGCGTCCGTGCCTGCGACCGCGCGCTCCGCATCCCCCGTGAAGACGACGCTCCGACTGCTGGGTGGCATCGGCTGTGAAGGTCTCCCACCCGCTCGTGCGGCGAAGCTCGTCGGGCAGCCGAAGCGGCTTGCGCTGCTCGCCTACGTGCTGCTCGCGCGACGAGGGACGATCGTCTCCCGCGATCAGTTGCTCTCGGTCTTTTGGCCCGACTCAACAGAGGACCGCGCACGGAATGCACTGCGGCAGACGCTCTCCTTCTTGCGCCTCTGTCTCGGGCCGCGGGCGATACTCAGCACCGGCACTCAAGGCGTCACCCTCGCTCCATCGATCGAGCGCGACGTGCTCCGTTTCGAATCGTTGCTCGACCAGGGGCAGTCCGAGCAAGCCCTCACGCAGTACCGCGGGGAGCTGCTCCCGGGGTTCTACATCAAAGGGAGTAGCCAGTTTCAAGACTGGCTCGACCGGCGGCGCCAACAGCTGAGCCAACGCGCCGCGAAAGCCGCGTGGGACCTCTCCGCTCGCTTTGAAGGCGGTGAGGACTGGACCAACGCCGCGTTCTGGGGGAAGCGCGCTCTGGCGCTCTCGCCATTCTCGGAGTCGGAGGTCCAGCGCCTACTGGGACTCTTGGAGCGCGTTGGGGACGGTGCGGGCGCGGCGCGGACCTTTCGCGGACTCCAGCGCCAGATGCGCGCCGAGTTCGGCATGGAACCCTCGATCGAGACGCTGCGCCTCTTCGAGCGCATTCGCGATCGGACGCAGGCGGCACAGCAGCCGATCAGCGCGGCGGGATCGCCACGCCGGACGGTCGCGGACCGTCGAGCGGGAGAACGGCGCGCGGTCCAACGTGCCTTCCGGGGGCCGGACCGCCGTGGGAAGCGGGATCGGCGTACCGAGGAACGGCGGTCTGGGGTTGATCGACGGACGATTTAGCGAACACCGCTCACTCGCGCCGCTGGTAAAGTCTCACCGAGTACGGGCGATGCTTCAGCGTCGTGATCGAAGTCGGCGGCGCGAGCGACTGTACCAGTCGCAGACGCGGCTCGCCCTCCAGCGCCTCGAGCGGCACGCCGTGGTCGTAGCCCCCGAAGTGCGCATCCCACAGCAACCAGTCTCCGACCCTCGCCTCGCGCCATGATCGCAGGGGCGCCATCTGCGATTCGTCGAACGGATCGCGATTGAGAACGAGCGGCACGAGCGGATCCGCGGCGTAGAGGCGTTGGCCGACCTGGATTCCCCTGCGTGCCACGTCCGCCGCCGCCCGAACGAGGCGGACCTCCTCGTTCATTGGGAGCGGCAGCGGTTGCGCAGCGCGAAGACCGAGCAGCGGCACCACTCCAACGAGGAGCCATCTCACGCGCGCGCCGATCGACCACTGGGACAGCACCCCCACCGAGAGCACGGCGACAAGCGGGGCGACGACCACGACCACCCGGACAAGGCCGTAGCTGCCCATCCAGCCACGCCACCACAGGAGGGCGTGGGCGAAGACGTACGCGGCAGCGATGCCGACCAGCAGCCATCGAAACGCAACCGCCTCGGGCTCGCCAGCTGGAGTTCGCGCCGACTCGCGCCCTGACCACCGCCTCCACCAAGTGCGTCCGCTCGCGACTGCTTCGAATAGCACGGGAAGCACCATCACGCCGAGCGCGGTGCGTGCGGACTTCACGAAGTCGAACGGCTCCCCGCGCCCGTAGAACTGGGGCGACGCGTTCACGTAGGGGTTGTTCGACAGGATCCAGAACGTCGCCCCGGTGTGCCACCATCCGATCAGGTTGAACAGCAGCGACCCGACACTACTCAGCAGCACAAGCATCCATTGACGTGCGGCTAGGAGCCAGACCACGACGACCAGTAGAACGACGAAGCCCTCGGATCGCACAAAGGGGAGAAACGAAAGCTCGAGCACCCCCGCTCGCAAGTCGCCACGGGCAATGAGCCAGAGACCGAAGGCGAGCCACGCCGCTGCAAGCGGCTCGGTCAGTCCAGAGTTGCTGTTCCCGAGGACGACGGGCGAAAAGCCGATGAGCAACGGCGCGAGCCACGCCTCGCGAAGACCCTGCAGCAACGCGATGCGCCACGCGATGAAGCAGGTCGCGAGCAGGAGGCCCGCATTCATGAGCGTCACCGCCAGGAAACCAAGATGTGCCACGGGTGCGACCAACAGCGTGTAGAGCGGCTTGCCCCACTGGTCCAAGAAGAGGTCGGGGTGATGTGGGGCGTACCGCGCGATGAGGTAGTGCTGCACGGAGTCGCCCCCACCTTGAGTCATTCCACTGAACCCAATGTTTGCGAGGAAGGTCGCTCCGACTAAGAGCAGTGCGCCGATCGCCCACCGACCATCTGAGCGGATCATCACGCCGGTCCACTCATCGACCGCCGCACCACCCGCCCCGGCCGCGCCTTCGTGAACACGCCGTTCGCTACGACCGGCTCGCCGTTCACGAGCACCCACGGGAGTCCCTCCGAGTAGTGGTGCGGATCGGTGAAGCTCCCTACGTCGCGCACGGTCGCGGCGTCGAAGAGCGTGAGGTCCGCCACGCATCCCTGCCGCACGCAGCCGCGGTCCCTCAGCCCGAGTCGCGCTGCCGGCATCCCGGTCATCTTGTGGATCGCACTCGGCAGCGTGAGCACACGCTCATCGCGCACGTAGCGCCCCAGTACGCGAGGGAAGGTGCCGTAGTTGCGCGGGTGTGGCACGCCCGAACCGAGCGCGGTCAGGCGACCATCGCTCGCGATCATCGTCATCGGATGCGCCATGATGCGACGCACGTCGGACTCCTCGATGACGTGATAGACGACCCCTGCTCCGCCGTTCAGCACCCCCTCCAGAATGAGCCCGAGCGCATTCTGCGGCGTGGGCGCAAGGTTGCGGCGCTTGGCCCAGTCGGCGAGTGTCTTTCCCTGCAGCGTCGTGTCCCACGCCACGATCGAGAGCTGCACCCGACTGATGTCGCCGCCACCACGATCGTTCATGATCAGGTCGATGATCCCGCGAGTGATGCTGTCCTTCAGCGCTGGCTGCGTAAGGCGTTGGCGGAGCCCCTCGCGCCCACCGGAGAGCGCCCAGGGCGGCACGAGGACATCGAGCCCCGTGAACGATGCCGTGTACGGATACTGATCGATCATCACATCGGTCCCGGCCTGCCGCGCGGAATCGACCATCGCAAGCGTGAGCACGCTCTTCCCCCACGCCTGTCGCCCGACGGCCTTATGGTGCGTCAACACCACGGGGATCTTCGCGCGACGCCCGATCTCGAGCGCTTCCGCGACACCATCGATGAGTCCGACGCCCTCCTCACGGAGATGCGAGGTGTAGATCCCGCCACGCCGCGCCGCCTCCTCCGATAGGGCGATCACCTCGTCGACTTTCGAGTAGTAGCCCGGCACGTAGCGCAGCCCGGTGCTCAATCCGAACGCCCCCTCCCGCATCGCGGTCGCGACCATCGCCCGCATCTTCGCCAACTCGTCGGTCGTCGGCTCACGATTCTCGGTGCCCATCACCGCACGGCGGATCGTGTTGTGCCCCGCGAGGTAGGCGACGTTCATGCCGAGCCCCGCACGATCCGCCGAATCGAGATAGGTGCCGAGGGGCCATGGTCCCCCGCCGTCGGGGCCGCCGAGCGCGAGCGTGACGCCTTGCCGCACATGGCTCTCCGCTCCCGGGAGTTCGAAGAGTGGCTCGAGATGGGCGTGCAGATCGATGAACCCAGGGGCGACGGTCAACCCCGTCGCGTCGATCACGCGCTCTGCATCGGCAGGATCGAGCGGGGTCGGCGACACGCGCACGATGCGCTTGCCAAGGATCGCGACATCGGCGCGGATCGCCGCGGAACCGGAGCCGTCAAGAACGGTCCCGTTCCTGATGATGATGTCATAGGGCGGGATTGTGCGCGTGCGCGGCTGTGGGCGGACGCCCGTACGCGCTTCGACGATCCGATCGACCAGCGCCCAGAACGCAGCGTGCGACACGCCGTTACTCCCCGCGCGGGGCGCCGTCTTGTGCGCGATGACGATATCCAGCTTGGGGATCACCGTGATGTACTGCCCCACCGCGCCGATCGCGGAGTAGGCGCCCTCGTACGCGCCGGTGTTCCAGTCGCCATCGAAGGGCCACCAGAGATAGCCGTAGCCGAAGCGCCCGCGTCGCGTCGACGCCGGATGCATCTCCCCGACCGGCGTGATCGCGCTCGTGCTCTTGCGCACCCAATCCACCGGCACGATCTGTCGCCCGTTCCACGCGCCGTTGCGGAGCATCAGGTACCCGATCCGCGCCATGTCACGCGTCGAGAAGAACATATGGTACGCCTTGTACTTCGAGGCCGTGGTGTCCCCCGACTTCTGCTGCAACGCACGCCGCCACTCCTGCATCCCGATCGGGAGCGCGATCTCCGTCTCTACCGCGTCGTAGATGTTGCGACCGGTCATCTGCTCGAAGATCGCGCCGACGGCGTTGAAATCCCAGTTGCTATAGAGCTGGTACGTACCATGCGGCTGCGACCCGCGCGGCGGGGCGTCGGCAAGGTTGTCACCCGCGTTCGACGCCGGGTGATACACCCCCGACCGCGCCGTAAGCAGATCCTGCACCGTGGCTTCACGCTCGCGTGGGAGCAGGCCCCCGATGTCGTCGATGCCGAGTTGCGCGAGGGTCTTCGCGGTGTCGACCCGCCCCCGCGCGATCTCTATCCCATAGAGCATAGAGAGCACGCTCTTCCGCACGGAGGCGAGGTAACTCTGCGTGGTGAGATCGCCGTACTCGAACACGACCCGTCCGTGCTCGACGACCATCATCGCCGTCGTCGGCATGGTGGTGAGGGTCGCACGAACGGAGTCGAGTCGGGCTCGTGACCAGCCGATGGCCGTCGGATCGGGCACGCGCTCCCAGTCCGCGCCAGGGAACACGGCGGCCGTCGGAGTCGGACGCGCGCGCGAGACCGGCGTTGGTGTGGAGCAGGCCGCGCTGAGCGCGACGACGTACAACAGAGCAGATGGGCGCATACGAGAGTCCGAATGGGTCGAGCGAAGATACCGCGCCGGTCCCCGCGGCGCCGCACACTGGCTCCCCCACCGCCCCGCCCCTAACTTCGGCTATCCCCCGGCCCGCCCCCCGAGCCACTCCCCCGTTGACCGAGCCGCTCCGCGCCCAGCTACAAGCCACGCTCAATGGGAGCTACACGCTCGAGCGCGAACTCGGCGGCGGCGGGATGTCGCGCGTGTTCGTGGCCGAGGAGCTCCGACTCAAGCGCAAGGTCGTGGTGAAGGTGCTCTCGCCGGAGCTCGCGCAGGGGATCAGCGTCGAACGCTTCGAGCGCGAGATCCAGACCGTCGCGGCGCTCCAACACGCGAACATCGTCCCCGTCCATACTGCGGGCGATACGCAGGGCCTTCCCTACTATACGATGCCGTTCGTCGAGGGCGAGTCACTCCGCGCACGGCTCGGACGCGGCCCGCTCCCGGTGGCCGAGGTGATCGGGATCCTGCGCGATGTGTCGAAAGCACTTGGGTACGCACATCAGCGCGGTGTGGTGCATCGCGACATCAAGCCCGACAACGTGTTGATCTCCGGCGATGTCGCGGTGGTCACCGACTTCGGGATCGCGAAGGCGATTAGCGCCTCGCGCACCGCGAGCAACGACGCCACGCTGACCCAGATGGGCGCGTCGATCGGTACCCCAGCGTACATGGCGCCGGAGCAGGCTGCCGGCGATCCCTCAATCGATCATCGAGCCGATCTGTACGCTGTTGGGGCAATGGCGTACGAGTTGCTCACCGGGCAACAGCTCTTCCCGAATCGCACCGCGCCGCGGATGCTCGCGGCGCATATGGGGGAAGCGCCGCGCCCGATCACGGAGCTGCGCGCCGACCTTCCGCCCGCGCTCGCGGCGCTGATCATGCAGTGCCTCGCCAAAGACCCGGACGCGCGCCCCCAGCAGGCGAGCGAGATCGCGCGCGCGCTCGAGACGATCACGAGCAGCACCGGGATCCCAGCGATGCCCGCGGTATTGCTCGGCGGCGCTGGGATGTTCCGCACGGCGATCGCGATCTACGTCGGCGCGTTCATCGCGGTGGCGATCGTGGCGAAGGCCGCGATCGTCGGCATCGGGCTTCCCGAATGGGTCTTCCCCGGCGCTCTGATCGTCATGGCGATCGGTCTCCCGGTGGTACTCTGGACGGGCTACGTGCAGCGCGTCGCGCGGCGCGCGGTGGCGGCGACGCCCACCTATACACCGGGTGGCACCCAGACGCTGACGACGCATGGCGTGATCGCGACGATGGCGCTGAAGGCCGCACCACGGATGAGCTGGTATCGCACCGCACGCGGTGGGATGTACGCGCTCGGTGTGTTCGTGGCGATGATCGCGACGTTCATGGTGCTCCGCGCCACGGGGATCGGGCCCTTCGGTTCGCTGCTTGCCGCTGGCAAGCTCGCTCGCACCGATCGTCTGCTGTTGACAGACTTCCGGACCACCGGCGTGGATTCCGCGCTGGGCCGGGTCGTGAGCGACGCCGTCCGCGCAGGGTTGGCGGGATCGTCGGCCTTCGCGCTGGTGCCAACATCGGCGGTCAGTGAGGCGATCACGCGGATGCAGCGCTCGCCCACCGTGCGCCTCGACTCCGCGCTCGCGCGTGAGATCGCCGTGCGCGATGGGGTGAAGGCGTATATCGATGGTGAAGTGACCGGTGTCGGCACGGGGTACATCGTCGCGCTCCGCCTGGTGCGCGCGGACTCCGGGATCGAACTCGCGTCGTTCCGCGAGTCCGGCGATGGGCCGCGGGGGCTGATCGATGCCGCCGATCGGCTCGCGCGCGCCCTCCGCGCGAAGGTCGGTGAGTCGCTACGCGAGGTCAATACCACTCCGGCCCTCGCGCAAGCGACCACTGCGTCGCTCGAGGCGCTTCAGAAGTACAGCGAAGCCGTCCGCGCCAACGGTCGTGGGGAACGCCAGTCGATCGAGCTCGCGCGACAAGCGGTCGCCATCGACTCGACATTCGCGACCGCGTGGAACCTGTTGGGGGCGGTACTGAGCAACTACGGCGGGAGGCTCTCAGCGATCGACTCCGCCCTCACAAACGCGTATCGCTTCCGTGAGCGGCTCCCGGAGCGCGAGCGGGAGCACGTGACCGCGCGCTACTTCGCGCTCGGCCCGGGGCGCGACCGTCCAAAGGCGATCGCGATGTATGAGTCACTCGTCGCGCGGGGCGATAGCGTAGCGCTCGTCAACCTCGGCGAGGTGCTGCGCTCGCAGCGGCTGTACGCACGTACGGAGTCGCTCAACGTCGCGGCGTTACAGCGCATGCCTGCCAACGCCAGCGCGCTCGGCAACACCGTCGACATGCAGCTCAACCGCGGCGATATCGCAGGCGCGGAGCGAACGCTCGCGACGATCAAGACGGCGGTGCCAGGGTATCCCTTCCAAGGGCTCCGCACGTCGTGGTGGCTGCATAACCAGGGGCGGTACGACGACGTGCGCGCGTTGGCGGACTCGCTCCGTGGCTCCGCGGATCCGCGGCAACAGGAGTTCGGCCGCCGAATGTCGACCGTGTACCTGCTCCGCGGCCGCGTGAAGAACTTCTACTCTATCTGGTTGGCGAATCAGGTACCGACCGCTGCGGAGCCCGGGATGCCGTATCCCCGGCCCGTCCGCGGCCCGCAAGTGACGGTAGCGGAGCTCGCGATGTTCGGCCCCTCTCCATCGATCGCCGCGCGTATCGACTCACTGATCGCGACGACCGCGTTCTCCGAGTTCTCGCTCGCCGATCGACCGGACCTGCAGTACGTCACGCTCCTCGCACGGAGCGGAAATCCCGCGAAGGCGAAGCTGGTGCTGGCGCGCTATCAGTCGGCGCTCGCGACCGATACCTCGTTCCGACGCGCGACCGAGCACAACGTGCATAGCGCCATGGGAGAGATCGCCTTAGCAGAAGGGCGCTGGCAGGAGGCGCTCGCCGAGTTCCGCCGAGGAGATATCGGATACGATGGACTGCCGGCGAATGAGTGCGGTCCTTGCCTCCCGTTGAACCTCGCGCGGGCCTTCGACGCGGGGCGGATGCCCGACTCGGCGGCGGCGATGTTCGAACGAGCGATCTCCACGCCGTTCCATCCGAGGGCCGAGCTGCGCTTCGACCCCACCTGGCTCGCCGTGATGCATGAACGCGTCGCGCAACTCTACGACGCGATGGGCGATGCCGAGCGCGCATCGAAGCACTACCGGGAGTTCATCGCGTTGTGGAAGAACGCGGATGCCGAGTTGCAGCCACGGGTCGCGGCGGCACGCAGGCGGATGGAGCGGCTGACGCCGGTGGAGCGCGCTAGGTAAGCTGCGGGAGCACGCCGCCGGGTGCGCCCCAGTGCAGTTGTATCTCGTCGGGCGCGCGATCGGTGGCGTTCGGCATGACGAATCTCGCACGCGCCGACGACCAGTAGAGGCACCCGAGCTCGATCGGTGGCCGCGATCGAATGAAGGATTCAGCGTCTGCGAGCGCGGCGAGCCAGCGCTCTTTGGCCGCGACCAGATCGAACGGCGCGGCGAGTTCGAGGCGAGCGAAGTCCTCGGGGCGATAGCGACTGCGCCGCTTCAGGAGTTCCAAGAGTGAGAGGGGCGTGAAGCCGGGGTCCTTTCCGGTCGCAGCCCAACACAGCGCACCAAGGGGAAGGATCGTCTCCATGGCGAAGAGCGCGTCGACGAAATCACGCGGCTCGTCGCGCCCCGCGAGCGCGAGCGTCTTGTTGATCGCGAGATCGACCGGGTGCAACAGCCATCCGCCCACGGGATCGCGCACGAGCGGCATGAATCGCCAGGCGGAATCATGGGCCCAATCGACACGCGTGGTCTCGCCACCGTGCGAGATGATCGCGCGGATGAAACCGGGTTGACTGAGCTCCACGGCGAGTGCGTAGCCGAGCGCCTCAAGCTTCGAGCGATCGGTGGCAAACGCGCTTGCGACGCGCTCTTCGGAATCGTGGAAGAAGTCGAAGTCGTTGCTGTACCGCATTGAGTTCGGCGCGATGTGCAGCGCCGCGCCGCCGGCGAGATAGCTCGCTTCGGTCCGATCCGCAGTGAGCGCCACGAGCACGCGCTGTTGAAAGGGAGTTAGCGGCACAGCTTCGCCGCCATGGCCCATGCCGATCGGTCGCCGTGCTTTCTGAGTTGCTCTGCGACCCACGCGATATCGTCGCCACCGATCACGATATCGGTGCGATACGACCAGAAGCAGGTCGCGTGAAAGCGCTTGAACGCGCGCCGCGCCTCGCGCACCCGCACCATCGCGCGGGCGGTTGAGGCATCGAGGGATCGCCGGCTCTTCTTCCCGCCGCGGCGGCCGATCTCGGCGAGGTAATCGCGAATGGCGGACATGAAATAGAACATAAGCGGGTTACGATAAAAACGGAAGGGCAGGAACTACGGGAAAGACAGGAAGTACCCTTGCCGCGACAGGGCTTACCCCTCACCCGCCGCGCGCGACTTCTATATGTTCGCGCGATGCGCCTTCGCCTTCCCCACCCGCTCGTCCTCCTCCTCGGCGCGGTGGGTGTCGCCGCCCTGCTGACCTGGGTCCTCCCCGCTGGCGAGTATCAGCGACGGGAGGACGCGACGCTGGGGCGCCCCGTCGTGGTCCCCGGGACGTATGCCCGTGTGACCGCCTCCCCGGTTGGCCCAGTCGCCGCGGTGCTCGCGGTCCCCCGCGGGATCGTCGCCGGCGCGGACGTGATCCTTACCGTGCTCATCGTCGGCGGCGTGTTCGTGATGCTGGACGCAACGGGGGCGCTGGCGCGCCTTGTTGGATCGATTGTGGGGCGCACCACGCGTCCGCGACTCGTGGTGATCGCGGTGAGTCTGGTGTTCGCATCGCTCGGCGCCCTGGAAAACATGCAGGAGGAGGTGATCGCGCTCATCCCGATCCTCATCGTGCTGAGCCGCGGACTCGGCTTCGGGGCGATCACCGCGCTTGCGATGAGCATCGGGGCCTGCGCCGTGGGGGCTGCGTTCGGGCCGACGAACCCGTTCCAGACGGGGATCGCACTCCGCTTCGCGGAGATGCCGCCGCTCACGATTCCCGGGCTGCGCTTCGGCCTCCTCGCGATCGCTGTCGCGGTGTGGATCGCCTGGACGTTGGCGATGACGAGCCGTGATGATCAACGCCCCGAGCTGAGCGCGGCCACCGCCGAACCGGCGACGGCTCGGGATCTGCAACTGCTGGCCATCACGTTGGTGCCGTTCATCCCGTACGTGATCGGCGTCGTGAAGTTCGACTTCGGCTTCAACGAGCTCACCGCACTCTTCCTCGTCGCGGGGTTCGTGCTCGGCGTGCGCGCGGGGTTCTCGCTCTCGGAAACCTCGGCGCAGCTCCTGAAGTCGATGGAGACGATGCTCGCTGCGGCGATGTTCATCGGGGTGGCGCGTGCCGTGAGTGTAGTGCTGACCGACGGCCGCGTGATCGACACGATCATCGCGGGGCTCGCGTCACCTCTGGCCGGGATGCCAGGGACAGTGGCCGCGCTGCTGATGATTCCGATCCAGGCGCTATTGCACGTCGCCGTTCCCTCGGTGAGCGGACAGGCCGTGCTCACCATGCCGATCATGGCGCCGGTCGCCGATCTCCTCGGGTTCTCGCGCGACGCGACGGTCTTCGCGTTTCAGACGGGGGCCGGGCTGATAGACATGATCACACCGACCAGTGGGGCGCTCCTCGCGACGCTGCTCATCGCGAAGGTGGAGTACACGCGTTGGATTCGGTTCGCGGCGCCGGGCGGGGTGCTCGTCGCGGTGGTGGGCGCGGTGGGCGTGATCCTCTCTCGGTAGCTTTCCCGCATGCCGTCCCCCATCGCGACCATCATCGCCGCGCTCATCGCCCTGAGCCCACCGCCCGCCCACGCCCCGCAACAGCTCGTCGCGAACAACAACAGGACCGCCGCCGGCGCGGTGGTGAACGGAGAGTACCGCGTCGCACTCGACATCGTCGAGACGGATTCGACGTCCGATGCTGATCGCGTCACACGCGCGCGCGGCCCGGCCTTCGCCGAGCGGGGCAAGGCCGCACAATTGCCCGGTCCCCTCTTGCGGACGCGAGTCGGCGTCTCGGTACACCTGACGCTGCGCAACTCGCTCACGCGCGCAGTCGCCATCAGCGGTCTGAGTGATCGCTCGGACGGTGCGCGGCGGGAGGACCGCCCTGCCTTCTTCGACGACTCCGCGGTGGTCCTCCAACCCGGCGAGGAGCGCGAACTCCGTTTCACGCCGACGCACGCCGTCAACTCATTCTACTTCGCTCGTGTCGTCGACCCAACACGAGGCGGCGCGCCGCTGCCGCAAGGATCGATGGTCGGCGCATTCATCGTCGACGCCGCCGATGCCGTCATCGATCCGGACGAACGGATCTTCGTGCTCACAATCGGGGCCGACCTCGGGCTGAACGGTCTCTCCTGGCCGCACACGGAGCGACTCCACTACGCCGAGGGCACGCGGGTGCGCTGGCGGGTGATCAATGCGTCCAACGAGTGGCACCCGATGCATCTGCACGGGTTCTATTTCAAGGTGCATCGGCGGGGCGACGCCCAACGCGACACGACGGTGGCCGAACCGCGCGCACTGCAGGTCACGGAAGGGATGCTCCCTTTCTCCTCGATGGAGCTAACGTGGAACGCGGAGCGCCCTGGGAACTGGCTCTTCCATTGCCATCTGATCATCCATTCACAGGGCCCGCTACCAGATTCGGCTGCGCGCGCCACCGCGATGGCGATGGACCACAACATGGCCGGGCTGATCCTCGGCGTCACAATCACGCCGCGCACGACCGTCGCGCACGCCGCGCGCCCGGCGGCACGCCAGATCGACCTCTGGACGGGGACGCGCGCCGGAGTATTCGGCGATGCGGTCGGTCATGCGTTCCTCGTCCAGCGGGGGCCGGTCCCGCCCGCGCCGGACTCGATGGTCATGCTCAGTGATCGGCTGCTCCTCACCCGAGGCGAGCGCACGCGGATCGTCGTGCACAATCGCCTCGCGATCCCTCTCAGCGTCCACTGGCACGGCATGGAGCTGGAGAGCACCGACGACGGTGTCGGGCATTGGAGCGGCAGTATGGCGCACCCGCGGCCGCCGATCGCGCCAGGGGACTCGACCGCGGTGTACCTCACGCCACCGCGCGCGGGGTCGTTCATGTATCACGTGCATGGCGAGCCCGACGCCGAGCTCCAGCAGGGATTGTACGGTGCGCTGCTCGTGACCGAGCCGGGCCAACCACTCGACCCGCGCCGCGACCGGACGATCCTCCTCGCGTCGCGCGGCGCGACCCCCGACGCCGGTGCCGCGATCAACGGACGCGCGCGGCCGCACTTCGAGCGCTTCGAGCCTGGCCAGCGCTACCGCCTCCGGTTGCTGCACGTCAGCACCAATGATGTGAAGCATGTTCGGCTCCTGCGCGACGGCGCGCCGACCGAGTGGCGGCCACTCGCGCGCGACGGTGCGACACTCCCCTCAGCACAGCAGCTGCTCCGAGCCGCGAGCCTCCGCATGGATGTCGGTCAGACGGCGGACTTCGAATGGACACCGACGCTCCCGGGGGTGTACACGCTCGAGGTCACCACGGAATCGGTCATCATCCCCCGTGGGGTGCAGCGGGTCGCGTTCGGCGTTGGCGCGGTGTCGGACGACACACTTCGCGTGGCGATGCATGGGACCGCGCTCCCGTTGGCGGAGAACGATCCCGCCGATCCGGGCTTGATGGGGGGCTATCAGGCCACGACCGCGGCAGGCGCGACCGCGATGCTCTCCGTCTGGCGCGAAGGGAGCAACCTCTTCATGAGCCAGACGCGCGACGGACTCGAGTCCGCGCCCAGTTTCCTTCTTCCGCTTGCTGACGGTCGGTTCGCGCCTGGGACGATCGCGAACGGTCTGATGAAGGAGGCCCAGGCGTCGGTGCACTATCGGCTCCAGCGCGATGCGATCACCGTGGACTCCGCAGACGCACATACGGTGATTCCTCGTGCGACGGCCGTGACGGTCGACTCCGCGGCCCTCGCCGCCTTCACGGGCCGTTACGAGCAAGGGTTCGAGGTTCGATTCGAACAGGCGGCGCTCACGCTCCTCGCGCCGAACACGCCGCCGCTGCCATTGCGTGCGATCTCTCCCAGCCGATTCCTCTTCGACCTCGGTGGACTCACGGCGCTCGAGTTCGTGCGTGCGGGCGGGCGGGTCACGCATCTCCGCATCCGCAACTTCAGCATTGAGGCGGCGCGCGTGGAAGCGCGATAGCCATCCCCCGGACCCACCTGTACCTTCCCGCCCGTCTCCCCACCCCCGAGCGCCAGCATGTCGACGTCAGCAAAGGATGCGCGCTACGCGCTCTGGGTGTTGTTCGGCATCAACCTCATGAACTTCTTCGATCGCACGCTCGGTTCCGCCCTCGCCGAGCCGATCCGACGGGAGTTCGGACTCAGCGATCAGCAGGTGGGGCTGGCGTCGACGACCTTCATCGTCGCCTACGCGATTGTGGGACTCCCCCTCGGGCGACTCGCGGACACGCGGACCCGCACACGGTTGGCGGCGGCCGGAGTGGGGTTCTGGAGCGTGCTGACAGCAGTCGGCGGGCTCGTTTGGAACTTCCCCTCGATGCTCCTCGCTCGCGTCGGCGTCGGGCTCGGCGAAGCGGTCTGCGCGCCCGCAGGACAGTCGTTGATCGGCGACTACTTCCCTCCCGAGCGACGCTCCCGCGCCCTCGCGCTCTTCATGGCCGGGCTCCCGCTCGGGATCTTCTCCGCCTATCTGTTCGCCGGCTCCGTGGCGGCCGCCTTCGGGTGGCGCATCGTCTTCTTCATCGCGTGCGTCCCCGGCCTCTTGCTCGCGCTCCTCGCGCTTCGCATGAAGGAGCCGGCGCGTGGCGCGACAGAGTCGCACGCGGGAACGCAGGACGCGGTGACGACGACTCCGTTCCGCGACCTCGCGCGCATCCCGACGCTGCGGTGGATCGTGCTCTCCGGCGCGACCTTCAACTTCCACGCCTACGCGACCAACTCGTTCAACAACGCGTTCCTGATGCGCTTTCACGGGCTCGACCTGAAGCAGGCCGGGCTGATCTCCGCCTTGTCGCTGGGGTTGGTCGGGCTCCTTGGCCTCTACATCGGCGGGACACTTGGCGATCGTATGCGGGCGTGGCGTCCGAACGGACGGTTGCTACTCGCCGCAACGGGATTTCTCGTCGCGACGCCGTGCGCGTTCATCGCGCTCCAACAACCGAAGGGCCAGGTCGTGGTGTACGCCATCTTGCTCGCAGTGATGACGGCGAGTTCCTACATCTACTATGCGTCGGTGTACAGCGCGATCCAGGATGTGGTCGAACCACGGCTCCGCGGGGCCTCGGTCGCGCTCTACTTCTTCGCGATGTATCTACTCGGCGCGGCATTCGGGCCAGTGATCGTCGGCACGCTGAGTGACCGGATGGCCACGGCCGCGATGCACGCGGCGGGCGCGACGGAGATGGCGGAGTCATTCAAGGCGATCGGCCTCCACCAGGCGATGTACATCATCCCCGTGGTGTTGATCACCACGTCGCTCACCCTCTTCGCTGCGGCGCGCGGCGCGGCGAAGGACATGGAACAGATGCAGGCGCGCCTGAAGGCGTCCTTCCGGTAGCGGTCACCCTGCCTACGGCTCCCCCGTCAACGGGTCGATCATCTCGACGAACGGAAAGCGGGCGAAGTCCGTATCGCGGGTGCAGATCCGTCGAATGCCGTGCTCGCGCATCAACACCGCGGTCTCGGTGTCGTGCCAGAGGTTCCCGCTGATCATCGGTACTAGGGTCGTGACGTCCGCGAGCACGGATGCGTGCCGTTCCGTTGGGACGAGGAGCGAAAGCCCAGGGGCGGCCCAGAGCGCTTCGAGGAACGAGGCGGCTGCGTTCGCGGTCCACGGCTGACGCAGCACGCGGGGATGGGTCACGACGCGCAGAAACTCGTAGCAGACTCCCCACGTCAGATACCACGCCCCGCGTTGTGCGCGCCAGCGTTCCACAAGCGCTCGGCAGCGGCGATGCTCAGCGGCGCTGACATCGGCGGCGTAGATCAGGACGTTGGTATCGACGACGAACAACTACCGTCCCTCCATCGCGCGATAGAGCGCATCGCGATCCGCGACGTCGACCAGCGCCCCCCTGGAATCAAAGCAGGGGAGCGGCGGAAGCGGGCTCGGCGCACCGCCACGGCGAAGGAGCTGTCGCAGCGCCGTTTCCACCAGCTCCGACATCGTGCGCCCCGAGCGCGCCGCCTCGCGCCGGAGCGATGCCATGACGGTGTCGTCGATATTGAGCGTCGTTTTCATATGGCAAACCATACACGATGTATGTCAGTATGGCAAGCTCGATGCATCAGCGGTTCGCCGCGTCCACCGCGCGCTTCATCGCCGCCACCCAGTTCGGGACCACTCGCACGTAGTGGCCAAGGTTGTCAGCAGGGGTCTGGAGGTAGATGATGTCACCGCCAGGGGCGATGGTATACGACCACCCCGGGGTATCGGAGATGAAAGGATCGTTGAACAGCTCCTCGGGGGCGCCGATCGGTACGCCCGTGCGCGGGTCGATGCGTACGCGACTGAACGACTGCCGGCTCGTCGTCGCGCCGCCCGTGCTCGTGGAGAAGAACACGACCTCGGTCCCCGACCGCCAGAGCGGCTCGTGCCCCTGTGCATCGATGAGATAGCGGCGCTCGAAGCCGGGCCACGGCTGCACGGTAAGCCCCACCGACCCATCGCTCTGATGTGCGGCGAACCGCTGATCTGGCGACACAGAGATGAAGAGTGTGCGGATCGGGAGCGAATCGACGCGCGCGGGCGTGACCGTCGGGTCGATCACGATCGCTGGCGACGTCGCCGCAACGGCACCGACGAGGAGCTTGCTGTTCGAGATCCAGGTAGACGGACTTCGCTTGACCGATAGCGGGCTCTCCAGGAGCACACGTACCGGGGCCGACGAGTCGAGCTCGCGTAGCACCAACAACTCGGTACTCGGCCGCGCCAGCGTCTGCAGCCGGTACACGAGTCGGCGCCCATCTGGACTCCACGACGCGCCACTCACGAAGAAGCCACGCTCAACGATCTCGTGCGTCCCCGTCTGGAGGTTGTAGAGTCGCAGCTCTTCCTGCTGCACACCCGAGACGACAGCAGCGAGACGCGCGCCATCCGGGCTCACGGTCCACCGCAGGAAGGCGGCCGGTTCGATCGGGAGCGGCTTCAACTGCCCAGGGCCTGACCATCGCACCAGCCGCCCCACCTCAGCGTTCGTGCCAGGCACATAGACGAGGGTGCCGTTCGAGGTGACATCCCACTCCCCCGCGCCGGAGTATGAAACGCGACGCACCATCGGCCTGAGCGCGACCGACTTCCCAACGGTCAGCGAGTCGCGATCGATGAAACGGGTGCCCATCAGCGTGCCGTCGAGCCCCATGTAGACGAGATAGTTGTCATCGATG
>JAIETI010000099.1 GCA_019745365.1 Gemmatimonadaceae bacterium | reverse complement strand
GGAGGTCGCGCAGGTCGCGGAACGGGGGAGCACTCGTCACGTCGCACACGCACGCACGCGGGGCCCCCGCTCGTCAAGGTCACCGCGTTCCGTCTCCGCGTGGGACCGTCTAGCTTTCAGCGCGATGCGCGCCCTGTCGGCGCGCCGAACTCCGAGGAACACCCGTGGCGAAGAGCCGAGTCCAACCCAACCGCCGTCAGAACTTCCTCCGCCTCATCGGCGTCGTCGCCGTGGTCGGCGGGATCGTACTGGTCTACATCGCCAACCGCCCCCGCGCCGACATCAAGGTCGTCGACTCGACGATCCCGGCCGGCGCCGCGCAGGGCTACCTCCTCGGTGACTCCATGGCGCCCGTCCAGGTGCTCGAGTTCGCGGACTTCGAGTGCCCGGCCTGCGGCCAGTTCGCCACGGTCACGGAGCCTGACGTGCGCGACCGCCTCGTGAAGACCGGGAAGATCTCGTTCCGCTTCTACGACTATCCCCTCCCGATGCACCAGAACACCTGGTCGGCCTCGAACGCGGCAGCTTGCGCCAACGATCAGGGGAAGTTCTGGGAGATGCACGACGCGATCTTCCTCCGCCAGAACGACTGGAACGGGATCGCGACGTCCAGCCCGAAGAAGGTGCTCAAGGAGATCGCCGGTCAGGTCGGGCTCGACGTGGCCGCGTGGGAGAGCTGCTTCGATTCGCAAAAGCACTACTCGCGCATCCGCGCCAACCAGCTCGAGGCGGAACGCCGCGGCGTTGGGCAGACGCCGACCTTCATCGTCGGCGGGAAGATGATCCCCGGTGCCGTGAGCTTCGACGAGCTGCAGAAGTACGTCGCTGAGGCGACCCCGGCGGCGGCTCCCGCGACGAAGGCCCCGTGACCCGTCGGATGTGGATCGCGACGGTCGCGCTCCTCGGCGCGTTCGTCGCGGTCTACCTCACCCTGTACAAGCTCGGCATCGTCGGCACCATCGCCTGCACGACCGGCGGGTGCGAGAAGGTGCAGGCGAGTCGGTGGAGCACCTTCCTCGGGCTCCCCGTCGCCGCGTGGGGGATCGGCTACTACCTGAGCGTACTCACCGTCGCGATCATCGGGACCGATCCGCACCTCGAGTCTGATCGCCGCGTGAGTGGCGCACTGCTCGCGCTCACCACGTGGGGGATGCTCTTCACCGGGTGGCTCAACTGGCTGGAGTGGCGCGTGATCGACGCCTGGTGCCAGTGGTGTATCGTCTCGGCCGTGCTGGTGGTGCTGCTCTTCGCGCTCAGCCTGTCCGATTTCCGCGCGCGTCCGGGGTCGACGGCTCCGCCAGTCTGAGCCGCGGGCGCGCGTCCGCGCTCCCGAGCTCCGCGACGCGCGGTGGCGGCAGGAGCTCGCGTCCCAACTGCACCATCACCCGCGTGACGACCATCGTCGCGAGCGGCTCAGGGACGCCCATCACGCGGATGTAGCTGTCGATCGCTCGGTCGAATGGGATCTCATCTGCGAGCGTGTCCACGAAGGTGAGCGCGCTCTGCACATGGGCGCGCAGCACCGTCTCCTCGGCCCGTGCCTGCGCCAAGCGCAGGCGACGCTCCGCGCCGTCGCTCAGCTTGCGCGGGAAGAGCGATTCAGGGAAGAGACGACGGAACAGGCTCACAAGCACTCGCGTGATGAGGGACGGGTGGTTGAGAGATGACGCGCGAACGCGTCATGGCGCAACATCACTCTTCGTTCTCGTAGTCCGCTTTGAGCTTCGCCACGACCGACGGATCGGCGAGCGTCGTGGTGTCACCGAGCGCGCGCCCTTCGGCGATGTCGCGCAGCAGACGGCGCATGATCTTCCCCGAGCGGGTCTTCGGCAGATCGGCGCTGAAGAGGATGTCATCCGGGCGCGCGAGCGCGCCGATTTTCGTGGCGACGTGCTCCCGGAGTTCATCACGGAGTGCGGAGGAGGCGCGCTGGCCGTCGCGCAGGGTGACGAACGCCGCGATCGCTTGCCCCTTCATCTCGTGTGCTTTTCCGACCACCGCGGCCTCAGCGACCGCCGGGTGCTCGACGAGCGCGCTCTCGACCTCCATCGTCCCGATGCGATGGCCGCTCACGTTGAGCACGTCGTCCACGCGGCCGAGGATCCAGAAGAATCCATCGGCGTCGCGCTTGGCACCGTCGCCGGGGAAGTAGAGGTCGGGGCGTCCGGCCCACTGGGAGAAGTAGGTCGACACGTAGCGTGCGTCGTCGCCCCAGATCGTGCGGAGCATCGATGGCCAGGGGCGCGTCATGGCAAGCAGTCCACCGCCGACGCCGACCTCCTGCGCGGTGGAGTCGAGGAGCGTCGCGTGATATCCAGGGAGCGTCTCGGTGGCGCTCCCGGGCTTGGTCGCGGTCACCCCCGGCAGCGGCGAGATCACGATCGAGCCGGTCTCGGTCTGCCACCAGGTATCGACGATCGGGCAGCGGTCGCCGCCGATCACGCGCTGATACCACATCCACGCTTCGGGATTGATCGGCTCACCCACGGAACCGAGGAGGCGGAGTCGCGAGAGGTCGTGCTTGGCGGGGTAGGCATCGCCCCACTTCATGAAGGCGCGGATCGCGGTCGGCGCGGTGTAGAAGATCGTCACGCCGTACTTCGCGCAGAGCGCCCAGAAGCGATCGCGATCGGGCCAGTCGGGCGCGCCCTCGTACATCACGCAGGTGGCGCCGTTCGCCAAGGGACCGTACACGAGATACGTGTGCCCCGTGATCCAGCCGACATCGGCGGTACACCAGAAGACGTCTTCTTCCTTCAGGTCGAACACCATCCGCGTCGATGAAGCCGCGCCGGTGAGATAGCCGCCGGTCGTGTGAACGATCCCCTTCGGCTTTCCCGTCGTGCCCGAGGTGTAGAGGATGAAGAGCTCGTCTTCGGCGTCCATCGCTTCCGGCGTGCACTCCGCGCTGGCGTCGGCCATCAGCCGGTGCCACCAGTGGTCGCGCCCTTCCTGCATGTGTGCGAACGACTCGTCGCCGAGCCCACCTGGGCGGCGTTGGACGACGATCACGTGTTGCACCGAGGGCGCGTCGGCGAGGGCGAGATCGGTGTTCCGCTTGAGCGGCACCACTTGGCCGCGACGGTAGCCACCGTCGGCGGTGATCACGACCTTGGCCTGCGCGTCGTTCATCCGATCGCGCAGCGACTCCGGCGAGAAGCCGCCGAACACCACGGAGTGGATGGCGCCGATGCGTGCACAGGCGAGCATCGCGATCGCGGCCTCGGGAATGAGCGGGAGGTAGATCCCCACGCGGTCGCCTTTGGTCACGCCGAGGGCACGGAGGACGTTCGCGGCCTTCTGCACCTCGCGGTAGAGGTCCCAGTAGGTCAGGACCCGCGTGTCGCCGGGCTCGCCTTCCCAGATGATAGCGGCCTTGTTGCGGCGGGCGCCGCGCACATGCCGATCGACGCAGTTCACGCTCGCGTTGAGCTGCCCCCCGACGAACCATTGCGCGTGCGGCGGCTGCCAGTCGAGCACCCGATCCCACGGGCGACTCCACTCCAACTCCGCCGCGCGCTCGGCCCAGTACGTCTCCGGGTCCGTGGCGCCGCGCGCGTGGAGCGCACGGTCCCGCACAAGCGCCGCGGCGGCGAAGGCGGCGGGAGGCGGAAAGGAGCGCGACTCGGTGAGGAGGACGTCGATGTCTGACATACGGCGGGGTGACGGTTGCCGAAAAGGATATCACGCCGGACGCCGGAGTGCGCGTGGTTCCGGTCTCGCCTGTCCTTCCTGTGGTTCCTGTTGTTCCCGCCGGCACGGTGACGCACGTCACTCCGGGCGTTTACCACCGTGGCGGCGCCTTTCGTGACAGTGTATCGCAATCTGACGAGGGAGACGCGCGAAATCGGCGATGTGACAATGTGTTACAATGTGACAATCTCGGGAACCGAGCGTGCGTGCAACCACTTGGGTGCGCCCCGCGTTGATGGCACAGAACTCGCATTCGATAGCCGGTGGCGAGTCGTACCACGAGTCCACCACCGGGAGCCCGCGTGCGCCGCGCGAACTCCGACGCCGGAGGATCGATGTCCTCAACTGACCACGACGCCACGCCCCCGCCGCTACGCGCCCCGGAGCGTCTCGTCGCCGAGAACCGTCTCGACTTCCGACGCACCGCGTTGGAGCACGTCGAAAAGGCGTCGCTCGGCGGGCAGGAGCACGTGGATATCGACCTCGGCACCACACTCGAGATCGACGCGAGCGGGCTCGGTGTGCTCGTGCTGGTCCAGAAGCGGGCCCGCGAGCGACATCTCGTGACCAAGCTGCTCTCGGTGTCGCCACCGGTGCGCGAGATGCTGAAACTCACCCGACTCGACGGGCTCTTCGATATGGTGGAGTGAGCGCGGGGCGACTAGCATTCGTCCTCCCGCTCTCCCGCCACGATGATCCATCCTTGGCACGACCTCTCCCCGGGTGCGCACCCCCCGGACATGCTCCGCGCAATCATCGAGATCCCGCGCGGCAGTCGCAACAAGTACGAGCTCGATAAGGAGACCGGACTCTTCCGGCTCGACCGCGTGCTCTATTCGGCGGTGCATTATCCGGGCGACTATGGGATGATCCCGCGCACCCTCTGTGAGGACGGCGATCCGCTCGACGTGCTCGTGCGCATCCATGAGCCCACGTTCACCGGCTGCGAGATCGATGTCCGCCCCATCGGCGTGCTGCGGATGCGTGACCGCGGGGAGATGGATGAGAAGCTCCTTGCGGTCCCCGCGAACGACCCGATGCACGCCGAGTTCTTCGACATCGCGGACATCCCGCAGCACTACCTGCGAGAGATCGAGCACTTCTTCCAGATCTACAAGGACCTGGAGGGGAAGCGCATCGAGATCCTCGGGTGGGAGAAGAGCGAGGGCGCGTACGCGGTCATCAACGACGCGATCGCGCGCTACGCGGCGACCTACCCGGCGCGCTGAGTCAGGCGCCGAGCGAGCGCTTCCAGCGCTTCTTGAGCGCCGTCAACTTCGTCTCGCCGGGCACCCGCGTCTCCACGTTGACCTCGGCCATGAACGCGGTGCCGGTCATCCGCACGCGCGGGCCCTGGGCGCCGGGTGGGAGTTCGGTCGAGTCCGAGAAGCTGCCCATGATCGCTGAGCCTTCGACGTCGGCGAGGACGCCGGGGGGAAGCAGCACCTTCACCTCGGACATGAACGCCTCGACCTCGATCGTCACGCCGGTCAGGGGAAAGCGCGCCTCGCGGAGGTCGAGCTTCACCGAGCCCATCACCGCGCGCACCGTGATCCGCTCCGGCACGAGCCAGTCGCCGCGGCGCGTGACCTCACCCATGATGGCGGAGAACCGGCGCTCCCGTTCGACCGCTTCCGGCGCGATGCGCACCATCGACGGTTCCATCCCCGGCACGTGCGCGAGCGCCGGGAGCGATTCCGTGACCGCACGCAGCGCGGGCAGGTCCGACGCCGCGTACACCTGAGTGAAGCGGGCCTCCAGCTCCTGCGTCGTGAGGTGGTCCGCGGCGAAGTGAGCGCAGAGCGCCTGGACGGCCCGCTCCCGCTCGAGTTCGAGACTCACGCGTCGTCGCCGCGCAGGAAGAGCGTGTCGTAGACGAGCGCGGCGAGGACGCCGCCGGTGATCGGCGCGAGCCAGTAGATCAGCTGCGCCTCGAAGTTCCCCATCGCGACGGCCGGACCGAAGCTCCGGGCCGGGTTCATCGACGCGCCGGTTAGGCCGCCGATGGCGAGGATGTTCACCGTGACGGTCAGACCGATCGCGAAGCCCCCGACCTTCGGACCCTTCGGGTCGACCGCGGTCGCGAACACCGCCGTCACCAGGAAGAACGTGGCCACCGCCTCGAGGAGGAAGGCATGAGCGCCGGTCACATCAATCGAGATCGCTTGGCCACCCGCGCGGGTCGCTTCGACGAGGGCGGCGGGGAACGCGGTCTTGAGCAGGAACGCCGCCGCCACTGCGCCGATCACCTGGGCCACCACGTACTGTGCCGCCGCCATCGCGCTCAGCCGTCGCGTCGCGACGAGGCCGAGGGTGACCGCCGGATTGAAGTGCCCCGAGATTCGCATGAACGCCGTGACCATCACCGCGAGCGTGAGGCCGTGGGCGAACGCGACGCCGAGGAGGGAGCCGCCGAGCTGTTGGCTCATCATGATCGCGGCGCCCCCGACGAAGGTCAGGGCGAAGGTGCCGATGAACTCGGCGACGAGAGGACGGAGGAGTGTGCGCATCCCGGAAAGGAACCGCCGTCCGGGGCGCGCCGTCAACCCGCGCGGCGCAGGACCACCGAGGCGTTGATCCCGCCGAAGCCGAAGGAGTTCGAGAGCGCATGCTCCACCGCGACCGCGCGGCCCGTGCCGGGGAGGAAATCGAGGTCGCACGCTGCGTCCGGGTGCTCCAGGTTCACTGTCGGCGGGAGCCAACGTTCGCGCAGGGCGAGCGCGGTGATGGCGATCTCAAACGCGCCCGAGGCGCCGAGGGCGTGGCCGTGATACCCCTTCGTCCCGCTGATGGCGAGGGCGCGCGCGTGCGCGCCGAACACGCGGTGCAGCGAGAGCGTCTCGCTCGGGTCGTTGAGTGGCGTGCTGCTCCCGTGTGCACTGATATACCCGATCTCGTGCGGTGCGACGCGCGCATCGGTGAGCGCGAGCTGCATCGCGCGCGCAGCCTGCGCGCCGTCGGGAAGGGGCGCGGTCATGTGATGCGCATCGTTGGTCGACCCCATGCCGAGGAGCTCCGCGATGATCGGGGCGCCGCGCGCGACGGCACGCGCGTACTCCTCGAGCACGAGGACCGCCGCGCCTTCGCCCATCACGAAGCCATCGCGATCGCGATCGAAGGGGCGTGACGCGCGCGCCGGATCATTGTTGCGGGTGCTCATCGCGCGGATCAACGCGAACGCGCCGAAGCAGAGGGTGGACAGCGGCGCCTCGGCACCGCCGGCGAGCATCACGTCGGCGTACCCATCACGGATCTGCCGGAACGCGTCGCCGATCGCGATCGTCCCCGAGGCGCAGCTCATCGCGTTGGTGCTGTTCGGGCCAGTGACGCCGAGCTCGATCGCGACGTTGCAACTTCCCGCGCCACCGAACACCGCGAGCGCGAGCGTCGCATCGACCGCTCGCAGGCCACCGCGCACGAACTCCCCCATCTGCCCCTCGGCATAGCCGATCCCGCCGAGTGCGGTCCCCATCATGACACCGACGCGGTCGCGATCTTCGCGCGCGAGATCGAGCGCAGCATCGGCCACCGCCTGTTGCGCCGCGACTACGGCGAACTGTCCGTAGCGGTCAAGCCGTTTGGCGCGGCGGGCGTCGAGGTGGTCCGCCGGCCGGAAATCGTTGACCTCCGCCGCGTTCTGCGAGCGGAAGATCGACGCGTCGAACCGCGAGACGGTGCGCACCGCTGAGCGTTCAGCGCGTACGCCAGCCCAGAGCCCTTCGCGGGTGCTGCCGATCGGCGTGATGGCACCGATCCCGGTGATCACCACGCGACGCCGCGCGCTCATGCCCCGCGCTCCGCGGCGCGGATCAGCCCCGCCACCGTGCGCGCGGCGATCTCGTGCACGAACACCGGCCCGATCACGAGTGTCGCGGCGACGACGCCGATGAGCGGCCAGCGCGGACCGTCCCAGACGTGGAGCAGTCGCACCTCGGTCCCCTCCGCGTGCGGGAGGAGCGCCCACTCCACATCCATCCCCGTCGTGATCCCACCGATGTGGCGGAAGCGCACGGTCATCGCGGTCGCATCGACCGCCATCTCGGAACGCCACCAGGTCGGCCACCCAACGTGAACAGGCGGCACCGGACGCCACGCCGCCATCTCGACGATCCCGCCCCCGTCGCTCGCGCGATCGGTGAGGCGGACCCAGCGATAGTGCGGGAGATGTGCCGGCCATTCCTCGACCGCGGCGACGAGACGGAAGAGGCGCTCGGGGGTGCAGCGCGCGACGCCGCCGTCGCGCGTGACCATCGCACGTCCGAGGGGGAGCGGACCGAGGGCGATCGGAGGGCGGGGCATCAGGAGGGAGGATGGAGGAGGGTCGCGGTGACGCGGAAGCCCGGGCGGTCGCGTACGTCCAGCGGGCCGTCACCGAGCGGTCGAAGCAGCGCGCGCAGTTCTGCGCGTCGATAGCCGCGCAGCACCGAGACGACGCCATCATGGCGACTCACGGGATGGAACCCGAGCGGGAACGACGCGAGCCAGAGCCCCGCCGCGGCGAACCAACTGCGCCGCAGGTCGCCGATCACCACGCCGACGCGCGCGACGCGCAGGCATTCGCGGACGAGCCCGCGTGCCTCATCGTCGGCAAAGTGGTGCAGGAGCTGTGAGAGGACGATCAGGTCGACACTCCGATCGGCGAAGGGGAGCGCGTGGCCGTCGCCGCAGAGGGCGCGGCTGGTGGTGCGCTGTGCGATCGCGCGCGCGAGCGGCGCGGTGTGCTCAAGCGCGAGGGCCTCGACCGTTATGCCGGAGCGCGCACCATCCCGCTGGAGCGCCTCAAGGATGTCTCCGCGGCCGGCGCCGACGTCGAGGAGACGCGCGCGCGGGGCGAGCTGCGGCCAGAGCGGGCGGAGCGCCGCGCGCACGGCGGCGGTACCGCCAAAGAGCGTGTTCGCCCGCGCGACGTCACGCAGGGAGCGCGCCGCGAGCGCCGGATCGGCGTCGGGCGCATCGAGGAGTTCCACGCCGCGTCGCCGCGCGGGAACCCCCCAGCTCATCCCGAGAGGCGCGCGTAGGCGCCGCGGTGATAGACGAGCGGCGCGCCCTCGCGGAGCTGCACGTCGTCGACCTGCCCGACGAGGATCCGATGGTCGCCCGCGGGGTAGAGCGCGGTCGCCGTGCAGGCGAGCGTCGCCACCGCCCCGTCGAGGAGGGCCACGCCGCTCGCGGCACGCGTGACCGCGACCCCGGCGAAGCGATCCGCCGCGGGATCGGCGAAGCGCTGCGAGCGCTCGGCTTGGTCGGCGGCGAGGATGCTGATGCCGAACGCGATGCGGTCGTGGAGATGCATCGCCATCGAGGCCGCTTCGTCGATGCACGCGAGCACGAGCGGCGGCGTGAGCGACACCGAGCTGAACGCGCTCACGGTCATCCCGTGGTCGGTGCCGTCGGCGTCACGCACGGTGACGACGGTGACACCGCTGGCGAAGCGGCTGAGGGCGGCGCGGAAGGAATCGCGATCGATCACGGGGCAGACGTGAGGAGAGAACGGAGCGCGCGTGGTCGGAGCAACGCTCCGGCCGGCACGAAGTCGCCGGTCACGCCGATCAGGAGATCGGCGTACGCGCGGCGGCGCGCCAAGAGGCGGGCCGCTCCATTCATCAGCGCCGGGAACGCGACGGCGGTTCCCACGAGTCGCTCGACGCGCCATTTCCCCGCGAAGGCATCGCGGCGGCACCGGTCATACGCGGCCAGCGCCTCGGCGGCCTCGCGCGCGGTGTCCGCGGTCGCGGCGAACGCATAGGGGACCAAGAGCTCGGCCCCGCGGAGCGCGGCGTAGATCCCCTCGCCCGTGAACGGGTCGAAGAAGTCCGCCGCATCGCCCACGAGCGCCACGCCGGGCGCCCACGCGCACCGCGCGTGCGAGGCAAACGGGCCGGTGGTCTGCACCGGGGTCACGCGCTGTGCCCCGCGAAAGCGCGGCGCGAGCGCCGCGTGCGCGGCGATCCACCGGTCGAGGAAGCCCGCCGCGTCACCGGCCGCTTCGCCGGCGAGCGCGGCGGGCACCACGAGCGCGACGTTCGTGCGCCCGCCGCCAACGTCGGCGAGGCCGAGGTAACCGCGCGCGGTCACGTGCATCTCACCGACATCGCTGATCGCGTCGACCCCCTCGTAGTGCGCGACGAAGGCGATGCGCCGCGGCCACCGCCGGTGTGCCGCGAGCCCGGCGCGGCGCGCGACCACGCTGCGTAACCCATCGGCGCCGATCACCAGCGACGCGTCGAGTCGTGTCGTCGTGCCATCGTCGGCACGCGTCTCGACGCCGACCACGGCGCCCGTGGTATCGCGCGTCAGTGCCGTCACCATCGTGCGTTCGCGCACAGTGACTCCGGCGGCGCGCGCGGCGTCGAGCAGGATCGCATCCAGCCGTTCGCGCGGGAGCGCGAGCCCGTGATCGCGAAAGCCACGGAACCCGTGCGCGGCGGCGAAGGCGCCGCTGAAGGCGATCCCGTTCGGCGCGGTGATGCGCATCCCGTGCAGCCGCGCGGCGCCGGCGCGTTCGACCGTCTCGAGCACCCCCATCTCCGCGAGCGACCGCGCCGCCTGAGGACTGAGATACTCCGCACAGGGCTTCGCGCGGGGGAACGCGGCCCGATCACAGAGGATCACCTCGCGGCCCGCGCGGGCAAGCCCCCATGCGGCCGCGCTCCCTGCCGGCCCACCGCCGACCACCACGATCGGCGCGGCCATCGCCGTCAGGGCCCCGGGACGACGACGAGACTGATGATCGCGCCGAACAACGCGCCCACCGCCGTCGCGACCGCGTTCACGACGTTGTTGGTCAACCACGAGAGCCCGCGTCCAGGGCGGGTGCGATACTCACAGCGATGGACGAAGCGTTCTGTCCATTCCTTGCAGTAGTCGCAGTAGCGCACGGACTGCAGCGTCGCGCCGAGCAGCGAGTCGGTCAGCGCGCCGCCGATCCCCGCGAGGGCGACGATCCAGGGCGAGTCGTGGATCCAGGTCGGATTGAGCAGCGACGACGCGAGCGCCAGCAGCGTCGCGCCCGCGACCAACCCGACCGTGCCCGGCCAGGTCACCCCTCCGGAGAGCCCCGTCGCGATCGGCTGGAAGCCGACGATGCTCACCGGCGTGCGGCGCGATGCGATCCCGATCTCCGTCGCCCAGGTGTCGGCCGTCGCCGCCGCGAGCGCGCCCGCACCGGCATACCACCACATCGGATGATGTGAGAGCAGCCAGCCGAGCCCGCACAGCCCGAACACGCCACCGTTGGCGAGCACCTGCGCGCCCGTGCGACCGATGTCGTCGGGGAGGATCGCGGACGTCGCCTCCTCCTTCTCTGTCCGGCGCCACTCGGAGAGCCCGATCGACGTCAGGAAGAAGGTGAGGAGGAGGAATGCCCATCCATACCCCGCCACCGTGATCACGCTGCCGAGCGCGATGGCGCTCCACATCCCCTCTTCCGTCAATGACCCACGACGACGCGCGAACACCGCCACCGCGACGGCGGCGATGATCCCGACGAGTAATCGAGCGATCGCGGTTTCGGAGACCACGGACGAAGGGCGGAGGGAGGACCCGGCAGCGCGGCGTCGCGCGTGGAGGCAAGCTCGCGGTTTGCCCGCAGCGGAGCAAGCAGTGCGCTTGTTGCTGCGCACACCGCTCACTACGTTCCGCCGCGATGTCCACTGCCGTCGATCCTCTCCTCCCGCTCTCGTTGCTCGAAGCGGTGCGCGCCGTCGACCTCCCCGAGGAGGATCTCGACACCGAGTTCGTGCACGAACTCCGCAACAAGCGCTTCGGCCTCTCCGACACCGTCTTCGCGCAGATCAAACGCTACACCGACGCGGTGAAGCGTGGCCAACGGCCCCCGTTCGACGAGGCCGCCGGCATCGCGCGGTTGATCGGGCGTCGCCCTGACGCCGAGCCGGTCTTCCGCGAGGCGGGCCGGCGCATGGCCCGCGAGGCGTATCGCACGCTCTCGCCTGTGGTACGGCGCCTGACGCGGATCCTCCCGGCACTCCTCGCCCGGCCGCTCGCACTTTCGCAGATGCGTCGTGTGGCGAAGCGCTACTGCGGTGGACAGGTGCGCCGCGTGGGCGCCTCGGTGCTCCTCGCCGTGCCAGAGTCGGTGACCGTCGACGCCGCCCCGAAGCTCGGCGGCTGCACCTACTACGAAGCGATGCTCCGCGAACTGGTGCAGCTGCTCGTCGGTGGCGTCGGCGCGGTGGAGCACGTGCGCTGCACGAGTCGGAGCGAAGGTGCCTGCGAGTGGCGCGCCGAGTGGGGACGCGGCGCGTGACCCGATGAGCGCCCCGCTGTCTGCGGCGTGGCTCGCGGAGGTGCAGGACGCCCTGCGCGCGATGGGCGCAGATGGCTGGTTGCTCTACGATTTCCGAGGCACGAACGCGGTCGCGATGCGCCTGCTCGGCTTTCGCGGACTCGTCACTCGGCGGATCTTCGCGTGGATCCCCGCGACGGGCACACCGGTCGCCATCACCCATGCCATCGAGCAAGACGTCTGGCATGCATGGCCCGCGTCGTGGGAACGCCGTGTGTACAGCGCGTGGCGCACGCTCGATGCAGCACTCGCGCCGCTCCTCCGCGGCCGCACGGTCGCGATGGAGTGGTCACCGATGGATGCGGTGCCCGTGGTGGATCGCGTGCCCGCGGGGGTGGTCGAGATGGTGCGCGGTCACGGTGCCACGGTGGTGTCGAGCGCGGACCTGATCAGCCGCTTCGTCGCCGGGTGGAGTGCCGACGAGCGCCGCGCGCACGTCGTCGCGGCCGAGACGATCGCCGCGCTTGCGCGCGAGGCGATGCAGCGGATTGGTGCCGCCGCACGCACGGCGTCGCCGCTCACCGAACACGAGGTCGCCGAGTGGCTGCGCGACGGTTTCGCGCGCGCCGGGCTCGCGACGGATCACGGGCCGATCGTGGCCGCCACGGAGCACGCGGCCAGTCCGCACTACGAACCCTCCGCCGCGCACGCGAGGGCGATCGTCGAGGGCGACGTGGTGTTGATCGACCTCTTCGCGATGGCGCGCGGTGGGATGTGGGCCGATCAGACCTGGATGGGAGTGGTCGGCGTGCCGACCGCTCGGCAGCGGCTCGTGTGGGAGACGATCCGCGATGCGCGCGACGCGGCGATCGCGTTCCTCGCGGATGGGGTCGCCGCGGGACGGATCGTGCGTGGCGCCGAGGTCGATGCCGCCGCACGCGCGGTCGTCGCGCGCGCGGGGTTCGGCGACGCCTTCACGCATCGACTCGGCCATTCCATCGACGCGCGCGGGCTCCACGGCGCGGGGCCGAATCTCGATGATCTTGAGACGCGGGATGATCGCGCGCTCATCGCCGGCGTCGGCTTCAGTATCGAGCCCGGGGTCTATCTCCCGGGTGAGTTCGGGATGCGGACGGAGGTGAACGCCTACCTCGAGGACGCGCGGACGGTCGTCGTCACGCCGCGCGAGATTCAGCGCGAGCTCTTCCGCCTGTAGCTAGAGGTGGCGGTCCACCGCCATCGCGACGAAGAGCAATGCGAGGTAGAGCAGGGAGTACTTGTACACCCACCACGATGGCGCGACCCAGTCGTCGCTCCGGACCACGCGCCACACCCCGTGCAGGAAGACCCCGCCGAGTGCGAGCGCACTCACGAGGTAGATCCACCCGAAGGCGCCGAAGGTCACCGGGATCACGGTGAGCGCCACGAGGAACACGGTGTACCACCACATCTGCGACTTCGTCTCGGTCTCGCCCCAGACGAGGGGCGCCATCGGCACACCGGCGTTGCCGTAGTCGCGCTGCTTGTTGAGCGCGAGCGCCCAGAAGTGCGGCGGCGTCCAGTAGTACACGATCAGAAAGAGATAGACCGCGGTGAGGTCGAGCCGTCCTGCGACCGCCGCCCACCCGACCAACGGCGGGAACGCGCCGGCCGCGCCGCCGAGTACGATGTTGTGCGGCGAACTCCGCTTGAGCCAGCGCGTGTAGATGAAGACGTAGAAGTAGAAACCGGCGAGCGCGAGCGCGGCGGTCAGCACGTTCACGCGCACCGCGAGCAGATACGTCGCCGCCGTCGCGATCAACACGCCGAAGGCGATCACCGCGCGCGCCGACATCCGTCCACTCGGGATCGGGCGGAGCCGCGTCCGCGCCATCACGTCGTCGATGTCGCGGTCGAGGTACATGTTCACCGCGTTCGCGCCGCCCGCCATGAGATAGCCGCCGAGTGCGACCCAGAGCACCGTCGCGAGCGTGGGGGTCCCGGCGACGTACATCGGGGCGATCGTTGTCACGAGCAGCAGCGAGATGATCCGCGGCTTCGTGAGCGTGACCAGATCGGCCCAGAGCGGACGCGTGGTGATGGTCGGCGCGGTCATGTGCGCGGCCCGGCGGGCGCGCTCGCTTCGGGGACGATCTCGAAGGTCACTCGCTCCTGGTGCGCCGCCTGCCACGAGAAGAAGAGCAGCGCGGCCACCCCGATCGCGGGGACGATGGCGAACGCCCACTCCACGGCGACGTTGCCGCGCCGCTCCGCGGGCGCGACCCGCATCCCGCGCGCCGTGGAGCGCAGGATCATCAGTTGCGCGACGACGATCGCGAGGGCGGCACCGAGGAAGAGCAGGTCGAGGGCGGACATGATGAATGGAAAGTACACGCGTCGGCGCCCCGGGTCGTGCCCTCGCGCGGATCGGTGCGAACGCGTACCGTATCGCGATGCCGAACGCCTCTGCTGCTCCGAAGCTCCAGCGCACTGTCGGTCTGGGTGCCGCCATCGCGGTCGTGATCGGGAGTACGATCGGGTCGGGGATCTTCCGCTCGCCGGCCGGGATCGCGGACCGACTCCCGGGACCGGGGCCGATGCTCGCCGTGTGGGTGATGGGCGGGATCTTCGCGCTCTGCGGCGCGCTCACGCTCGCGGAGGTGGCGAGCGCGCTCCCGCAGACCGGGGGCGTCTATGTATTCGTGCGCGAGGGGTGGGGGAGACTCCCCGCCTTCCTGCTCGGCTGGGGGCAGCTCGTGATGATCCGCGCCTCGTCGCTGGGCGCGATCTCGATCACCTTCGCCGCGTACGCGTGGCGGGTGAGTGGGCGCGATCCGCTCGATCCGGCGAATGACATGAAGGTGCGCTGGACGGCGGCGCTCGCGATCATGGTGACCGCCTTCATCAATATCGTGGGCGTGCGGTGGGGGACACTGGTGGGGTTCATCACCACCCTCGCGAAGTACGGCGGGCTCCTCTTCATCGTGGGCCTCGCGTTCATCATCGGTCTCCCGGAGACGGGAGGGCACTTTACCCCGGTCATGCCGACGGGGAGCTTCCAGCTCTCGGCGTTCGGCTTGGCGTTGGTGAGCACGCTCTGGGCGTTTGATGGATGGGCCGATCTGAGCTTCGCCGCCGGCGAGGTGAAGGACCCGCAGCGGGTGCTCCCGCGCGCCTTGATCGGCGGGACGGCGATGGTGATCGCGATCTATCTGTTGGCGAACGTCGCGTATCTCTCGGTGATGCCGATCGAGGAGATCCGGGTGTCGAAGCTGGTCGCGGCGGATGTCGCGCAGCGGCTGATCGGCCCGGCGGGGGTCGTCTTCGTGAGCGTCACGGTGATGCTCTCGACCTATGGAGCGCTCGCGAACTCGCTCTTCACCACGCCGCGCATCTTCTTCGCGATGGCGGAGGACGGGCTCTTCTTCAAGTCGGTGGCGGCGGTCCATCCGCGGCTGGGGACGCCCTGGGTGGCGATCGCGCTGACCGGCGTGTTGGGTGCTGGGTTCGTGTTGGCGCGCAGCTTCGAGCAGCTGGCAGACGCCTTTGTGACCAGCTTCCTCCCCTTCTACGCGCTGGCGGTGGCGAGCGTGTTCGTGCTGCGTCGTCGGCCGGACTACAAGCCTTCGTTCCGCGTGCCGGGGTATCCGGTGGTCCCGCTGCTCTTTGTGGGATCGACGCTCTTCCTGCTCGGGAATGGCGTGCTCAATCCCGATTCCCGGATGATGACGCTGGCGGTGTTCGGCGTCCTATTGGCCGGGATCCCGGTCTACTATCTGACTGTAGGACGCCCCGCGCGTCGGGGGTGAGTTCGGAACGGCCCCTGGGCAGCACCACGCCGCCGTGGCGCAAGGGGTGTCGGGTTACACGACGGTGACAGAATCGCGTTGAGAATTGAACCGGAGCGCCCTAGGTTTCTAGGATTGCACGACCCTTCCTCCCCCCTGAGGATCATCTGATGATCACACTTCGTTGGAGAACGTTTGCTGCTGCGGCGGTGACGACGCTCCTCACGGCGTCCCTTGCCGCGCAGGGCGTCACGACCGGCGCGATCGCCGGTCTCGTCACGGGCCCCGATGGCGCACCGCTCGCCTCGGCCCAGGTCCAGATCACCAACGCGACTACCGGGTTCTCGACGGGCGCGATCACCGGTGGCAACGGCCGCTACTACATCCAGAGTCTCGAAGTCGGCGCCGGGTACCGCGTCGTGGTCCGCCGCATCGGCTTCAAGCCGCAGGCGCGCGAGAACCTCACCGTCGCGCTCTCGCAGACGCGTCGAGAGGACTTCAAGATGGAGTCCTCGCCGGTCGAGATCGCCGCGGTCACGGTGACCGCCACGAACGACGGCTTCGGCTCCACGAACACGGGCGCGAAGAACACGGTGAGCGACACGCTCCTCCAGCGCATCCCGGTGACGTCGCGAAACCTCACCGAGTTCATCAAGCTCTCCCCGCAGGTCTCCACCTCGGGCCCGGGCTACTCGGCGGGCGGTATGTCGAACCGCATGAACAACGTGCAGATCGACGGTGCCACGGAGCGCGACATCTTCGGCCTCGGCTCCACCGGCCAGCCCGGTGGCCAGATCGGTGCGAAGGCCATCTCGATCGACGCGGTGAAGGAACTCCAGGTGCTCCTGACGCCGTTCGACGTGCGCCAAGGCAACTTCGGCGGCCTGCTCCTCAACGCGGTGACGAAGAGCGGCACGAACGACCTGCGTGGGAGCGCCTTTGGCTTCTACCGCGACCAGAGCTACAGCCGAAACGTCCCGGCGACGCGCGCGACGGCGCTCAAGCGGAGCATCTACGGCTTCACGCTCGGTGGCCCGATCATCAAGGACAAGCTGCACTTTTTCATCGCGCCCGAGATCGAGCGCGAGGACACGCCGTTCGGTGGGCCCTTCCGTGGCCAGCCCGCGAACTTCCCGGTCCCGCAGCAGGTGGCGGTCGCGGACCTCGACCGCTACGAGTCGATCATGAAGACGCAGTACAGCCGCACCGATATCGGGACGGCGGCCGCGGTCAGCCAGCCGCGCCCGCAGAACAACTTCTTCGGCCGGTTGGATTGGCGCATCAGCGATGCCCACCGCGCGGTGCTGCGCCTGAACTACACGGACGCGATGCGTGAGAACCGAGATCAGCAGTCCCGCACGACGAGCCGCATGATCTACTCGGACAACCTGCACGAGCTGAGCAGCAAGAAGCTCGCGCCGGTGCTCCAGCTCTTCTCGAACTTCAAGAACGGCGCGAGCAACGAGTTCTTCCTCGGCTACAACCGGGTGCGCGACCGTCGCGTGCCGAACACACTCTTCCCGCAGATCACCGTCACCGTGCCGCGCGTGGGCGGCGGCAACGCGACGATCGTGGGTGGGGCGGATCAGTTCTCGCAGGGGAATGAAGGTGACTTCGATGCCTTCGAGCTCACCAACAACTTCACCAAGAACATGGGTGAGCACACGTGGACGCTCGGCACGCGCCACGAGTACATGTCGATCCGCAACCAGTTCACGCAGTCGTCGTACGGCGTGTGGGGCTTCCGCTCGCTCGACTCGCTCCAGGCCGGGAATGCGAACTCCTTCCGGAAGGCGGTGATCCTTCGGGACGCCGGCAATGTGAACGTGAAGGCGCTCCAGTCGGCCTTCTATGCGCAGGATCTCTGGCAGGCCACGCCGCGCCTCGCGTTGACGCTCGGCTTGCGCGCCGACATCACGTCGTACCTCAACTCGCCGGTGTACAACCGGGCGATCGACTCGGCCTATCAGCGCCGTACGGACGACATCCCGGGCCGGGTGCTCCAGTGGTCGCCGCGCGTCGGCTTCAACTGGGACGCGACGGGTGACTCGCGCAACCAGGTGCGCGGTGGCGCGGGCCTCTTTGTGGGCACGCCGCCGTATGTGTGGATCGCCAACGCGTATGGCAACTCGGGGAACATCATCACCTTCCTCAACTGCAACACCTCGGGCTCGACGGCGCCGGCACCGGCGTTCACCACCAACGTCAGCGGAATCAGCTCCTGCCGCAACGGCGCGGGCACCTCGCCGATCGGCGACGTGAACTTCATGTCGGGGAACCTCAAGTTCCCGCAGCCGCTCCGCGCGACCATGGCGTACGATCGCCGCCTCGCGCAGAACTACATCTTCACCGTCGAAGGGCTCTGGTCCACGAACCTGAACCAGCTCTTCTTTGTGAACCGCAATCTGAAGGGTGCTCGCGGGCTCGATTCGCGTGGTCGCGTGCTCTTCGGCGACACGATCCGTGCGGCGACGGGTGTTGCGGTGCCGGTGGTGCCGGACGCGGTCATCGCCAACGGCGGCACGGCACGGTTCTCGACAGCGATCGACATGCTCAACCAGAACCGCGACTACGCCTACAACGTTACGGCGCAGATCAAGAAGCAGTACAGCGATAACTGGGAAGGTATGGTCGCCTACACCTACGGCCGGGCGCGCGACGTACAGTCGTTCACCTCGTCTACGGCGATCTCCAACTGGCAGTTCGGGCGCACGCTCTCGGGCGACCAGTTCCTCGCCGACCCGACGACCTCCCTCTTCGATCAGCCCCACAAGTTCGTCGTGACGGGCACCTACACCGCGTGGTGGTGGAAGAAGAAGCTCTCGACGGACTTCAACATCTTCTGGTCCGGCTTCAGCGGCTCGCCGCACGACTACGTGTACGGCGCCGGCCCCTCGGGCGGTTCGGGTGACCTCAATGCCGATGGCCGTCAAGGGAACGACCTGATCTATGTGCCGAAGAGTGCCTTCGACACCAACGAGATCCGTTTCGTCGCCTCTGGGACGATCACGGTCGCGCAACAGCAGCAGGCGTTCGAGGACTTCATCAAGAACAGCAGCTGCCTCCGCGGCCAGCGCGGCCAGATCATGAAGCGCAACTCCTGCCGCAATCCGTTCCAGCAGGAGGCCACGGTCTCGATCCGTCAGTCGCTCCCCGAGCTCCTCGGCGGGCAGCGCGCGATGCTCGAAGTCCAGCTCTTCAACCCGATCAACTTCATCAACCGCGAGTGGGGCCGGAACGGTCAGACGGATGGTACGACGAACTCCAACGTCAACATCCTCTCCCACCAGCGCATGACCTCCAGCGATCCGAAGTCGGCGGTGCCGATCTTTACGTACAACATCACGCAGACGCAGTACATCCGCGGAAACTCGGCGTTCGATTACTGGCGGTATCAGGTGGCATTCCGATACAGCTTCTGACCGCGCGGAAGTAAAGGAACTACAGGAACAACAGGAAGGACGCAGCGGGGCCGGGAACTCTTCCCGGCCCCGCTGTGGCATTTGGGTGATGTGTGGCGTGGGAGGGTGACGGATCGGCGCGGGAGCGGCCGCATCGTGCGCGGCATGGAACCCTACGAGCGGCTCATCGTGTGGCAGAAGTCGCATGCCCTCGCGACGGACATCTATCGCCTCACCGCCACGGCACCGCGCGACCCGCTCTGCGTGCAGCTCCGCCGCGCGGGCGCCTCGGTCCCCACCAACCTCGTCGAAGGGCTCGGTGGCGGCTCCCGCGCCATGCTCGGCCGCTTCGTCGGCTACGCCTGCGCGTCAGCGTATGAGGTCGAGTACCTGCTCCGCCTCGCCGCCGAGACCAGCCTCATCCCCGCCGCTACCGCCGATCGCCTGCGAGCTCAAGCGGTGGAGGTCAAGCGAATGCTCCACTCCCTCAAAGCCCGCACAAAGGAAAGGGCGAGCCAAAAGGCCCGCCCGTCCTAGTCGTTCCTGTAGTTCCTGTAGTTCCTGTGGTTCCTGTGGTTCCTGTGGTTCCTGTGGTTCCTGTGGTTCCTGTGGTTCCTGTGGTTCCTGTGGTTCCTGTGTCTCCTAAAAAATACTCAGCTTCACATACTTCTTCGGATTCTTCTTGAAGTCCGCCGTCAGCGAATCCAGCCGCTGCACGAGCCCGCGGACGTCGTTGTACATCCCGGCGTCGTTCATCAGCTTGGCCGCCGAACCCGGACCCTCGTTCAGCTTGTCGAGCGTGGTGCTGAGCCGCGCCGTCGTGCTCTTTAGTTCGGTCGTCAGCGACTCCACACTCTTCGCCGCCTCGCTCATCGAGGCGATCGTGCTGCTGACCTTAGCCGAATCGACCGCGTTCGTGAGCCGACGCAGCGACTGCTGCGTCGTCGTCAGCTCCTTCGACTGCGCCTCGGCCACGCGCGTCAGAGTGGAGATCATCGTGTTGGCGTTGGTGACCGCCTTCCGGAGCTCCCCCATTCCGCCGTCGTCGACGAACTGCTTGTTGAGCGCCTTGGTCAGCTTGGCGACCTCGCGGGTGATCGTGTCCACCTGCGCGAGCACGTCACCGAGCTGGGTTGCCCCGGGTCCGGACGGGATCGTGTCGCCCGGCGCGTAGTTGTCACCCGAGGGGCCGGCGGGCTTGAGCGCGATCAGCTGATCGCCGAAGAAGCCGTTCGGTTGGATCGTGGCCGTCGTCCCACGCGGCACGGAGTAGCCCGAGCGCACTCGATACTCGACGACGAGATGCCCGTCGGGGAGGAAGGCAACGTCTTTCACGAAGCCGACCGACACGCCGGAGAGGAGCACGGGCTGCCCCTGCTTGAGCCCCGCACCCCAGACGAACTTGGAGTAGAGCGGATAGCCGGGGCTGAGTCCGCCGCGGGCCAGCCAGAGCGTCCCCATGATCCCGGCGACGACCGCCGCGGTCGAGAGGAGCCCCACGAGGACTTCGTCGCGTCGTTTCATCCTTGGAGATACGGTGCGAGGATCAGCGCGGTGAGCGCATCGAGGATCAGGATAGCCATCGACGAGATGACGACGGCGGTGGCGGTACTCTTGCCCACCCCCTCCGCGCCCGCCTCGGCGATGTATCCCTCGAACGTGCAGAGGATCGCGATTGCGCCACCGAACATGGTGGCCTTGATCAGACTGTAGAACACCTGGAAGGAATCGAAGCCCAGCCGGAGCCCTTCCATGAAGGACGCATGCTGCACGTCCGTGAGCGTGATCGCAGCGTAGTAGCCACTCGCGACACCGACGAAGTCGGCGGCCACGGTGAGCACGGGGAGCATGAACACCGCCGCGACCACGCGCGGCACCACGAGATACGCGATCGGGTCGTACGCGAGCGTCTCGAGCGCGTCGATCTGTTCGGTCACCCGCATCGTCCCGATCTCAGCCGTCATCTTCGCCCCGATCCGTCCGGCGAGCACGAGTCCGGTGAGCAGGGGGCCGACTTCGAGCACCACCATCTGGCGCACCGAGAGCCCGACAATGCTGAGCTGGATCCCCGGGAAGAGCTGGTAGCGCACCTGCAGCGAGATCACGCCGCCGATGAAGGCGGCGACCATCACCGCGAGCGGCACCGAGTCCACCCCCACCGCACGCATCTGCGGAATCACCTGGGGGAGCCAGGTGCGCCAATCGGCGAAGGCGCGAACGATCTCACGCAGAAAGAGCGTGCGGACGCCGATCCCGCCCAAGAGCCCCAGCGACGCGTTGCTCATCCGACGCAGGAAGAGGAACCCCTGTCGCGGGACGACGGGGAAGCTCTGCGTGTGGCGGCGCTCGAAGTGGGTGATGTGCGACACGGGACGCGGGGAGGGACCGCGGTCCGCTAGGTGCGGACGCGCGAGAGCATGACGGTCCCGATCACCCCGAAGACGATCCCCGGGAGCCAAGCGGCGAGTTCCGGGGTCAGGAGCCCCTTCCCGCCGATGGCCTTGGTGAGTTGGACCAACATCAGGAAGATAATCGTGGTCCCCAGACTCACCGCTACGCCATAGGCGGTCCCGCCACGCTGCGTACTGGTCGCCAAGGGCGCCCCGAAGAGCATGATGATTATGCAGGTGACCGGGATGGCCAGTTTCAGCATCCGCTCCACCCGCAGGGTGTTCGCGTCGCTCCCACTCCGCTCCATGGCGGCGATGAAGCGCCCGAGCTCATTGAAGCCCATATCGAGTGGGGGCTTCTCCGCCGACATCAGTTGGATCGGTTCCTCGCGGAACTGGCGGTCGCGGAGCGAATCGAACTGGATCGAGACATTCGACGAATCGCCCGGGAGCACATGCACCACGCCCTCGCGCAACGTCCACCCGCGCCGACGCGTGTAGCGCGCCGTCCGCGCGATGGTGGTCATCGTCGGGAACGCCGGCCCGGTGCCGCGCCGCTGGATGTGCACGCCTTCGAGCGCCTTGCGATCGACATCGGCGCTCGTGATGGTGTACACGCGCCCCTCCTCGGCCGCATACGTGAAGTTGTAGCGCATCGTCGCGTTGCTGAACTTGCGCTCATCCAACAGCCGCTCGCGCGTCGCGTTGGTGAAGGGCATCACGACGGTCAGCAGCAGGCCGAGCATCGTCGCGATCGCCGCCCCGATCGCGATCGGCGCGATGAAGCGATGGAAGGAGATCCCGCTCGCCTTGGCCGCCGTGATCTCACTGTGTCGCGTGAAGCCGCCGATGGCGAACACCGTCGCGAAGAGCACCGCCGCCGGCAACACGAGGAACATCGTGTCGGGCACCCCGGCGAGATAGGCGAGCGCGATCTGCTTGGGCGCCAACTGTCGGGCGAGGTACTTCTCGAGCTTCTCGGTCAGATCGAACACGATCACGATCATCGGGAATCCGAGCGCGGTCGCCGCGAAGATACGGACGAACTCTCCCAGGACGTAGCGATCGAGCGGCCGGAGTAGGCGCCGCCTCATGAGGCGCGCCGCCGCGTGAATCGGGCGCGGAGCGAGGACCACCACTCGGTCGTCTCACTCCCGCGCGCCGTGCTCCCTTCGCTGCCGAGTCGTAGTGTGAGCACCAACCCCACGCCGCCGAGGAGGAAGTTCGCCGCCCACATCGCCCAGAACGGGTCGAGGATGTTGCGATTGGCGAGTGTCTCGCCCGCGCTCAGTCCCACGTAGTAGAGCCCGAATACCGCGAGACTCACGCCGATCGTGAGCCCCACGCCTCCACGGGGGAAACGCAACGCGATCGGCGCACCGAGGAGCACGAACACGAAACACGCCACTGCGATGGCGAACTTCTTCTCGATCTCCACCTGATACGCGTCGATCGTGAAGGTCGCATCCGTCAGTCGCGCTTTGATGCTCTCGACGAACACCGGCGAGGTGTCGATCGCCACCGCCGGCAGCGTGGCCGGGGCGACGACCGGCGCGGGAGCGCCGGCGGGCGGGGCGGGCGCCTGTGCGCCGAGCGCACTCGGGAGGACCCGGCGGAGCATCCCGCAGTACCACCCCCCCATCGACACCGGGACCGGTGTGGGCTTCAGCGGCTTGGCCAGGCGCGCGTTCACCTTCGCGAGGTTGCGCCACGCACTGTCGCGCACCACCGCCTCCTGCTGCACCCGGTGCTCCAGCTCGCAGATCGTCAGTTCGCGATCGCTCTTGTAGTCGTCGCCGCTCTGGTCCCGCTCCAAGTCGTTCCCCACGCCGCGCACCTTCACCACGTTCGAGACGAAGAACGACCGCTGGAGTCGCGTCGGCTCCATCGTGGAGAGCTCCTCCATCGACCCATCGCGGAGCGTGAGCTTGAGGTCGACCCCTTCCACCATCTCGAGCGTCCCGCGATCGGCGTAGATCACCCGGCGCTTGGCGGGGTCGGCGAGATCGTAGATCGCCACATCCGTCATCTCGTTCGAGAGCGAGGCGATCCGGCCAGCGCGCAGGAAGAGCTTTCCCGGCACCACCGGGTTGATGATCTGCTCCTTCAATGCAAAGGTCGGCTTCTTCCGCGCGATATCCGTCGTCAGGAGACTGAGCCGATGGTTGGCGGCGGGGAGGAGCTGGTCGTTGAACCAGACCATGAACAGCGTCAGGATCCCCGCCGCGATCATCACCGGGCGCATCAGCGTGTGCATCGACACGCCACTCGCCTTGAAGGCGGTGATCTCGTTCTCGGCCGCGAACCGACTGAACGCGTGGAGCGTCGCGACGAGCACCGCCATCGGCAGCGTCATCGCCACCGTGAACGGGATCGAGAGCGCGAAGAACTCCACGATCACCTGCCAGGGGAGCCCTTTCCCCACCAGGTCGCCGAGCCGCTTGGCGACATAGTTCAACAACAGGAGCGAGGTGAGCGCCGAGAGCGCGAACACCAACGGTCCCGCGTGCTCCCGGAGGATGTACTTGGAGATGATCCGCACGTCGGCGCTGGGTCCTCGATCGCGCCGGGCGGGTGAGCCGTGGCGCAGGGTTGTTGGGGGTCGACGCACCCGTATATTCCACTCGGCGGTCGCTCTGAAGCAAGCTGTCGGGCCTTGGTGTGCTGCGGCACGCGACGAGGCCCGTTCCCGCTTCTACCCCCGAGCCCGGTCCAAGGTGCGCCTGTTTCGCCTCATTGCCCTCCTGCTGCTGGTGCCGCTCGGGGTCGGTGCACAGGTGGGGATCGTAGGCGACAGCACACTGCCGCTGCGCTCGCGCGTGGAACCCGTGCGCTTCGTGCTCCCGGTGCCGCCCGAGCTGGGCCCCGCGGGGATCCTTCAGCCGGTCCGGAGCGACGCCGCGACGCTCGCCGCAGAGGCGCGTGCCCGGCTGGCCACCACGGTGGCTGAGCGGCAGGCGCGGGCCTTTCAGCGGACGCTCGAGAGTCCGCGGATCCCGGAGGACCCACGCATCGCGCTGGTCCGCCCCTTCCTCGAGAGTCAGGTGGCCGCGCCGCGCGACACCACGCTGCTCGACCAGTACGCGGACCTCGGGCTGCAGCTCTCGGCGCGGCTCGAGAGCAAACTCGATCGGCAGAAGAACGAGCGCTGCACCTCGTCGCAGCTCTTCTCCCTCACCTCGCAGTGTCAGGGGACCTTCCAGCCGACCTTCGACTTCCAGTTCAACGTGCGGACCGGTGGCGTGGTCGCGGACCGCGTGCATGTGAACGTCGACTACGACTCGCAGCGGGAGTTCGACGCGTCGAACAACATCTCGGTGTTCTACCAGGGGAAGAGCGACGAGCTGCTGAAGAAGATCGAGGTGGGCAATGTCTCATTCACACCGCCGCCGTCGCGCTTCATCACGAGCGGGATCCCGAGCAACAACTACGGGCTCCAGACCGAAGGGCAGATCGGCCCGATGCGTTTTCGCGGGATCGTGGCGCAGCAG
>JAIETI010000165.1 GCA_019745365.1 Gemmatimonadaceae bacterium | reverse complement strand
GTGCGGCGCGTCGTTCAGCGATACGCTTCCCGGCGGTTTCGCGAACAACATCCACAACAACGTCCACGCCGGCGTCGGTCCGATCAAGCTGAAGGCCGGCGATTCGACGTCGTTCGTGGTCGCCTTCCTCGGCTCACCAGACTCGACGTCGTGGGAAGCGACCGTCTCGAATCTCAATCGACTCTATCAGTCCTTCTGGCTCTCCCCGGAACCGCCCTGCATGTCGAACATCGTCTCGGCGCAGACGTTCGGCGGGAACCGGCAGTACAACACCTCGATCCGGCTCTTCTTCGACCAGTCGGTGAACAGCTGCGTCGACCGCTTCCTGCTCTCGCAGGCGACGGTGCTGAAGACGAGCACCCTGGCCAGGGACATCCGGCTGCGCGTGCTCAACCCGGATATCGTGAACAACATCCGCGCGATCGCACTCCCACCGGGGACGGCGCTGGTCGACACGGTGCCGCGGGATACGTTGCCCGCCACGGTGAATGCCTGCCGCGTGGCGGCGACCTTCTCGACGGCGCTCTGTCAGATCCGCACCGGTGTGGCGCGGGGAGCGGTGGAGTCGCTCTTCATCTTCAAGAGCTGCGACAACGGTGCCACGTACACGTCTGACGCGGGCGTCGCCTGCACCCCGTCGCCCTCGCGCGATCCGGCGGGTGCGTTCCCCCGCTACTCGTGGCAGTCGTACGCGCGACTCTCGCGCGATGCGCGTGGGCTCTTCCCCGTGACGTATTCGGATGGCGGCGTCACCGGCGGATTGACCTACACCTACGTGGTCGCCGGCAAGTCGTGGGACGCGATCTGGGACGTCGTGGATATCAACGCGGCCGGGCAGCTCGCGCCGACCAAGTTCTCGATCCGTCCCGGCGCGGCGAATGGTCTGACCGCGAACAGCGCGAACCGGAACGTCTCGGTCGTGTACCTCCCGGTGACACGTCAGGCGGGCTCAGATAGCTCGCTCGTCACGATCCTCCCCGGCCTCGCCGCGGACACGATCGCGCAGTGGAGCATCGCCACGCGGCTCACCAAGCCGGTGCGCGGTGCCGACATCACCGGGCGCCTGATGCTCTCCGACTCGGCGGAAGTCGAGGTGTTCGACGCCGACATCACCCGACCGGGGATCACCTCCACGGTGGTGCGGCTCTTCCAGCTCGGCGACACGGGCACGATCGTCGGTACGACGAACAGCCGCCGTCGCATCGCCGTCCGTCGCGATACCTTCGTGGTGGCGGACACGGTCACCGTGGACGCCGCTGGCTTCCCCGCCACGACGGTGGTCACGACCGGGAACAGCTCGCGCACCTTCTATCGCTATCGGTCGGGCGGTCGCGTGGGTCCGCAGGTCACCTTCGTCGACGGAAACCGTCCCATCTACGTGACGGATACCATCCCACCGTCGAACGCGACGGCCGACCTGCCGCTCGTGCCGGCGCAGACGGTGCCGCGTAACGCGTGGAACGGTCTGTCGATCGGCCTCGACCTCTCGGTGGCGCGCACCATCAACCGTCGCGCCTGGAGCATCACCGGGATCGGCAATCAGAGCGCCAACTCGGCGCCGAGCATCACCTGGAACCCGACGGGAACGGGCGTGCAGCGCGACGCGACGTTCAAGGGCTTCTCGAAGTACCGCATCACGTTCGGTGGCCCCGATTGGGGCCCGACGCCGATGACGTTCGACCGGAACAATCCGGCGAACACCAACACGCAGGTGGCGGCCACGCTGGCGGCGCGCCCCTCGGTCGGGAACTCCGATGTGTCGGCCACGGCTGCGACGGCGCTGAGCCGCGCACTCGGTCGCACCATCACGACGGACTCGTTGGCGGTGGTGAAGCTGCCCTTCTCCGTCAAGAACGTCCGCCTCGGTAACTCCGATGTCACCGTTGCGCTCCTCAAGAGCCAGCGGCCGACGACGATCGTGCTCGGCACCGGTGGCGATACGGTGCGCGTGAGTGTGCCGACGGATCAGTGGATCGCCGGCGACAACCTCTACTTCATCGAGCGCTTCAATGTGGTGAAGGAGGACACGACGGCCGCGTCGCCGCTCACGCGTCGCGTGGCGCTCACGTCGGCTGGGGTGCCGGACTCGATCGCGCAGACCAACGTGACCTGGGGACCGGTGATCCTGGGCTGCGCCTCGGTCATCAACTGCAACCCGATCACCGGGATCGGTGGTACGGGGTACACGCAGACGAACGCCAATCAGGTGTACGAGATCACGTACTTCGCGAGCCCGCAGGGGATCTACTCATTCCCCTACACCATCTCCGCGGAGAAGGTGGCGTCCAAGGCGTCGGATCTCACCGAGGCGTCGCTCGAAAACGTCCGCGTGGTTCCGAACCCCTACGTGATGTTCTCGCAGTACGAGCAGAGCCGTGGCACGAAGCGACTGATGTTCTCGGGGCTCCCCCCGACGGGCACCATCCGCATCTACACGGCGAGCGGGCAGACCGTCCAGGAGATCAAGTGGGTCGCCTCAGACCTCGACCGCAACTGCACGGCCACCGTCAACACCACGCAGTGCGCCGCAACCGGCGATCTGCTCTGGAACATGCGTTCGCGCGAGAACCTCGAGATCGGCCCGGGCTTCTACGTCTTCGTGATCTCCACCGATGCGGGTGGGAAGAAGATCGATAAGCTGGGCAAGTTCGTGGTCATCCATTAACCCGGGACGACAGCGATGCAGACCAACCTCCTCCTCCGCGTGCTGGCTGGTGCCGCCGTGCTGACATTCAGCACGGAGGCGCTCGCTCAGGGCACGTTCATCGTCCCGGGTGCCGCCGACCGCTCCTCGCGCGTCGGGACCCGGGGCGCCAACTATCTCCAGATCCCGATCGGCGGGCGCGCCAACGCGCTCGGCGGTTCGGTCACCGTGCAATCCGCGGGCGCGGAAGCACTCTTCTGGAATCCCGCCAACATCGCCCTGAGTGAGGGGATCAGCACCACCCTCTCGTACATGTCGATGTATGGGAGCGGTTCTGGGATCTCCAACATCGGCGCAGGGGCGGTCATCCCCGTCGGCCAAGGCGCGCTCGGCCTCTCGCTCCGCTCCTTCCGATCAGGGCAGATCGAGCGGACCACGGAGAACGCGCCGACCGGGAACGACCCCGTGTTCCCCGGCACGTTCCAGTACACCGGCATCTCGATGGCGCTGCACTACGCGCGCAACATCACCGACCGCCTCTCGGCGGCCGGCGGCTTCCGCTTCGCGCGCGAAGGGATCGATTTCGCGAACACGAACTTCTTCGGCCTCGATGTGTCGACGCGCTTCCGGACGGGGCTCTACGGCGTGTCGCTCGCCGCAGCGATCTCGAACATCGGCGGCTCCGGGCGCTGGCAGGGCCCGGGCGTTGAGCGCTACATCACCGAACCGCGCTACAATGGCAATGGCACGGGCATCGACATCCCCGTGCAACTGAACACGCGTGACGTGCAGATGCCGACGAGCTTCCGGCTCGGCATTCTGAGCGACCTCTACGGCGATGCCGAAGCACTTTTCGGGGCGAGCAAGGTACACGCGATCCAGGCCGAGCTCGACTTCTATGATGCGATTGACACCGATTTGCAGCCGTCGGTCGGCATCGAGTACACCTACAAGAAGAACCTGCACCTGCGCGGCGGCAAACGGTGGTTCAACGAGCAGCGTGCGAACCGGCAGACGGCCTCGGGCTACAGCTTCGGTGGCGGCGTGCGGTTCCCGTTCTTGGGTCGCTCGATGTCGCTCGACTACGCGTACGTGCTCATGGGTGACCTGAACAGCAATCAGGTCATCTCCTTCGACTTCGGCAACTGACCCGCCACCTGCGGAGACCCGCTGTGATGCGAACTCATCCACTCCTCCTCGCGTGCGCGCTCATCGTCGCGGCGGCCCCGGCCTCTGGCCAGGTCTCCGTGAAGAAGGTCGATGTCGGCGCGCACGTCGGCTGGACGTCGTACGACAAGGCAACGGCGCTCGATAACACGCCGTTCGTCGGGATCGATGCGACGTACCGCCTCGGCTGGAACCCTTTCAAGGTCATCTCCAAGAAGAGCGACTTCGGCGTCGGCATGCTCTTCACGGCGAGTCGCCCGATCACCCAGGGCGACCAGTTCCCTGCGGTGCTCTTCGACTTCGGCGACACCTCTTTCATCTACAAGGTCCCCTCGCGCATGACGCAGCTTCAGTACGGGCTGCAGGCGTCGGCGGGGTTCCCCATGGGGAACAAGGCCCGCATCTACGGCATGGGCGGCGGCGGCTGGTACACGATGTTCCTCGACCAGCGCCAGGAGCTCGCGACGAAGCAGACCACCGCACCGATGTGGGTGGCCGGCGGCGGGTTGAACTACAACGTCAACGCGGCCCTCGGCCTACGGCTCGAAGGTCGCCTGTTCGGGATGCGAAACTACAATCGGGACAACTACGACGTGACGGTGAAGTACATCCAGGACGCGCGCCTGCGTGACGTCTTCCCTGCCCCTGTGCCTGCCAAGAGCACTCCGATGAACACGCAGTTCTCGCTCGTCTTCACGTACATCCCCGGTCAGAACTCGTCGGGAGGGCGCTAAGATGCGAACCGCATTCTCTCGTCTCGCGCTCGTCGCCGCGCTCGCCACGACCGCGGGCATCGTCGCCTGTGACAATGACTCCGTGCTCGGCACCGCCGAGCAGGTGGGACCGCCGCTGCTCGACATGGCGTTCGGGCCGGCCCTTGTCACGACCTACCCGACCGTGACCTCCGCGATCACGGCGGCGGCCACGCGCGACACGATCACGCTGACGCTCAGCAACCTGCCACCGGTGCCAGCCGGAGCGGCCTATCAGGCCTTCGCGGTCGATACCGCGAGCGGGACCGCGGTCCCGCTCGCGGGACGACTCATCCGGACCTTCACCTCGCGGCGTCCGGTGAACCGCGACTCGTCCGTGCTCGTGAACGCCATCGACACGGTCGCGAGTGCGGCCATCGTCGCGCCGGCCGACACGAACGTGCGGTACAACTGGCGCCTGCAGAACGCCGCGATCGCGACGGGTAACTTCATCGTGATGTCGGTGGTGCCGATCGCGCAGACGGCCAACGCGACGGTGGCGGCCGGGGCCCGCTGGGGCTTCTCGTACGGGCGCTATCGTGCCGGCACGTCGTTCTCGAGCCCGACGCTGACCTTCGGCCAGTACGCGAACGCCACTGCGGACCGCTTCCCCTTCGCGATCGTGGGTGGCGCGACGGGGTCGTTCTGGGGTGATCAGGTGCGCGTGCGGGTTCGCTCGCTCATCCGTCCTCCTCTCGGCTTCAAGTACGTCGCGTGGCTCATCGACGACCGGACGGGGATCACCTACCGGCTCGGGTCGCTCGTCTCGCCGGTGCCGGAGAACGCACCGCTCGACGGCGTGGACGCGACGCAGTGCGCGTTCTGCACGCGTGACGTGATCACGGATGCGCAGATCCGCTACACGGGGGCCCCGGTGGCCTTCGACGCGTACAGCCGCATCACCCTCCTGCTCGAGCCGAAGGGCTCGGCCGACGCGACGGTGCCCGGACTCTCGGGCGTGCTTGGGGCGACGATGCCGACCTCGATCGCGTCGCGGACGCCGGGCGCAGGAAAGCTCGCGGGGACGGTGACGAGCCGGACGACGAATCCGGTGAACGGAGCGACGGTCTACCTGCGTGGCTCGACCTCGAACATCCCCGCGCTCGTCGGCAACGCTGGCGCGAACGGTGTGTTCCTCTTCCGTTCGGTGCCGATCGGCTCGTACAAGCTCCTCTCGATCGCGCCCGGGGGCACGACGCCCTCGGATTCGGTCAACGTTGTGATCGCGGCGAAGCCGGGTTCGACGGTGGGTGACTCGGTGAATGTGACGATCCGAATCCCGTAAGCCAGGTCGGATCAGGGAACACGAAGGGGCGGCCACGATGGCCGCCCCTTCTGTGCTTCTCCCCATGCCGAGACCGGGACTCGAACCCGGATGAGATCACTCTCAGGGGATTTTAAGTCCCCCGCGTCTAGCCAGTTTCGCCATCTCGGCCGCTGCTACCGCACGCCGTGCGCGTGCACGGTGAACCAGACCGCATACGCTAACAGCCCGGCTACGGTCGCGTCACCTGCATTCGCGGTCGCCGCCCCATCCGCATCGACGAACTCCGACGCCACGCCGAGCGCGAGCGGCGCGCGGCGTAGCCACTCAAGCTCGCTCGAGGCGTCGGGGCCGAGGAGTCGCCCGAGCCGCTGTGCCAACGAAGCTCCGGGAGGGATTCGCTTCACCGTGCGCCGATAGATCGAGTCGGTGCGCTCCACGGCCTCGTAGAACGGGAGCCAGAGCACGCTCGAGGCGGGATCGTCGTCGAGCGTGGTCGCACTGCGCAGGTCGGAGGCCGCGACGAAGGTGCTCTTCGCGCCGGTGTCGGTAACGAAGTGTCGGCGGATCGCCGCGCGCACGGCGGTGGGGTCCTGCACGGCCTTGGCGGCCTCTTCGTCGAGGGTGCGCTTCAGTGAATCGAGCGCGAACGCGACGACGGCATTGCCGTGAAGCGTGAACGGCTGCGGCGCGGGGAGCCCCGACGGCGTGACGTCGGTGTGATAGAGCGGGTGGGTCTTGTCGCGTCGCTCGGCGAGCATGTCGCTGGAGACGTAGAGCGTGTCGGCGAGGACGTTCTCCTCGACGATCCGATCGTCGCCCGTCTCGCGGATGTAGCGATCGACCGCGATCGCATACGCCGCACACCCTTCGAGGGTGAAACCCGGGGCGAAGAGCGAACCGTCGAGGTAGTTCACGCCGCGGCCGGGCACGTAGCCGTGCACCTCGCACATGCGCAGGATGAGCTCTCGCGCCAGATCGGGGTCGGCGAGCTGCACCGCGGGGATGACCCACGACAGCGCCTCCCACTCGCGTACCGTCACGCCCTCGGGGTGCCAGGGTGCCCGCGAGCGGACGATGTAGAAGTGCGCGTCGTCGAGTGCGCGCCCCACGGCGTAGAAGTACGCAAAGAGGAGGTTGCGATTGAGCAGGCCGTCGAGCGCATCGACCCCCGTCAGCTGCTCCAGCGCCTGCAACGCGTCGCGCGTGCTCGCGAGCAGGGTGCGCCAGCCGCGGCGGCGGAGCACCTCGAGCGTCGCCAGCGCGCCATCACGTTCCGCACCCGCCGCGAGATAGAAAGCGACCTCCGCGCGCCCCTTCGGCGGCACCACCAGCTTCCGGCGGAGCGCGAAGGTCGGGGCGTCGCCGCCCGTCACCTCGACCGCGTCCACCGACTCGCCACCGATCGCGAGGGCTGCGAGCCCAGGCGCCTCCGCCCCTTCGAGCACCACCGCGTCGTTCGGCGCATGGAATGCGACATGGCGGTCATCGCCCGGGCGCGGAGTGCGGATGCGGAGCTGGCGATGGCCGAGCACCCCTTCGAGGGAGAGCGTGACCTCGCGCGCGCTGCTCCCACGGTTCTCGACGGCGATGGCGTACACGGCGCCGGCGATGTCGGCATCGCGGCCGTAGGGCGCGAACACGGTCCCGCGGACGAGGAGCTCTCCCACCGTCGCGGTGAACGTCGGGAGCCAGTGCAGCGCGCGCTCCCACGCGATCCCCTCGCGCGCGAGGGCGACCTCCGCGCCATCGACCCGTAGAGTCGGGCGCGCCAGCGCAGGCCCAGTGCCCGCTTGGAAATCCGCCGATCCCGCGAACTCCACCGCGCCACGCGCCCCGCGATGGAGGAGGCCGATCGCATGCACGGCGCCGTCGGCCGGATGCACGCAGGGGAGCGCGATCCAGTGGTTGCCGGTGAACTGCCAGGGGAGTGACGGAAGCGAAGCTGGGGGCACGGATCGCGTTGCGAGAGTCAGGGTAGGACGCTAACCTCCGCCAACCTACACCTCAACGCGTCCCGCCACCGGATTTCGTGCTTATTCCCCCCGCAGTCGTCCGTTGGAGCACCGCGCTGGCTATCGTCCTCGGGGCGACGCCGTCGGCCGCCCAGCGGCCCGTGGGGCCCGGCGACGACGCCTCGGTGCTCCGCCCGTGGGAGTTCCGACTGCGCTTGGGGACGCTTTGGGACCGCGCGGGTGAACGGTTCGGGGAGAACACGCCGGGACGGAAGAACGGGACCCTCGAGCCGCTCGGCGTCGACCTCACCGTGGACTCGCTCGGCGCCTCACGGATCGCGGGGGTGAGCGCCCTCGTCGCACCGCTCCGCCTCCTCTCGGGGCTCCCGAGCGTCACGCCGACCTTCGGCGCACTGCGCACCGCCATCCGGCACGACACCCGTGTGACTCCGCTCGGGTTCGACATCGGGCTCCCGGGGCGCCTCATGCTGGGCGTCTACGTCCCCTTCGTCGAGGCGCGCAGTCTCGTCGATGTCACCATGAACCCGCTCCGCACCGAGGGGAACCTCGCGTTCAATCCGGGGATCGACTTCGCTGCTGCGGGAACGGCGAATCGCACCCTCGTCGCGCAGTTCGATTCCGCCACCGCGCAGCTCACGCGCGCGATCACGCTCTGCAACACGAATCCCACCGCGCTCCCGAACTGCGCCGCGGTCCGCGCGAATCCGGGCGCTGCACAGACGCTCGTGGCGGACGCAGGGGCCTTCGCCAACGCGCTCGTGCAGGTGTATGGCGGGCGCACGCGGAGCGGCTCGCGCTATGCACCGGTCACGGGCAGCGCCCTGCAGAACGCCATCGACGCTCGCATCGTCGGGTTCCGGACTGCCTTCGGTGCGCTTGGGAATAGCGCGATCGCCGCGAGCAGCGCCACCGGCGCGCCCGGCGTCCTCACCGTGCAGGACTTCCAGCGGTTGCTCACCGACCCCGAGTTCGGCACCGCCGCCGCCGAACTGCGTTCGCGTGTCTCACGCGGGCTCGGCGACGTCGAGCTCTCGCTTAAGGGCGTCGTCTTCGATGGCATCGCTCCGACGCCGACCGAGGCCGCAGCGATGACAGCCCCGTTCGGCGTCCGGCAGGCCGTGGGTGTCACGCTGCGACTCGGCACGGGGTCGTTCGAGTCCGCCGACGACTTGGTCGATCGCGGCACGGGTGATGGGCAGCGGGACATCGAGCTGGCGAGTCTGACTGACATCGCGTGGCGGCGGTGGCGCACCACCGCGCTCCTCCGTTGGAACCGCCAGGGAAGCGATACGCGGCCGATGCGCATCACCGCAACGCCGGACCTCCTCCCTGCCCCCGCGTTCACCGCGCAGACCGTGGGCCGCGATCTGGGCGACGAGATCACCGTGGAGATCGCGCCGCGCTGGCGGTGGAGCGAGTATCTCTCGCTCGGGACCTCGTTCGGCGTCCGGCGGCGGAGTGCGGACCGCTACACCGGCCGCTTCGACGTCACGGACGATGCGGGCGCGGCCGTCACGCTCGACGCTTCCACGCTCGACGCCGAGACCGAGGCCACCGAGCAGCGGTTCGGGCTCGGGGCGACGTACTCCACCCTTCCCGCGTTCGATCGCGGGAATGCGAAGTGGCCGATCGATGTGACGTACCAGCATCTGCAGACGTGGCGAGGATCGGGCGGAGCGCTCTCCCGGCTCTCGATCGACGTGCTGCAGTTCCGCTGGTACTTCAGGCCGTGGGGCGGCGGGCGCGTCGTGGCGACGCCGCCGGTGGCTCCACCGCGCGCACGCCGCTAGCCAGCAACTCACTCGCGTGCTGCCGCGAGGTGGCACTCTCCGGATCGCCACCGAGCATCCGCGCGATCTCCGCCACGCGCGTCTCGCCCTCGACGACGGCGACATCAGCGGAGGTGACGCCCCCGCGTGGCGCCTTGGTCACGACCACGTGCCGATGCGCTCGGCTCGCGATCTGCGGGAGGTGGGTGATCGCGAAGACCTGATGGTGTGCGGCCACGCGCCGCATCGCGTCGCCGACCATCGTCCCCACCACCCCGCCGATCCCCGCATCGACTTCGTCGAAGACCAACGTGGGGACGTGATCCACCCGTGCGAGGATCGTCTTGAGCGCGAGCATGACGCGCGCCAGTTCGCCCCCGCTGGCCACGCGCGCGAGCGGACGCGAGTCGTGCCCGAGGTTGAGTGCCACGCGGAACTCGACCGTCTCGGCGCCCACCTCACTCGGCGAGGGCGTCGCAACGAGCTGGACCTCAAAACGGCCATCTGGCATGCCGAGCCCCGGGAGCCACTGCTCCACATCGGCGGCGAGTCGTGTTGCGGCGGCACGGCGCTTGGCCGTGAGCGTCGCGGCGGCCGCGGCGAAGGTGGCGGCGGCCGCGTCGCGCGTGCGCTCCAGCGATCTCAGGTCGAACGCCGCCCGGTCGAGGAGGTCCAACTCCTCACGGGCGGCGCGACCGGCCTCGATCGCCGCCGCGGCCGTGCCGCCATGCTTCTTGGCGAGACGGAAGACGAGGTCGCGCCGCCGATCGATCTCTGCCAGTGCCTCCGGGTCTGCATCGATGCTCTCGCGATACGCAGCGGCGTCGCGCGCGAGTTCCTCGAGCGCATAAAAAGCGCCGTCGAGTCCACACTGCATGCGCTCCGCGGCCGCGCCGTCGATCCGCGCCAGCTGCGCGAGTGATCGCTGGAGCGCGCCGAGGCGCGCGAGGACGCCCTCCTCCTCGCTCTCGAGCACGCCGACGACGTCGTCGCCGATCGCCCGGAGCTCTTCGGCATGCGCGAGGCGACGCGCGTCGTCGTGCAAACGCTCTTCCTCGCCGGCCACGAGCTTGGCGCCCTCGATCTCCTCGACCACATGACGGAGCCAATCGGCACGCTTCTGCGCTTCCTCGCGACGCGTCTCTAGGGTGTCGATGGCTCGCCGCGCCTCGGCGAGCGCCCGGTGGGCCTCCCGCACCGCCTCGGCCTCCGCGAGCGCATCGGCGAAGGCATCGAGGATGCGCCGCTGTGAGGGTTCGTCGAGCAACGCCTGCGCCTCGTGTTGCCCGTGGATATCGACGAGATGGCGCCCGATCGTGGCGAGTTGCGCCGCGCTCACCGGAGCGCCGTTCACCCAGGCGCGCGCGCGACCGCCGCTCGCCGCGACCTCGCGCTTGAGGATCACCGTGCCGTCGTCGCACTCGATGCCTTGCGCGTCGAGCCAACCACGCACGAGCGGCGCGTCCCCGATCTCGAAGACCCCCTCGACGACGGCCTTCCCCTCACCGGTGCGCACGAGGTCGCTCGCCGCCCGATCGCCGAGCAGGAGGCCGAGCGCCTCGACGATGATCGACTTTCCCGCGCCGGTCTCGCCCGAGAGCACGTTGAGTCCCGCCGTGAACGGCACGGTGACGTCGTCGATGATCGCGAGTTGTCGGATGCGGAGTTCAGCGAGCACGCGAGTCGAGCTGAGGGGAGAACGCGACGGATCGAACGGCGGTCACTCCGCGAGGCCGCCCCACCGCATCTTCGTCCGCAGGCGGTCGAAGAAGGTCGTCGCGTCAAAGCGCATGATCCACACGGCACGGTCAGCTCGGCGCACCGCGAGGGCACCGCCGGAACTCAAACTGGTTCCACCTTGCCCGTCCACCGTCACCAGCACTTCCTCCGGCGCATCCTCTGGACGCACGGTGACGACCGCGTCCGACGGCAACAAGAACGGACGAATCGCGAGCGTGTGCGGCGCGACCGGTGTCACGAGGATCGACTCGACCGTCGGCACCACGATCGGGCCACCTGCCGAGAGGGAGTACGCGGTCGATCCCGTGGGGGTCGAGATCACCAACCCATCCGCCGCGAGCACGCCGATGTGTTCGTTGTTCACGGCGATATTGAGCCGCAGCACCCGCGCGAAGCCGCCTTTGTGGAGCACGACGTCGTTCAGCGCGCGCAACCGCGTGGCGGTCATCCCCGCCCCGCCCAGCGTCGTCGCCTCGAGCGCCATCCGTTGTTCCGCGATGAACTCCCGCCGCGCGAAGCGCGCGAGCGCTCCAGGGAACTCGTCCACGTTGCACGCGGTGAGAAAGCCGAGCCGCCCGAGATTCACCCCGAGGATCGGCACGGCTGCCCCGTCGAGATAGCGCGCGCCACGGAGGAGGGTGCCGTCGCCACCGAGCGAGATCAGCCCATCGAGCTCGCTCGGTGGTGCGAGCGGTGTTCCGTCGCCGTGCAGCGCGTCGAGCAGGTCGGGCTCGTAACTGCACTCGAGTCCGAGATCCGGACCCGCCGACGCGATGCGTCGCACGAGGTCGCCCATCCCCTCGTACCCTGGGTGGCCGACCACGCCGACGCGCATCACCCCGCGACCCCAGCCCCGCTCTCGAGGAGCGCTCGCACCCGCGCCGCGATGCCGGCGGCATCGATCCCGCACTGCGCGAGCTGCCGCGCGCGCGACGCCGCGTAGATGATCTTGTCCGGCACGCCAAGCGACTCGACGCGCACCGAGGCATCGAGCGCACTCACGACGCGAGCCATCATCGCGCCGAAGCCGTTCACCACCGTGCCCTCTTCGACAACGACGAGTGCGCGATGCGTGGCGACGAGCTGCGCGAGCATCGCCTCGTCGTAGGGCTTCATGTAGCGGCAGTTCACGACCGTCACATCGAGTCCCTCGGCGGCCAGCGTCTCTGCCGCGGCCATCGACTGACCGACCATCGTTCCCACGGCGAGGATCGCGACCTCCTTCCCCTCGCGCAGGCGCTCCCACGTCGCGTACGGCGTGGCGGCGATCTCCTTCATCGCCGGGACCGCGTCGGGCGCGGCGTCACGCGGATAGCGCAAGCAGAAAGGACCCGTGGTGTGCTCCACACCGGCACGCAGGAGGGCGAGCATCTCGCGGCCATCCTTCGGCGCGGTCACGGTCATCCCCGGCACCGCGAGCATGTACGCGATGTCGTACAACCCCATGTGCGTCTCGCCATCCTCACCGACGAGCCCGGCGCGGTCCATCGCGAACACCACCGGGAGCGACTGAATCGCGACATCGTGCACGATCGAGTCGTAGCCGCGTTGCAAGAACGTCGAGTAGATCGCGGCGACCGGCTTGATCCCGCGCGTCGCCAGCCCGGCGGCGAAGGTGACGGCGTGCCCTTCGGCGATGCCGACATCGAAGAACCGCGTCGGATGCTGCTTCGCCACGATCGTCGTCCCCGTCCCGCTCGGCATGGCGGCGGTGAGCGTGACGACTTCCGGGCGCTCCTCCATCAACTCGGCGAGCCCCTTGCCGAACACCGCCGTGTACGCGGGGTTCGCGGTGGAGGCCTTCGTCGCCTTCCCCGTCGCCGGATCGTGTCCGGGCGGAAGCGCGTGCCACTTCTCTCCGGCCGGATGCTCGCCCGCCGGGAATCCCTTCCCCTTCTGCGTGATGACGTGCACGAGGCGCGGGCCATTGAAGGCGCGCACCGCCTTGAACGTCTCCACGAGCTGCGGGATGTCGTGGCCATCGATCGGACCGAAGTAGCGGAACCCCAGCTCCTCGAAGAGTACGCCCGGCGTGAGGAACGCCTTCACGCTCTCTTCCCACCGCCGCACGATGGTCGCCGCATCCTTAAGCAGCCCGGTATTGTGCTGATCGGTCCACTCGCCGATCGCACTCCGCAGCCGATTGTAGATCGGATTCCGCTGCACCTGCGTGAGATACTTGTGCATCGCGCCGACATTCGGCGCGATCGACATCTCGTTGTCGTTGAGCACCACGACGAAGTCGCGATCGGTGTGCCCGGCATTGTTCAGCGCTTCGTACGCCAGACCGCTCCCGAGCGAGCCGTCACCGATGATGGCGACGACCTTCGACTTCTCGCCCCTGAGATCGCGCCCCACCGCCATCCCGTACGCGGCCGAGATCGACGTCGCCGCGTGCCCCGCGCCGAAGGTGTCGTACTCGCTCTCGGTCCGCTTGAGGAAGCCCGAGATCCCCCCTTCCTGCCGGAGCGTGTGCATCTGATCACGCCGCCCCGTGAGCACCTTGTGCGGGTACCCCTGGTGACCGACATCCCACACCAGCTGATCGGTCGGCGTGTCGAAGGCGACATGGAGTGCGATCGTCAACTCCACCACGCCGAGCCCCGCGCCGATGTGCCCGCCCGTCTGAGAACAGGTCTCGATGAGGAACTGCCGCACATCGTCGGCGAGCGTGATGAGCTCGGCCGAGGAGAGGCGCCGGAGGTCGGCGGGCGACTGGATGCGGGAAAGGACGGACATCGCGGTGGATGAAGTGTGAGAGCGCGAGGGATGGAGCGCCAGCGGTCAGTTGCGACGTTCGACGACGAACCGGGCCAGCGCCTCGAGCGCGGGCGAATCGATCCCCCCGCCGCGGAGCGCCTGAACCCCCTCCCCGATCAACGCCTGAGCCCACGCCGTCGCTCCCGGGATGCCAAGGAGCGCGGGGTAGGTGCTCTTCTGGAAGGCGAGGTCCTTCCCCGCCGTCTTGCCGAGTTCGGCCGAGGTGGAGGTCACATCGAGGACGTCGTCCGCGATCTGGAAGGCCAGTCCGAGCGAGCGGCCGTAGCGACGGAGCGCTTCGAGCTGGTCAGCCGTAGCGAGCGCGGCGAGCGCGCCGATGGCCACGGATGCTTCGATCAACGCGCCGGTCTTGAGGCGATGAATCCGCTCCAACTCAGCGAGCGAGAGCACCTGCGCCTCCCCGTCGAGATCAAGGAGCTGTCCACCCACCATCCCCCCGGCCCCACTGGCGACCATGAGCGTGCGAACAATCGCACCACGGGTCTGCGATCCGAGGCCGAGCACGCGCGCGGCGTGGTCCGCGGTGCGCACCGCGAGCGGGACCATCGCCACGCCAGCCGCCGTCGCGGTGGGGACATCGAACGCGCGATGCACCGTGGGGCGCCCGCGCCGCAGATCGTCGTTGTCCATACACGGCAGATCGTCGTGCACGAGCGAGTACGCGTGCACGATCTCGACCGCCGCGGCGAGTCCGGTCGCATCGCCGGTTCCACCGCAGGCGTCGTACGCGGAGAGGAGGAGGACCGCGCGGAGGCGTTTCCCTTCCCCCGCGAGCGCGTAGCGGATGGCGTCCGCGACAGGGCCGTCGAGCTCCGCGAGCGCTCGCGCCGATGCGGCCTCGACCGCCGCCGCGACGGAGGCTCGGCGCGCCGCCATCTGCGCCGTATCGAGCGGCGTCGGTTCAGCCGTCGACATCGTGCTCCGCGAGGGCGCCATCGGCTTCTTCTACGAGGCGCGTCACCCGCCCTTCAGCGGCGGTGAGCGCCTCAGAGGCCCGCCGCAGCGTCGCGATCCCTTCCTCGAAGCGCGCGAGCGCGTCCTCGAGGGAGAGGTCGCCGCGTTCCAGTTCGGTCGCGATGACATCGAGGCGTCGGAGATCCTGTTCGAAGCTCATCGTCCCTCCCCGCGCGGCTGGGTTCCCTGCACCGTGGCGGCCACCTGCCCGTCGGCGAGCCAGAGCGCGAAATCCGATCCGACCGCGAAGTCACCCACGCGCGCGAGCGTCCGGCCATCCGCGCCCCGAGCGACGCCATACCCACGCGCGAGCGTCGCGAGCGGGCTCAGCGTATCGAGGCGCACCGCGGCCTGCTCCATACGCGCGCGGCGGCGCTCCACCACGCGCCGCGCGCGGAGCGCGAGCTCACCGCGCACGCGACGGAGATCGCGCCCCGCGAGCACCACGCGTCGCTGTACCGCTGCGCGCATCGCGTCGCGCACCGCGCCGAGCGCCGCGAAGGTCTCCTCACGGTCCGGCACCGCCGCTTCGGCCGCCGCGCTGGGCGTCGCCGCGCGCAGGTCCGCGACGAGATCGGCGATGGTGACGTCGACCTCATGCCCCACAGCTGAGATCACCGGGAGCGGCGACGCCGCGATCGCACGCGCGACCTGCTCGTCATTGAACGCCCAGAGATCTTCGCGCGACCCGCCGCCGCGCCCCACGATCACGAGATCGGCATCACGCCAGCGCGCGACGCGCTCAAGCGCGGCCACAATCGACGCCGGAGCAGTCTCACCCTGCACTGTCGCCGGGATCACGATGATCGAAACGGTGGGATCGCGCCGCTGCGCGACCGAGATGATGTCGTGGAGCGCCGCGCCGTCCGGACTGGTCACCACGGCGATCCGCCGCGGGAACGCCGGGAGCGCACGCTTGCGCGACGGCGCGAGGAGCCCGTCCGCCTCGAGCCGCGCCCGCGTCGCCTCGAACTGTTTGCGCCAGAGCCCCTCACCTTCGGCCTCGAGCGCGGTGATCATGAACTGCACCTGACCACGCGCGGGATAGAGCGAGAGCTGCCCACGTGCGAAGCAGGTCATCCCCTCATCCGGCGCGGCCGGGATCCGCTTCGTGTCACGCGCCCAGACCACGCACGAGAGCTGCGCCGTCGCGTCACGCAGGGTGAAGTACCAGTGCCCGTTGCGATGCTTCGTGACGTTGCTCGCCTCGCCGCGGATCCAGAGCGGGGGGACACTCCCCTCGATGATCTCCTTCACCAACGCGTTCAACTCCGCGATGGGGATGGCGGTCTCGACGGAATCGCCGGGCGCGTTCACGCGACCGATGCCGCCCGCACGGTGTTCTTCAGCAGCATCGCGATCGTCATCTTCCCCACGCCGCCGGGGACGGGCGTGATCTTCGACGCCACGCGCGACACCCCGGTAAAGTCCACGTCGCCGACGATCCGATACCCCTTCTTGTTCGCCGGGTCCTCGACGCGGTTGATCCCGACATCGATCACCACCGCGCCAGGCCGCACCATCTCCGCGGTCACGAAGTTCGGCTTCCCGATCGCGGCGACGAGGATGTCGGCCTTCGCGGTGTGCCGCGCGAGGTCGCGCGTCCGCGAGTGGCACACCGTGACCGTCGCGCTCGCGTTCACGAGTAACGACATCATCGGTTTGCCGACGATCGTCGAGCGGCCGAGCACCACCGCCTCCTTCCCCGCGACGTCGACGCCGTAGCGCTCGAGGAGCACCATCACGCCGGCCGGTGTACAGGGCGCGAAGCCATCCGCATCGCCGATGAGGAGCTTGCCGACATTCTCAGGATGGAAGCCGTCGACATCCTTCCTCGGATCGATGCGTCGGATGATCGCCTGCGCATCAATCTGCTTGGGGAGTGGCATCTGCACGAGGATCCCGTGGATAGCGGGATCGGCATTGAGGCGATCGACGACCGCGAGCAACTCCGCCTGCGACGTCGTCGCAGGAAGGCGGATCGTCTCGCCATGCATCCCCGCTTCCTTGCACGCCTGCTCTTTCGAGCGGACGTAGACCGCGCTCGCGGGATCTTCGCCCACAAGCACGACGGTGAGCCCCGGCGTGATGCCGCGCGTGGCGAGGAGCGCGGCGGCCTCGCGCGCCACCTCGGCGCGGACTGCATCGGCGACGGCGGCGCCGTCGATCAACTCAGCGTGCGATGTCACTGGCTCTCGTCTCCCGGATAGCGACCACCCGGATCTGCCCCGGGTACTGCAACTCGGATTCCACGCGTCGTGCGATCTCTTCTGTCAACGACTGCATTCGCAGATCGTCCATCTGCGCGGGATCGACGATCACGCGCACCTCACGACCGGCTTGGATCGCGAACACGCGATCGACCCCCTTGTAGCTCGCGGCGATCTTCTCGAGCCCCTCGAGGCGCTTCACGTACGTCTCGAACGCCTCGCGCCGCGCACCGGGACGCGACCCACTGATCGCGTCGCCCGCCTGCACCAGCACCGACTCCTCGCTCTCGTGCGGCACGTCGTCGTGGTGTGCGGCGATGCAGTTCACCACCGCCGGCGACTCGCCGTAGCGCGTCGCGACCTCGACGCCGAGCTGGACGTGCGTCCCTTCATGCTCATGCGTGAGCACCTTGCCGATGTCGTGCAGGAGTGCGCCGCGCTTGGCGAGCGCAACGTCGAGACCGAGTTCGGCGGCCATCGCACCGGCGAGCCAGGCGACCTCCTTCGAGTGATCGAGGATGTTCTGCCCGTAGCTCGTGCGCCACTTCATGCGTCCGACGAGCTTGATCAACTCGGGGTGGAGCCCGTGGATCCCGACGTCGTACGCCGCGCGCTCCCCCGTCTCGACGATGCCGGCATCGACTTCCTTCTTCGCCTTCTCGACCACTTCTTCGATGCGCCCCGGATGGATGCGGCCGTCCTCGACGAGCTTGCTGAGCGCGAGACGCGCGACTTCGCGCCGCACCGGGTCGAAGCAGGAGATCACGACCGTGTCGGGCGTGTCGTCGATGATGACGTCCACGCCGGTCGCGAGCTCGAAGGCGCGGATGTTGCGCCCTTCGCGCCCGATGATGCGTCCCTTGATCTCGTCCTTCGGGAGCGCGACCGCGGTCTGGGTGATCTCGCTCGTGTGGTCGGCGGCGATCTTCTGCACCGCGAGCGCTACGATCTTCTTCGCCTCGCGGTCGGCGTCGCGCTTGGCGCGCTCGCGGATCTCGCGCACCCGGTTCGAGGCGTCCGCGAACGCCTCCTCTTCCATGCGGCGGATGAGCTCGGCCTTCGCGTCGAGCGCGCTCAGCCCCGCGACCGCCTCGAGTCGGCGCTTCTCCTCGCCCACGAGCTTCTCGAGCTCGGCCTGACGCTCCTCGACCTGCTTCTCCTTGCGGCCAAGGTCCGAGGCGCGGCGCGCGATATCGCGGTCGCGCCCCTCAACGATCTCGAGCTTGCGGTCGAGCTGCCCTTCGCGCTCGACGACGCGCTTCTCCTCACGCTCGATCTCGCCGCGACGCTTCCGGGCTTCTTCTTCCCATCCCTCCCGAGCGCGCATCACCTCTTCCTTCCCGGTGAGCACCGCTTGCTTTTTGAGGGAATCCGCCTCGCGCTCGGCGTCGGTCACGATGCGCTTGGCGAGTTGATCCGCTTGCTGACCAGCAGCGGTCTGGAGCGCACGCTCGGCCCGTTGGCCCAAGCGTCGTCCGTATGCGAAGGCGACCGCGAGGGCGACGACATCCAACACGCCCAGCACGGCCGCAACGAGCGGCGTGAGATTCATCTGGAGTTCCTGCTATCGGCAAGCGCGAGCTGGGGGAGCCTCGCGGGTTCTCGTGCACCGGTCCCTTCCGCCGCGCCGCACCGGACTCACCGCGGGGGACGGCCCGTCGGCGGCGCCGACGAGGGGCGCGGAGCGAGACGGGGCGACTGCCGGGAAGCACGGAACGCGCGGACCGAAGTCCGGTCTCGAAAGCTACCCCGCCGTCTATAGATGCGGGAACCCCCGTCCGGGGGTGGACGGCGGCTAGCCCGTGGGGGTCTCGCCGCGCTTCCCGGGGGGGAGCCAACGGCGCAGTTCCGAGCTCAACGCCGCCATATCGCCGGCCAGTTCGCTGCGCTCGCCGCGCATCGCGAAGAGCTCGTCGGCGATGCTCATCGCGGCGAGGATCGCCGCCTTATGGGTCTCGATCACCGCGCCCGACGCCATCACCGTGCGGATCGCCTCGTCCACATGGGCGGCCGCCGCACGCGTGCGCTCCGGCGGCACCTCACTCCGGATCGTGTACTCCTCGCCGTGGATCCGGACCTTGGTGACATGACGCTGACCGCTCATGTCTCCCCCTCCATCACGTGCTGCTGTCGGAGAAAGCGCACGCGATCGAGCATTCCCTGCGCACGCTCCGTCGCCTGCGCCAAACGCTCGGCGAGCGCGGCGTTCTCCGCCTCCAGCGCGGCGACCCGCGCTTCGGCTGCCGCCGCGTCCCCACCGCCGCCACTCGCACCGGCGATCTGCTTCAGACGCGCCTCGGCCTGGAGCGCGCGCTGCCGGAACCGGGCGAGCTCTTCGCCGAGGTTGCGGACCAGGACTTCGAGTTCGCGGAACGCGAGCGCGTCAGGCCGTGCGAGCTGTGACACCGAGCTGCTTCTCCAGCGCCTTGAGGAGTTGAGAGCGACGACCGTCGATCTCCTTGTCGCGAAGCGTGCGGTCCGGGTGGCGGAAGGTCAAGCGCCACGCGAGCGATCGCTGTCCCTCCGGAACGCCCTTGCCACGGTACTCGTCGAAGAGCACTAGCGACTCCAAGAGTTCCCCGCCCTCAGCGCGCAGCACGGCTTCGACCGCACCGGCTTCGAGGGCGAGCGGCACGAGCAACGCCAGATCGAACTCGGCGGCAGGCGTCGTGGGGAGCGGGCGGTACCGGACCGCCGGTGCTGCGGACTGCGCCACCGGGGTCGTGCCCCACGCGTGCTTCCCCGGCGGCGCGATGGGTGCGGACGGCGTGTCGCCGATGGAAAGCTCCACGCCGAACGCCGGACTCGCCCACACCGGCGCGTCGAGCGCGACCGCACGCACCTCACCGCGTGGCGTGCCGTCGATGGACACCGTCCAGAGCGCGTCGCCGTCGCCTGCGACGAACGAGATTGCGGCGTGTGGAGCGATCGCGCGCGCGAGCTGCTCGGCGAGCCCCTTCGCATCCCACGCGTCGAACGCGGGGGGCTTGGCATCGGTGAAGTGCGCCGGACGACGATCGCCCATCACGAGGAGCCCCGCCATCTGCCGCTCTGCGGGGAGCGCGCTCCCCTCGCGCGGCGTGAACACCGCGCCGACTTCGAACAGGCGCACGTCCCCCTGCATCCGCGAGAGGTTGTACTCCGCGCGCCGCGCCAACGATTCGAGCACCGAGCGCCGCAGATGCGGCTCATCCTCCGCGAGCGGATTCAGCACGCGGGCATGCGTCGCGTCCGTGCCGGCGACGAACGGGAGCGGCTTCGCCTCATGCAGGCCGGCACCGACCAGCGCGGCGCGGATCCGCTTGGCGGTCACGTGATCCGCCGCATCCGGCACGACACCAGGACGGAACGGACGAAGCTCATCGGGGATCGCATCGTAGCCGTGCAAGCGCGCGACCTCCTCGATCAGATCATCCTCAATCTGCACATCCACGCGCCAACTCGGTGCGTGCACCATGGCGCTCACGGCATCCACAGCCGTAGCCGTGAATCCGATCGCTTCGAGGTGACGCACCGCATCGGCGACCGACACCGGAATGCCCAACACCCGCGCGAGCCGCGCCGCCGTCAAGCGCACCGCCACCGGCGCGGGCGCCGCGACGGCCACATCGACCGGCTCGCCTTCGACCGTGCCACCCGCCACCGCCTGGATCAACTGCACGCCGAGCGCGAGTGCGCGCGCCACGTCCGCGCGATCGATCCCTCGCTCAAAGCGATACGAAGCGTCGGTCGACAGCCCGAGCGCACGCCGCGTGGGGCGCACCACGGAGGGTGCGAAGTACGCCACCTCGAAGAAGAGGTCGGTCGTGCGCGAGGTGACCTCACTGTCTCGCCCACCCATCACGCCCGCGATCGCGACGGGACGCTCGGCGTCGGCGATCACCAGCATCGACGGGGTGAGCTTCCGTTCCACCCCGTCGAGTGTGACGATCGTCTCGCCCGCGCGCGCACGGCGCACCACAACCGCATCGCCCGAGAGCCGCTTCGCATCGAACGCGTGCGTCGGCTGGCCGATCGCGTGGAGCAGATAGTTCGACGCATCGACGACGTTATTGATCGAACGACCGCCGGTCGCTTCGACGCGGGCGGCGAGCCACTTGGGGCTCGGCCCCACCTGTACGCCGCGGATCAACACGCCCGCGTATCGCGGACAGCCGACCGCATCGTCGACGGTGACCGTCACGCCACCGGCGCGACCCGTCCCCTGCACCGTAACGGCGACTAGCACCGACGTCCCGCTCGTGAGCGCACGCGGCAGGCCGAGCGGCAATCGCGTTGCAGCCGCGACTTCGCGCGCGACGCCAAGATGCGAGAGGAGATCGGGACGGTTCGGCAGCACGTCGACGAGGAGGCGCACATCGCCGACCGGGAGCACATCGAGCAACGGCGTGCCCGGCGCGGCGTCGGTCTCGAGCGTGAGGATGCCATCGGCATCCTGGCCGAGTCCAAGCTCGCGCGCGCTGCACAGCATCCCGTTCGACGTATGACCGCGGATCTTCCGCTTCTCGATCTTGAGACCATCCGGCATCACCGTGCCGGAGCGCGCGAACGGATAGCACGCCCCGACGGTCACGTTCGGAGCGCCGCAGACGACGTCGAGCAACGTGCCGCTCCCGTCGTCGACCTTATTGAACGAGAGCTTCGTCCCTTCGACCTTCCCCGACTCGACCACGCGCGCGACCACGAACGGCGCGAGGTCGGTGCGCAGCGCTTCCATCCCCTCCACCGTCGCGACGCGCGCGGTGATGAGGTCGCGTAGTTGCGGTGCGGTGAGCGGGGCGGGACAGAACTCCCGCAGCCATTCGACGGAGATGTGCATCAGGCGAACTGCTCCAGGAAGCGAACGTCAGAGTCGTAGAGCAGGCGGATGTCGGGGACGCCGAAGCGCTGGAGCGCGATGCGCCCTGGCCCCATCCCGAACGCCCACCCGGTATAGCGTGCGCTGTCGACGCCCGCCGCCTCGAGCACCGACGGGTGCACCATGCCGCAGCCAAGGATCTCCATCCATCCGGTCTGCTTGCACGCCGCGCACCCTCGGCCACCACACAGGCGGCACGCGACATCCATCTCCGCGCTCGGTTCGGTGAACGGGAAGAACGACGGCCGGAAGCGCGTCTTGGTCGCGCCGAAGAACCGGCGCGCGAAGTGCGAGAGCGTTCCCTTGAGATCGACGAAGGAGATCCCTTCGTCCACGCAGAGCCCCTCGACCTGTGCGAACGCCGGCGCGTGCGACGGGTCGAAGAAGTCACGACGATACACGGTCCCTGGCACGAGCACGCGGATCGGCGGCTGCCACGCCTGTAGCGTGCGCACCTGCACCGGCGAGGTGTGCGTACGCAGCACCGCCTCGTCGCCGAGATAGAGCGTGTCGTGCAGATCCATCGCCGGATGGTCGGCGGGGAAGTTGAGCGCGGCGAAGTTGTACCACGGCGACTCGGCCTCCGGGCCGGTCGCGACGGTGAAGCCGATCTCGCGGAAGATCGCCTCGATCTCCTCGATCACCTGCGTGACCGGATGCACGGTGCCGGTCCATTGCGCACGAGCGGGCATGGAGCGGTCGATCGCGGGTCCTCTTGGCGCAAGTGCCGCGAGCGCGGCGCCTCGCGCATCGAGGAGTGCCTCGAGCGTCGCCTTCACCGTGTTCGCGGCCTCGCCAGCGGCCTTCTTGTCCTCCTTCGGGAGGGCGGCGAGCGCCTTCATGAGCGCGCCGAGCCGACCGCTGGCGCGCCCGACGAGGGCGTTGCGCGCCTCGGCGAGTTCATCCGCGGTCGCGGCCGCAGCGATGCGCGCCGGCCCGGAGGCAGCAAGCTCATCAGCGGCCGCGCGGAATGCGGCGAGGGTGGTGATCTCAGTCATGGGGTACGAGGAGGAATGATCCCACAGACGGTGACGGCGGCCAACGCTGCTCGCGCTGTGCCGCCGTCACCCACCGGACAACCGAACGCGGACTACTTGGCCTGCAGCGCGGTGCGGGCCTTGTCAGCGAGCATGCTAAACGCCGCCGCGTCATGAATGGCGAGGTCCGACAGCACCTTCCGGTCGATCTCGATCCCGGCCAGCTTGAGCCCGTTCATGAGCGTCGAGTAGGTAAGGTCGTTGAGATGCGCGGCCGCATTGATGCGGACGATCCAGAGGCGACGGAACTCGCGCTTCTTGTTCTTACGATCCCGATACGCGTACCGCCAGGCGCGCTCGACCGCTTCCTTGGCCGGACGCCAGAGCTTGCTGCGCGCGCCGCGATAGCCGCGGGCGGCCTCCATCACCTGCTTCTTCCGCTTCAGGCGGACCGTGTTCGATTTGACGCGTGGCATCGGACGCTCTCCTTACGCCTGGATGAGGCGCTTGATGTTCTTGGCCTCACCGTTCGTGGACACGATCGCGGCACGGCGCAGGTTGCGCTTCCGCTTCGACGTCTTCTTGGTGAGGATGTGGCTCTTGTAGGCCTTCAGGCGACGGACCTTGCCGGTCCCCGTCACGGAGAACCGCTTCGTCGCGCCTTTGTGGCTCTTCATCTTCGGCATCGTTGCGCCTCGCTATTTCGGCGTGAGGATCATCGTCAGGAACTTCCCTTCCAGTCGGGCATCGGTCTCGATCTTCGCGATATCGACCAACGCCTTCGCTACTCGGTCCACCACCGCACGCCCCAACTCGGGGTGCGCGATCTGTCGTCCACGGAACATCAGGGTCACCTTGACCTTGTTCCCTTCCTGCAGGAAGCGGCGGGCGTGGCGCGTCTTCGTCTCGAAGTCGTGCTCCTCGATCCCCGGCCGGTACTTCACTTCCTTCAGCTGGATGACGTGCTGCTTCTTCTTCGCGATTCGCGCCTGCTTCGCCTGCTCGAACTTGTACTTGCCGTAGTCCATGATCCGGACCACGGGCGGCCGCGCCAACGGCGCGACTTCAACGAGATCGAGTCCTGCCTCTTGAGCCATCGAGAGCGCGACATCCGTCTCGATCACCCCGAGCTGCGAGCCGTCCTGCCCGATCACCCGCACCGGGCTCAGTCGGATCTGGCGATTGACCCGCGGACCACGCTTGGTGGGATCCGTCTGTGGCTGAATGACTTCGTTCCTCGACGATGGGAAAAACAAAACGCGGACCCGAGCTCCGGAGTCCGCGCGATAGATATCCACCACGCATCCCCCTCGGGGAGGCGTGGCATCATCTCGGGACTCCGGCAATGCCTCGCGTGACTGCCGAGGATCGACGGGTGGGCCGGGCACTCGCCCGACCACTTTGCTGGTTGTCGGTGAAAGTTACCTGAGGCGGAAGCCGAGGTCAAGTCACGGTGGCCGAACGACTTGGCGCGTGGCAGATTCTCCTCGCTTGCCTCCCCCCCTTTTTCCGGAACGGTATGCGCCGCGCTCTCCTCGCCGTGCTCGCTCTGATCGTCGCGGTCGTCGGAACGGCCCTCTTCCGGGCCTCCAGTCTCAAGCCCGCCCCCGCCCTGACCGCGGGTACCATCGCGATCCCGGCGCTCCCGAGCGCCGACTCCAGCGCGGCGCACCTCAGCGCCGCGGTGCGCTTCCAGACCGTGACGATCAGCGAGACGGCGCCGCCCCCGGCCGCTGCCCTCGACTCGATGCGTGGCTGGATGGAGCGCACCTATCCGCTGGCGCACAAGGCAATGTCCCGCGAGCAGATCGACGGATACTCGCTGCTCTACAAGCTGACAGGCAAGGACGCGGCGCTGGCCCCGATCGTGTTAATGGGACACATGGACGTCGTTCCCGTCGAAGCGGGGACCGAGACCAACTGGAAGCACCCGCCCTTCTCCGGCGCCGTCGCCGATGGCGAGGTCTGGGGACGTGGGAGTCTCGATGACAAGGTGAATGTCGTCGGCCTCATGGAAGCGATCGAAGCGATGCTCGCGGGCGGCTTCCAGCCCGACCGCACGATCTACATCGCCTTCGGCCACAACGAAGAGGTCCTCGGCTCCGGGGCGAAGGCGATCGCGGACACGCTCCGTGCGCGTGGCGTGCGGCCGGCACTGGTACTCGATGAAGGCGGCGCCATTCTCTCGGAAGGGCTCGGCCTGAAGCGCCCCGCCGCGCTCGTGGGCGTGGGAGAGAAGGGATTCATGAGTGTGCAGCTCGAAGTGAAGAGTGCCGGCGGGCACTCATCGTCGCCGCCACCGCAGACGGCGACCGGTATCCTCGCGCGCGCAGTCGCGAACGTGCAAGAACGCCCGCTCCCGCGGCGCCTCACCCCTCCGGTGCGATCGATGATCGCCGCGATGGCGCCAGAGATGGGAGGTGCGGCGAAGGTCGTCCTCGGCAACCTCTGGCTCACCAAGCCGCTCGTGCTCGCGCAGTTCGGCAAGAAGCCCGAGACCGACGCGATGCTGCGTACCACCACCGCGCCGACGATGCTGCAAGGGAGTGCAAAGGAGAACGCACTCGCCGCGCGCGCCACGGCGGTGATCAACTACCGCTTGCTCCCTGGCGACTCGCGCGAGGACATCCTCGCGCATGTGCGTCGCGCGGTGGACGATCCGCGCGTGAACGTCTCGGCGTACTCCACTGGGGCCGAGCCGAGCACGCTCTCCCGCCCGGAGGGCCCGGCGTGGGCTGCGCTCTCCCGTGCCGTGGGCGCGGTCGACACGAACACCGTGATGATCCCCTGGCTCACCACCGGAGGCACCGATGCGCGCTACTACTCCGGGATGTCCGACGCGGTCTATCGGTTCAGCGCGCTGGTGACGAGCCCCGCGGCGATGACCCTCGCCCACGGGATGAACGAACGGGTGAGCGTCGCCGGGTTCGCGGGTGTGGTGCGCTTCTATGCGCGGATCATCGCCGAGGGTGGAGCGCGCTGGTAGCGCGTTAGCCGAGTCGGTACGTTTTGCCGTCGTGCACGGCGCGTCCCGTTGCAACGGTCGCGTCGTGCTCGAAGATGAG
>JAIETI010000185.1 GCA_019745365.1 Gemmatimonadaceae bacterium | reverse complement strand
CCGGGGCTCGCGTTCGGCAATATCGCTCCTGGGTGGATCGCGACCGTGCGCATCTCCGACGGTGCGGTGCACGCCCTCTCGGATAGCGCGAGCATCAATCAAGCGCCGCGATGGTCGGCGGACGGGCGTGCGGTGCTGTTCGTGTCCAATCATCTCGGCACGGCCGACGTCTTCAGCGTCGCCGTCGACGATCAGGGCGCGGCGCGCGGCGGGCTGCGCCGCCACACGAGTGGCCTAGCGGTGTCGTCGTTCACACTCTCCGCGGACGGACGCCGCCTCGCGTACAGCGTGAACAATGCGAGCGCGGCCGTGTACCGCAGCCCGTTCCCGCCGACGATGCCCACGGGCGGCCCACGCACTCAGCTCACATTCGGCCAGCAACTCGTGGAGAACATCGCGATATCGGCGAACGGGGAGTGGCTCTACTACGACTCGGACCTCGCGGGAAATCCGGACTTGTATCGGATGCGGGTGTCGAGCGGGGTGCCCGAACGACTCACCAGCGATCCGGGTGCGGAGTTTGCTGCCGAGCCGAGTCCTGATGGACGGGTCGTGGCATATCACTCATTGCGCGATGGCGTGCGCGATGTCTCGCTCGTGCCGCTGGATGGTGGCGCGACGAAGCGCATCACCGCGACGCCGCACCTGCAAGAGGCGGTGCCGCGATGGTCGCCCGACGGAACGCGCCTGCTGATGCTGACGCTCGGGATCCCAGCGCTCCTGCTGATGGCCGAGTCGGACGCCACTGGAGGGTGGCACATGCTGCCGTTCCAAGTGTCGGGGAGTTGGGGAAGTTGGTCACCCGACGGGCGCTTCATCTCCTACTCGACAAGCCTTCTGGGCGGCGGGTTGCGCGTAACGCCTGCGGACACGGTGAACCCACGCGCGCTCTACGACGAGTCGGCACCGGGCGCGCCGATGGCGGAGACGAGCGCCTGGAGTGCCGATGGGAAGACGATCTATTTCAAGACGCACACCGCGCAGGGGGATGCGCTGCTGATGTCGGTACCGGTTTCGGGCGGCACCCCACGGACGGTGATGCGCCTCGGCGATGAGCGGCTGCGGTCCGGGCGCTACGGCTTCAAGTTGGTCGGCCGCTACATCTACTACGTGCTACAGGACCACCAATCGAATGTTGCGGTGGTGGAGGTTGGGGGACGGTAAGCGGCGACACGCGGAGGCGTCCCTCGTGCTCAAGGCCGCCGTGGCGGCGCTGCCGATCTCGCGGGAGTCGTGACGAGCGAGCCGACACGGTGGGATGAAGGACGGAAATTGCATCCGAGCTCTGATGATCCTCCGCAGCGCGGCACCGGTCACCGGAACGCGTTGCGCCGCTCACGTAGGTATGCTGCGGTAGAACCACCCTTTCGCGAGCTCCGCGCTCACAACGTAGCCTAGGACGATCAACGCCATCAGTCCGAGAAAGCGCGGCGGCAACGGAACGAGACCGAAGGCGGCGCCGAGCGGCGTATACGGGATCGCCAGCGTCGCGACGGCCACCGCGAGCGTGGTGCTCAACAACGCACGCCCCGGTCGACTGTGCAGCACACTCCCTCGGGTACGCACCACCAACACGATCATCGTCGCCGAGATCACCGACTCGACGAACCATCCGGTGCGGAACTCCGCGGGCCCGGCACGCTGCACCCACAGCAGCACGCCGAATGTCAGGTAGTCGAACACGGAGCTGACGAGCCCGAAGGTGAGCATGAACCTGCGGATGAAACCGATGTCCCAGCGGCGCGGCCGCTCGATCCAGTCCGGGTCCACGCGGTCGGACGAGATGGTGAGCTCGGGCACATCCGTGAGGAGATTGGTGAGCAAGATCTGCTTTGGAAGCAGCGGCAGGAACGGCAGCAGGAGCGAGGCACCGGCCATACTGAACATGTTGCCGAAGTTGGCGCTGGTCGCCATGAACACGTACTTGAGCGTGTTGGCGAATGTGCGCCGCCCCTCGCGTACACCGGCCTCCAGCACCGCGAGGTCCGGCTCGAGGAGGACGATATCGGCTGCCTCCTTCGCAACGTCCGCCGCCTCTTGCACGGAGATGGACACGTCCGCCGCACGGAGCGCCGACGCGTCATTGATCCCGTCGCCCATATAGCCCACCACGTGCCCGGCCTTTCGGAGCGCACGGACGATCCGTTCCTTCTGATTGGGCTCCACCTCGGCAAAGATGTCCGTGCCTCCAGCGGCGACCGGCAGTGCGTCGTCGCTCAGCGTGCGCACCTCGGCGCCGGTCAGGACGCGGGGATGGGGCAACCCGATCTGCGCGCCGACGCGTGCGGCGACCAGCGCGTTGTCTCCTGTGATGACCTTGAGCTGTACACCCAGGGTCGCAAGCGCCGTGACCGTGGTCGCGATGCCGCGCTTCGGCTGGTCCGCGAGGGCGAGCAAGCCGAGAAAGGTCATGTCGTACTCGGAGGCACGGTCGATCGGCTCGCGTGTCCCGGGTTCGCGCAGCGCGACGCCGAGGGTGCGATATCCTTCGGCGCTCAGCGCGGCGAACTGTCGCTCGATCTCCGGTCGCGCCGCGGCGATCGGAACTGTCGTGCCGCCTTCGTGCTCGGCGACGGTGCAGACGGCGAGCACGTTCGCGAGCGCGCCCTTCGTGATGAGGACCACGCGCCCGTCGCGTTCGACGAGGACGCTCAGGCGTTTGCGTACGAAGTCGTACGGCACTTCGTCGAGCTTGCGCCAGCCATGGAGCGAGAAGGACCCATGTGTGCGGATCGCCGCATCGATCGGATTGCTGAACGCCGTCTCGAAGGAGGCGTTCACGAAGGCGTGCATCAGCACGCGCCCGCTCTCGTTCCCCGTCGCGTCGAAGGCGGCGTGGACGCGCACCCGACCCTCGGTGAGTGTGCCCGTCTTATCGGAACAGAGAACGTTCATACTGCTGAAGTTCTCGATCGCAGCCAACCGCTTGACGATCACACCCTGCGTCGCCATCCGGCGGGCACCGCTCGCCAGATTCACGCTGATGACGGCAGGCAACAATTGTGGCGTGAGCCCAACGGCGAGCGCGAGCGCGAAGAGGAACGAGTCAAGCACCGGCCGCTGGAGATAGACGTTGACCGCGAAGATGGCGATGACCAACACAAGGGTGATCTCCATCAACAGGTAGCCAAAGCGGCGCACACCCTGTTCGAACTCGGTCTCCCCGGGGTGGAGTCGCAGCCGCGCGGCGATCGCGCCGAACTCCGTCGATCGTCCGGTATGCACGACGAGCGCCAGTCCGCTGCCGCTGACCACATGCGTTCCGAGGAAGAGCGCGTTGTCGCGCCGCGCGAACGTCGCGTCGTCGGGTCGCGTGCCGGGACGCTTATCCACGGGAAAGCTCTCGCCGGTGAGCGCCGCCTCGTCCACGAACAGGTCGCGCGCGTCCAACAGCAGGCAGTCCGCCGGGATGCACGACCCCGCACCAAGCGACACCACGTCGCCGGGAACCAACGCGGCAACAGGAATCTCGATCTGACGCCCGTCGCGCCGAACGGTGGCCTTCACCGCCACCGTCGCCAACAAGCGCTCGACCGCTCTCGCAGCGCCATGCTCCTGCCAGAAACCGAGGAGCGCGCTCACGCCCACGATGCCGAGGATGATCATCCCATCCGTCGGCGCGTGCAGTGCGAAGGAGAGCACGGCCGCGGCGATCAGGAGCAGGACGAGTGGGCTCGTGACCTGCCGAAGCAGCAACGTCGGTGTATCGGAGCGCTTGCGCTCGCCGAGCTCGTTCGGCCCGAATTGGGCGAGTCGTTCGGCGGCGGTCGCCTCCGCGAGCCCCTCGGGTGACGCCTGTAGTGCGGAGAGCACGTCCGCCGCGGGCATGCTCCAGAACGAGCGCACCACGAACGGTGCTGCGGGCGACGGCATACGGGTTCAGGTCACTCGGATACGGTGGGCACCCGCATGGCCCGATCGCTCTCGGCGCGCACGCGACACAGGCAATACGTGAAGGCCTGTTGCGCTCCCGTTGGTGTGGTGTGGAGCTCGCGATGGCTTTCGATCAGCGCGAATGCGTCGCCGAACTCGCGATGCAGCTCGCTGGGAGCGTATCGGGCAACGTCCAGACCGCTGCAGCGCGTTGGGCCATCGTCGGCGAACGTCGCCACCAACACGAAGCCCCCGGCCCGCACCGCTGAACGCACTTGCGCGATGTATCGTGCTCGATCGCCCGCGTCGGTGAGGAAGTGGAAGACCGCCCGGTCATGCCACACGTCGAGTTGTCCCGGAACGAAGTTGGCGGAGAGTACATCACTCGCGATCCACGTCACGGAAGCGGCGGCTGCAGCGAGCCGATCTTTCGCGATGCGAAGCGCGGCGGCTGAGATGTCGAGTACGGCCACATTGCGATAGCCGCTGGTGACCAATCCGTCCACCAGGGTCGACGCCCCGGCCCCGATGTCGATGATACGCGTGAGTCGATCCGGGGCGACGCGCGCGATCAGCGCTTGCGACAGTCGTGCTTCGGCCTGGAACCAACTCACTTGGTCGGGCCGTTTCGTATGGTAGACATGCTCCCAGTGGTCACGTCGATCCATCGGCCTCTCGTCCTCCGTGAAGTGAGCCTGAACGTCGTGGGGGCCCCGCGATGGGGCGCCGCCACGCCTGCATTGATCCTGGCGTGTGAGAGGGCCCTCCGCAATCGCTACCGCCGCCCCCCCTCCCGCGCCTCCAATCGCGCGATCCGCGCACGCACTTCCGCCACTTGCGGCTGCAACACCGGATCCGCGTTCTTCCAGAGCGCCACGAACTCGCGATAGGAACGGATCGCCGCGCTGATGTCACCTCGCGCCTCGTAGAGCTCACCCATGCGCCGTAGCGCGATCGGGAGCATCAGCGGAGCTTCCCCGTAGGAGAAGCTCCGCGCTCGCGTCGTCATCTGCCGGTAGTACGCCATCGCGCTGTCGAGTTGCCCCGCACGGTCGAACGCGCGTGCGAGCTGCATCCCCGTCTTCCCCGTCCACGCGGGCTCGACGCTCCCCGAATCGTCGCCGGCGGCCGAGCGGAACGCGGGGATTGCGTCGGCCGCTTTGCCGCGCGCAAGCGCGATCTCGCCGTCCGCCATGCGCAGGTCGCCCCAGACGGCGAGGCGTTCCTCGCGCGCGAGCAGCCGCCGATAGCTCTCGAGAAGCGCTGCGGCGCGGTCGGGTTTGCCGAGTTGCGCATACGCCGCCGCGATGGCGGCATCTCGGCGGTCGATCGGGGCGATGCCTTGCGTCGGTTGTGCGGAAGCCAGCGAGTCGAGTTGTGCGAGGCCGCGCGCTTCGCTGCGGGTGTGGACTGCCGTCGTCACGATACGCCAGACTGCGAGATCCACGGCGTTTCCGGAGTTCGCGATACCGCTCCCGAACTGGGGCGCGGCATCCGCCGCGCGCGCGAACGCGGAGAGCTCTCCGCGCGTCCCCGCGAGCGCTGCGGTCATGCCGGCGATGTCGGCGCGCAGGGCGCCCGCCGCGGTCGGCGTTTCGGCGCGAACGAACGCGTCAAGCGAATCGAGTCCACCGGTGTTCCACGCGAGGGCCCCGCCGATCAGGCGGACATAGTACACATTGCCGAAGAGCGCACGCCCCTGTTTCAGCGACGCGCGCGCCTCGGCGACCTTGCCGCCATCGCCCTGCGCGAGCACGACATTGATGAACCCTTGTACCGTGTGCGGACGCCCCGCGGCGGAATCCTGCGCGAGCATGCGCTTCGCGACCGCTTCGGCACCCGCGAAGTCGCCGAGTCGGTGCAGGTTCACCGCCTCGTTGTTCTGGGGCTCCGCCATCTGATGGTAGAGTGCCACGGCCTGACGGACGCCGATCTGCTGCACGTAGTATGCTTCGACTTGCTCGCGCTCCTCGCCGACCAGACGTTCGCGATAGCGGTAGGCCGCGCGGGAATAGTCGAACGCGATGGAACGCTTCTCCCCCATGTTGAACGAGTACGCGGCGGCCTTCCGCCACGCGCTGGCGAAGGTGCTGTCCAACTGCACGGCTTCACGGAGCGCGACAAGCCCGCCACCGAAATCCCCTTGTACATCGCCCAACTGCAGGCCGCGGCTGTACGCGCGCAGTGCCGGGAGTGACGCCGTCGTCACCGACGCGAGCGCGGGAGTTCGCGCCACGTCCCGGAGCGACTCGCCCATGCGTGCGCGCAGATCGCGCGCGACGCGGTCCATGGCGGCGAGGAGATCGTCGGGACCGTTGGCCCCGCGTTGGAAGGTGGCGAGCACCTGTCCGGAATCGGAGGTGATCAGCTCGACGGTGACCAAGAAACCGCTCCCCGCCGCCGCCACGCGCCCGGTCACCACGAGCGGTGCCCCCGCGCGTTGCGCCAACTCACGCGACACGGTGGTGGTAAGGGGCGTCGCCGGGTCGCGCGCCATCTGCCGGAGCACCTGGCCGACCTCGGCCGGGCGCATCACGCGGATCGCTCGCGATGTGCCGAGCGCGCTGCGCATCGCTTGGGTGAGCGCTTCGCCGAGCGTGGTGTCGCCTGTACTTGAGGTGAACTCCGCGACGATCACGCGGGCATCGTCACTCACGCGCCCGCTCCCACGCAGTGATGCGGCGGGACCGATACCGAACTGGCGCAGGATCATCGTCAGCGCCACGACGCTCGCGACGCCACCCATCGCCCACCACCCCGCGCGGCGCGTCCGTCGCCAGGTGACCACCGGCTCGGCACGGAGCGCGATGCTCGCCATCGTGCCGTGCGTCACCGTGCCACCGGGCGTGTGTTGCGGTGTGCGCAGTGATGCGCGTCGCGCGGCGTGCTGGACCCACCACGTCGCAAGCACGGCGGGGAGCCCGAGTCCGACCATGATCATCGTGAGCGGGACGGTCCACTCCGGCAACCCGATGCCGACAACCGCCGCGCGCGCGAGCACGTACGCGGTGAGCGCCGCAGCCACCCACCCACCGAGCGCTCGCGCGAGGGAGAGCGGTGCCGCCGCGGCGCCACCGCCGTGCACGTCATCGAGCGTTCGCGCGACGTCACGGGCTGAGGCGGGGCGATCATTCGGGGACTTCGCGAGCAAGCGCGCGACCAGCGCCGCATACGGCGCCGAGACCGCGACGCCGGTGCTGCTCAGCGCCGGTGGCGGGGACGAAAGATGTGCCCGCACGACGTCGGTCGAGTTCCCCGTGAAGGGCGGGCGCCCCGTCACCAGCTCGAAGGCGACGCAGCCGAGTGCATACAGATCGGCGCGCGCATCGACGTTCGTGTCGCCGAGCACCTGCTCGGGCGCCATGTAGGCCGGGGTACCGAGTGAGATCCCTGCGGAGGTCAGCGTCGCGTTCGCGGCGCCGTCCTCTGGGGCGCGCGCGACGTTGACGGCCTTGGCGATCCCGAAGTCGGTGACGACCGCCGCGTCGCCGGAGAGCAGAATGTTGTCCGGCTTGATGTCGCGGTGGATGATGCCGTGGTCGTGCGCGTAGGCGAGCGCGCGTGCGACGTCGCGCAGCACGGCCGTCGCTTCGCGTTCCGTGAGTGGCCCCTGCGCGAGGCGCTGCCGGAGCGATTCGCCGGCGACGAAAGGCATCGTGTACCAGGGCGTGCCGGCTGCCGTGCCGCTCGCGAGCACGGGGACGATGTTCGCTTGCTGGAGCGACGCGAGCAGTCGGATCTCGCGCTCGAAGCGGTCCGCGGAGAGCGTGGCGACGACGTCGTCCGGGAGCGCCTTGATCACCACGTCGCGCCCGAGGGCGCGTTCGCTGGCAACGAAGACCCGTGACATCCCGCCGCCGCCGAGCTCGCGTGTGATCGCGAATCGGTCGTGGAGTGCGGTGTCGAGTCGTGCGCGGAGCAGATCAGTCACGACGATGCGGCACGCGGGGGTGGGCGGGGGTGTGGAGGCGGGGCGAGGTCCCACAGTGAAGAATACCACCGGGCCGCGGGTGTCGCGAGCGCTCAGCCGTCGGCTAACTTTCTCTTGAATGCTACCCATCCGCGGCGTCGAGTTCCTCCGTGTCTGACGAGCACGATTCCGGCCACCGCGCTGCGGCAGCGCCTCGTGCGGTGCTCGCCGCCCTCGCCGATCGATATCGCGTCGATCGCGAGCTGGGTGGGGGCGGGATGTCGCGGGTGTTCTTGGCGCGAGAGGTCGGGCTCAATCGCGACGTCGTCATCAAGGTGCTCCCGGACGAGTCGCCGCGGGCGTGAGTCTCGAGCGGTTCAGCCGCGAGATCCAGCTCGCCGCTTCACTCCAGCAGGCGAACATCGTGCCCCTGCTCGCCGCGGGCAGCGCCGACGGCGTGCCGTACTTCACCATGCCGTTCGTGCCGGGCGAATCGCTCCGCACGCGACTCCGCACGGTGCCGGACCTCACCGTTCCAGAGTGCGTGGGCATCCTGCGCGATGTGGCGCGCGCGCTCTCGTACGCACATGCGCGTGGTGTGGTGCATCGCGACATCAAACCGGACAACGTGTTGTTGTCGCACGGCGCGGCGGTGGTGACTGATTTCGGCATCGCCAAGGCGGTGTCAGCGGCCCGCACGCAGGGCGCGGGCGCGACGCTCACGCAGGCGGGGACGTCCATCGGGACCCCGTCGTACATGGCGCCGGAGCAGATCGCTGGCGACGGCGACGTCGGACCGCGGGCGGATCTCTACTCGTGGGGATGCCTCGCGTACGAGCTCCTGGCAGGAGAGCCGCCCTTCGTGCGGGAGAACGCGCAACGTACGATGGCCGCGCATCTCGCCGAGGCACCGCGCGCCCTCGGTGAGCGGCAGCCGGCTCTGCCGCCGCCCTTGGCGCGTCTCGTCATGCGGTGCCTTGAGAAGGACCAGCAGGCGCGGCCGACGGACGCCGACGCGGTGCTGCGTGAACTCGATGCCGTGTTGACGCCGAGCAGCGTCCCACCGGAGTCGCCGGTGCGTCGCGGAGCTACGGGTGGTCGCGCGACGCGAGGGCGCCTCGTGCTTGCAGCGCTGTCGCTCGGCGTCGTCGGGCTGACCGCGTGGCTCAGCGTGCGTGAGCGCACTGGCACAGCGCGCGGCACCGCTCGTCCCGCTGCGGAGGATCCCGCGGGTCGTTCCGTCGCGGTGCTTCCGCTCACGAACCTGGGCGGCGAGAAGTCCGACGACTACTTCGGCATCGGGCTGGCCGAAGAGATGACGCGAGCGCTCGCCAAGACCGGCGTGCGGGTGATCGGCCGTACGAGCGCGGCGTCGCTGTTGGCGAAGGGACTCGATGAGCGCGCGGTGGCGCGGGAACTCGGTGTGAGTTCGATGCTCACGGGCACGGTGCAACGCGCGGCCGGTCAGATCCGGATCAATGTGTCATTGCTCGCGGCGTCGGACGGTGCGGTGCAGTGGACGGAGAAGTACGACCGACCCATCGCGAACATCTTCGCGGTGCAGGACGAGATCGCGCTTGCGGTGGCCGGGAAGCTCGGCGGTGCGCTCGCCGAGGCGGGAGCGACGGCGGGCGGGGGAACCGGGGAGCGCTCGGCGCGGATGGAGACCGCTGACCCCGAGGCGTACGCACAATTCCTTCAAGCACAGGTGCTGTTCAATCGCCGGAGTGCGGAGAGTCTCACCCAGGCGATCGCGATCCTCGAGGCGATGGCGAAGCGCAATCCTGCGTTCGCACGTGGCCACGCACTGCTGGCGATGGCGTACGCCATCTCTGGCAACTACATCCTCAACGACACCGACGCGCGATACGCGAAGGCGATGATGGCCGCACAGCGCGCGATCGCGATGGATGCGACGATCGCTGAGGCGTACGCCGCGATCGGGTGGGTGCGGGGCGCGCAGGGACGGCTGGGGGAGGCCGACCGCGCGCTTGAGCGTGCACTCGCGCTCGACTCGACGCTCGCGACGGCGTGGGGTTGGCAGGGGCTGCACCTCTCTTGGCGTGGTCGCATCGCGGAGGGGCATCGCTACGTGGCGCGCGCCCAGGCGTTGGAGCCCGCCTCACTCGTGGTGCGCACCTGGGATGCGCAGATCCACCTCTACGACCGTAAGCACGCGGCCGCGGACTCGGTCGCAAGCATCGTGGTTAGGCTCGACTCCACCTTCGCGCCCGCGTGGATGGCGAAAGCCGAGGCGCTGCTCGGCCTGGGGCGAACCAGGGAGGCCGTGGCGATCATGCAGCGCCGGGTGGCGCTGTTGCCGGCGCTCCCTGCGACGGAGTATCACGGGATGCTCGCGTATGCGCTGGCGCGCGCCGGCGATACGACGGCGGTGCGCGCGACGCTCGATCGGCTGCGGCAGGGGCGAACGCGGGCGTTGCCTCCACTGGGCAGTATCGCCGTCGCGCTACTCGAGATCGGCGAACGCGCCGAAGCGCTCGAGGTGATGCAGCGCGCGATCGCGTTGCACGACCCGTGGACAGCTGGGTTTATCGGCAATGCGCGCTACGACCGGATGCGCAAGGATTCGCAGGGCGCCGTGCTGCTCGCGACGGTGTTGACCCGGTAGCAGCGTGACGTGCGTCCTCGCGTGCTGTCGGTCGCAATGCACATGACCCATTTCCATGGTACACCGATGCGTTACCGAACACTCACGTTCTTCCTGCTGAGCATTTCGCTGGCGCGGCCGGCCTCGGCGCAGAACACTGACCCACGCGCCGCAGCGATCGCCGTGGCAGACTCCGCGCTCACCGCAATCACGAAGGGCGACGCGATCGCGCTGACCGATCTCTTCGTGCCCGAAGCGGTGCTCTTTCCGACGCGCACGCGCGACGGGGCGACCACCTATCGCGTACGCACGCGAGCGGAACAGCGCGCCGCGCCGATCAGCGGGGTCATCGAGCGGGGATTCAACCCGACGGCGATGGTGAGCGGTGGGGTCGCGATGGTCTGGATGCCCTACGATCTCTACATCGACGGCGCCTGGTCGCACTGTGGCGCGGATGTGTTCACGATGGTGCGCACGAGTGCCGGGTGGCGCATCACCGCGATGGCGTGGAGCGCGGAGCAGCCGCCGGTGTGTGCGAAGCACCCGAAGGGGCCGCCGGCTCCCAAGGCGCCCTGACGCGGCGCAACGTCCAAAAGAAAACGACAACCGATCGTCGGTGCGAACACGCGCTCGACCCTTCAGCCCTCCGTCACTCGCCGTCGCGCAGAAGCTGATCACGTAGAAAGACGATATCCATCTGAAGGATCTCTTTGCGCTCGTTGAAGTGGAACTGGGCGATGTCGTACACGCGAAACCCAGCCTCCTCCGCGAATCGCAGCATCTCACCGATCAGCGGCGCGCCCTCATTGTACCGATGCACGCTGCATTCGAGCTGCAACCCCCGAGCGGAGGTCAAGCAGTCGCCAGCGCCGCGCAGGATGTCGAGTTCGGATCCTTGCGTGTCGAGCTTGATGAAGTCCGGCAAGGGCCACCCGCGTTCACGGACGACGGTGTCGAGGCGACGAACGGTGTGCACCGACTCGACGATCACCGATGCGTCGTAGAAGGCGGTGCGCTCTCGGTAGTAGGAGTCGCCGGAGCCCGGCGCGAAGGCCTTCGTCTCGTAGAACGTCACCTGCGCACCGTCGGTCGCGCCGAGCACGCCGAGGGCGAACGGTTCGCCGCTGCGTCGGAGCGCCGGCTCGTGCTTCGCCATGGCTTCGAACAGGTAGAAGCGTGTCGCTGGCATCAGCGGCTTCAAGACCGTCTGTTGCCCCTCTGGGGCGAGGGGGTCGTTGGCGCCGATGTCGTAGAAGACCTTGGGGACGAAGCCGTTCGCGAGCAGACGGCGCCACCGCGCCATGCCGTACTCGCGCGGATCTTCGAGATACCTCAGGATCCGCGGCTCCGAGAACAGCCAATCTTTGAGCCTCTTCCGAAGACCGAAGTGACGCACGCATGCCCTCCAAGGATGACCAGAACGCCAGCGTGGGTCGGCGGCGACTGCGAGAAGGATGCGGCGAGAGCGCACGGCAAGCAATGCGCGGAACGGCAAACCCTCGTGGCGGCCGCCGGAATGGCGATGCCGCACACGAGGGTCTGGTCGAGGTGAGGGCTCGCGCCGCGAGCACTCACCTAGCGAAGGGGTTCACTTACGGCGAGACGGCGCCCTTGTTCTTCCCCTTGGTGGCCACGAAGCTGACGCAGTCACCCTGATTCTTGAAGCGGTTGCCGAGGTCATCCGTCGTGAACTGCCAGCCGCCCTGCTTGCACATGTCGCTCGAGGTCGCCACGGGCAGCTTGATCGTGATCCCCGTGCTCGCCGCGCTCGCCAGGAAGTTGCTGTTGCCCGCGTACGTCGCCGTGGCGGTGCACGTCGTGCCGGCGTTGACGCAGTCGCCGGAGTACGCGATCGTCGCCGCGCCCGCGGCGGCAGGACTCACCGATGCGGTCGCGGTGAAGGCGCTTCCATTGTATGTGAACGGCCCGGTCCCGAACGAGACCGATGTGGTCGTCGGTGCCTGTGCGATCGTGATGCTCACGCTCGCGCTGCTCGCCTCGAACGAACCGCCACCTGCGTACGTCGCGGTCGCGGTGCAGCTCGTCCCCGCGTTCACACAGTCGCCCGAGTAGGTGATCGTCGCCTCGCCGGCCTCAGCCGGGCTGACCGATGCAGTCGCCGTGAACGCGCTGCCGTTATAGACGAACGGGCCGGTGCCGAACGAGACGGTCGTCGTGGTCGGCATGGAGGACGCGTAGCTGATCTCGATCGAGCCGTTGCGCCCAGGTCCACCCGCAGGACCGCCGTTGCCGGCCGGGGCGAAGACTGTGCCCGCTGGACCGAAGCTACCGCCCGCGCCACCGCCCGATCCGGTGCCACCGCCACCACCACCGCCGTATCCGCCGCCACCGCCGCCGCCGTAGAAGCCACCGACGCCGCCGATCCCCGTTCCCGGACCGCCAAGGCCGCCCACGGTGCCGGCGTCGCCACCCTTGCCGCCATTGCCGTCGCCGCCCGTGCCACCGTACATCATGCCATAGTCGGTGTTTCCGCCACCACGAGCGCCACCGGTTCCACCGCTGCCGCCCTGGCCCCCGGTCCCGGGATAGACGCGCCGTCCGGAGTTGAACGCGCTGACGCCAGCGCCACCGGCGCCATTGACGCCTCCGGCCGATCCGCCGGGGCCATTCTGCCCAGCGCCACCGCCGCCACCGGCGATCACGAGTGGCGTGCCTCCCGAGCTGATCGAGCTGCTACCGCCACCGCCGACACTCCAGTTCGTGCTTGGGCTGGCGGCACCACCGACGAACAGATCGAGCACCTGACCCGGTGTCACGGCCAACGTCGTGGTGACTCTCGCTCCCGACCCGCCGCCAACGTAGATTGACCCGCCTCCACCGCCGCCGATCGCGACGACATCGAGCGATGTCACCCCGGCAGGCACGGTGAAGGTCGTCGCTCCGACCGTAGTGAAGGTCGCGCTGGTGGAGGCTGCCGAGTTGGCCGCCGGTGCGCCGCTCAGCGCGAGCTCCGACTTTGCGCTGGGCTGGGTGGGTGTGAGTGCCTCGCCGCACGCAGCAAGGAACCCGACGGTGGCAAGCAGGAATTTGCGGTGCTTCATTACAACAGCCTCCGGAACGAAGGTGGTTTGGGGGACGCCATCGCGGCGACGGGGCAAAATCACCAGACGTTCCTCCTTCGTCCTGTACTGCGCCGCAGACGTTTCTTTATTCTCCATTTATCAGCCGGAATCTAGGATTTTGCCTAGCGGTCTCCCCTTCGCGCCCGTCGATCGTACCTGCCTCCTCGTAGGGGGGCGGGCGTGAGCGGCACCATCTATAGATGGGGGCGGTGGCAGTTCGAGCCCGCTGAGTATCGGCTCTCGCGCGACGGCGAGGCGGTGGCGCTCCATGCCAAGGCGCTCGAGGTGCTCGCGCTCCTAGTCACCCGGGCGCCGAAGCTGCAGTCGAAGTCGGAGATCCTCGCGACGGTCTGGCCCGACGCGATCGTGGAAGAGGGGAACATCGCCTTTCATGTCGCCGCGCTCCGAAAGGTTTTGGACATCGAGGGCGAGCCCTCGTGCATCGAGACCGTTCGCGGCCACGGCTATCGGTTCGTCGCTGAGCTCGAAGGCCTGGGTGCCACGCCACCCTCCGTGCCGACGGAAGATTCACCGCCCGCTGAGCGGCGGAAGTCGCGCGCGCTCTGGATCGCGGTGTCCGTCGCGCTCGTCATCGTCGCGGTGGTGGGTTGGTTGGCGTGGCGCCCCCAGGGGCCGATCGACTCGGTGGTAATCATGCCTTTCCAAGCGGTCGAGCCGGGCGGCGATCAGCGCTACCTCGAGGCTGGGCTCGCTGAGGCCATCGCGATGCGACTCGGGAGCGCGACCTCACTCCGGGTGCCGCCGCTCGCGGCGATCCGGCGGGACGAGGGCCCATTCGAGGCCGGCCGTCGCCTCGGGACGCGGGCCGTTCTCACCGGCACCCTGCAGCGCGCGGGCGATCGCCTGCGCGTCACCGCGCAACTGACCGGGGTGCGCCGCGGTGACCGGCTCTGGGAATGGACGTTCGATACGACCGCCGCCGAATTGCTCGCGGTGCAGAACGAGATCGCGGAGCGCATCGCCGTGCGACTGCGCCTCGCGGCGTCACCGGCCAACCGTGACCGCCTCCGACGACGGGAGACGCAGAGCGGCGCGGCGTACGACCTCTTCCTGCAGGCGCGCGAACGGTGGCAACGCCGCACGCCCGAGATGGTGCGGCAGGCCATCACGCTGTATGAGCGGGCGATCGCCCTCGACCCGCAGTTCGCCCGAGCGTACGCGGGGCTCGCAGACTGCTACAACCTCGCGATGTCCGGACTCCCCCCCGAGTATCGCTATCCACGGGCGAAGGCGAATGCGGAGCGCGCGATCGCGCTCGATCCCGCGTCGTCGGAGGCGCACCTCTCGCTCGCGTTCCTCCGCTACAAGTTCGAATGGCGCTGGGATGACGCCGATCGTGAATTCCGCGAAGCCATCCGGCTCGACCCGAACTCGGCGCAGGCGCATCACTGGTACGGCGAGTTCCTCGCGCTGATGCAACGCGAACCCGAAGGGATCGCGGAGCTGCGACGCGCGCTGGAGCTCGACCCGTTCTCTCTCGCCATCCGCGCCGATCTCAGTCACCCGCTTATCCGACTGAAGCGCGTCGATGAGGCGCGGCGCGTGCTGAACGACGGACTGCAGATCGACCCGAACTGGTTCGCCTTTCCGATGATCATGTCGGACATCCTGGAGGCGGAAGGGCGCGATCGCGAGAGTGCGGAGCAGCGGTGGCGCGCGATGACGCTGCGCGGGATTCCGACGGCGGAGATCGAGGAGCTTCGCGCGGCGTTCGCGAAGGGTGGAATGCAGGCGATGACGCGCGCGCAGATCCAACAACGCCTGCGGCAAGAGGTGCAGCCGACGTCGTCGGCGTCGTTCTTCCTCGCGACCTACCTCGCCTTCGACTACGGGAAGCTCGGCGAGCGCGAGGCGGCGCTGCGGTGGCTTGATATCGCGATCCGGCGCCGCGAGGACGCGGTGATCCACCTGTTGACGAACCCGGCCTTTGACTCGCTGCGAGAGGAGCCGCGGTTCAAGGCGCACTTGGCGCAGCTTGGACTGGCGAGGTTCGTGAAGCGGTAACAGGGGCGTGGGTCAGCTAATTGTGGTAAAAGAGCACGCGCGGGATCTTTGCGACTCGAAAACCGTCGCCGGCTTGCGCCGCGACATCCTCGAAATACGTCGCGTCGCCGGCGAAGGACTTGTCGCGGAACCCCGCGCGGCGTGCAAGATCGCCTCGCACGAGCACAGCGCCCATGTCGACCTCTCGGCGTGCGTACTCCGTGGCAAAAATGCAGTGGGAGAGCTGCTGCCGCGAGCCAGGATTCGTATGGCTGTGGACCATGTCGACCATCACCGCGTCCGGATGACAGGCGCTGATCGCCGTGTTCACGAACGCCAGAAACGTCGGCGGGTAGTAGTTGTCATCGTTCGTGATCAGGACGTAGTCGCCGGCGGTTTCCTGTAGTCCGATCGCCCGCAGTGAGTGCCCGAAGTCGTTGTGCCTTGTGGGCGTTGAGCTGAATCGGACGCGCTCGGAGTGGGGCGCGAAGGCCGCCCGCACCTGATCAAACTCCACGTCCGGTCCGTCATGGAGCACGTGCAACCGCCAGTTCCCGTCGGATTGGTTGAGGAACGACTGCACGAGGACCCGTAGTGGCCCGGGACGCTTGTAGGCGCTGCACACCACATCGATCGTGTGGTCCGTAGCGCGTGCATCGCTGATGTCGGCCGAACACTCGGTCGTTACAATCGGGTGCTGTTTGCGGAACGGCCATCTCATCGTGTCCTCCCCCTCATTCGCGGCCACCACTGCCGAGCGCGCGAGCCACGGTGATGCCGGCCGTCCGCTCCGCCGGGGCGTAGTGCGCGCGCAAGTACGCATCAAGGAGAGGATACAACTCCGCGCGCGAGAACGCCTCCGCCTCCGGTTGTCCGGGAGGGCCGTCCCACAGGATGACGCCGGGTGTCACGCGCTCAAGGGTGGCGATGACCTCCGCTTGGTGCGGTCGCGCGGTGGCGAACCAAGTGAAGTAGAATCGCGAGCAGGAGGGCTTGCGCAGGAGATAGTGCCAGGCGGGCGACATCGGATAGACGAACGAGCAGGGTTCTTCAGCGAACTGTGTCCGCAATCTTGTGAGCGCCTGCTGGTCCGCTCGGCCGAGGAAGTGTTCGTCTCCGAGCCCTGCGAAGGCCTGGGTGCGCGCGACGAATGTCGAGAAGCGCGGCAAGTCGATTGCGCGTTGGATCATCTCCCGCAGCCCGACGCCCGCGAGCGCGAGCGTCAGCATGAGGGCGAGCGGACGCACAGCCCGGTTCGGAGCGCAGAGCATGAGGGTGACGACGAAGACGAGGTACGCGGGGGCGGCGGCGTACATCACGTGCGGCGCATCAGCGCGGCCAAGCGCACTGCGGAGATAGACGATCGCCAAGACCACGAGGAGTCCATGGACGGCGGCGAGGCGGGCCGCTCCCTCGCGCCGATAGCGCGGGAGCCTCGCTGAGAACACCAGTAGATTCACCGCGTTGAGGACCAGCGGTGTCGTGAAGACCAGGCCAGCTCGCGAGAACGGCGTCGGATAGGCCAGACCGTCCATGAGCTCCTTCGACGTGATCCAGAATCGTAGGTTCGCGGCGAACGCCACGATCTCATCATGGCCGAACGCGAGGCGTGCGCCGAGCACTCCCGTGAGCACGCCGACCGACCAGCCGAACGCGTGCGTGCGGGCGCCTCGGCGGTCGCCGCCGATCGTGAGGAAGGCGATCGAGGCGGCGCCGGCGATGAGGACGTACGCGCCCCGCTCGATCGTGTTGAACATCCCGAGCGCACCGGCGAACCCCGCGAGCGACGAGAGCGGCGCCGACACGCGCTGTCTGCCGACAGACAAGAGAAGGACCGTCGCCGCGAGCAACGCGTACACATCGCGAACGTCGAGGTACTGCAGGCGACGCTCGCTCGCGACGTAGACGAGGATGCCACTCGGGACGATCGCGAACGAACGCCACGGTCCGACGTGCGGACGGAGCGTCATCGCGATCGTCAGGAGGAACACCGCGAGGACGATTGGCAGCAGTGCACTCCAGGCCGCCTCCGCAATCCGCATCGCGCCAATGCTCTCGACGCCAAAGAAACGCCAGCTCCACGCGGTGTGCAGCTGATCGTAGACCACGCCATGGACGAAAAAGCTCCCAGTCCACAGTCGGCCCGTGCGCACATAGTTGTATGCGGCGCTCAGCTTCTCGCCGTCGTGGAGGAAGTCGAGCGGTGTTGCGATCCAAGTCGTTTCAACGACGACCAAAGCCGTGGCGATGGCCCAGCCGAAAACGACGGCGCTCCCCACTCGCCTCAGGGGCGTGGGCATCTCCGGGACCGTCGTGGTGGGCTGATGCTCCCACCGCAACCGCGCCCCGCCGCCGAGTTGGAAGGCAAGGCTCGGAAGACTGATGAAGAGCAGATAGCGCAGAACGTTGTTCACCGGGTTGAATCCGGCGCGCACGTTGAAGCCCATGATCCCGAGCGGATTCGAGAAGGGGAGCCGCACCAGCGGCCAGACGAGCGTCGCGAGCGCCACGCTCATCACGACCAACGCGGCGATGGCAAGGTCGCGCCTTCCGGAGAGCGCTCTCAAACGAGCGAATGCGTGCGAGTGGAACAAGCTCACTTCCCCCGAAACCTCGCCCTCAACTCCTCCGCGAAGTTCACCACGAGGATCATCTCGTCATTGCGCGCCGCCGCGTGACCGACCGGTCGCGTCATGAGCAATCGGCCGTCCGGCGCGGGGATCACCCAGCTGCCGGGGGGGAGCGTGAACTCCGGTTGCGGCGTCCCAAAGGTGAATCGCTCGCCGATGGTCACCGGGACACGCATCAGGTTCGTGCCTCCCTCCGCCGAGAAGCGGAGCGATCGGCCGTCGAGCGACCAGCGCGGCGTGAGGCCCCCGACAGTAGTCGTCACCTGATACCGCGCGGCGTCGACGTTAGGGAAGGGGACGACGAACACTTCCCATCGACCTGATGCTTGGGATGAATACGCGAGCCACCGGCCGTCCGGCGAGAAATCCGGGCGCGAGGCGGACAGGTCGCCGAGTGATCGGGCGACGGAGTCGCCGATCGTGTACTGCGTGAGGGGGCCGCGGTACGCGAACACCACTTGCTTGCCGTCCGGGGAAAGCGTCCCGAAGCTGAACGGCGGTAGCTTCGCGGTGATCAACTGCGGAAGCCGACTCCCGTCGGCGGGGACGCGCTCCAGTCCACGCAGGCCGGAAATGAGCAGCGAGCGGCCATCCGCCTCCCACATGACGCCCGTGACGCCATCGACGATCTTCATCGATGGTCCGCGGTCGAGTTGCTTGATCAGGAGTGCGTTGCCGCCATGATCGGAGCGCACCACCGCGACCCGCCTTCCGTCCGGAGAGAGTCGCCCGCCCACGAACCGCCCCGTGAAGGTGGAATCGACGGCCGACTCACGGCCATCCCGCCCTCGCCAGACGAGCTCACTCTCGCCGCGGCCGCCCGTTCCCGCAGTGTACAGCAGGGTTCCGGTCGCAGAGAGCTGCACCTCCGCGCGCGATATCGCGCGCGTCGATACCCCCTCGGCGATCGCCGTCGCCTCCCCAGTGACGCGGAGCGATGCGAGGTCGAAGGGCACCGCCATCATCGTCCCGGTGGCGGTCACGTAGATGAGATGCCCCGAGGGGGAGTACCGTCCCAGCACGCCGTGGACAAGGATCGTGTGCTTCCCCGTCTTGGCGTCGAGCACAGCGACGTCGGCGGCATCGAGGTCGAAACCCTTGAACGCCGTGAACAGGATTCCGCGTGCGTCCGGTAGGGCGCTCGGGTTGACGTGATAGCGCTCGCCGGCGGCCGTATCAGGCAGCGTCGCGACCTCGGGGGTGCCGCCGGACGCACGGATGCGCGCGATGCCGTCGCCGCGCAGCGTGCCGTCATAATAGATGTAGCCGTCGCTACTCCAACTCGTGCCGCCGATGTCGACGAGCGAGTCGGTAAGCGCGACGGTCGGGCCGCCCGCGACGGGCACCACCCGCAGTGTCCGCGAGGGGTTGGCCACGACGAAGACGATCTTCTGGCCGTCTGGCGAGAATGCCGGGTTCATCGCGCCTTCGGTGCCGTCGAGCGGCGTCGCGGTGAGTTCGTCGAGCCTGCGGACCCAGAGCTGCGTGTTCGGCCGATCCGCCGGTCCTCCCGAGTACACCACCGTCTGCCCATCGGGTGACAGCGCGAGGCGCCACTGCGTGAAGGCGTCGGCGAGCCGCTGGCCCTCCGGCAGCGCCAAGGTGACGCGAGTGACGACCTTCGGCGGCTCGGGGCGTGTCAGCGACCACGCCGCCGCGAGCGCCGCAACGCCGGCGACTGCTGCGGTCAGTGCGAACGCGCGCGTCGACACGCCGCCGCCTGCGCCGGCGCGCCACGACGTCGTGGCCGTCGTCGTGGCGAACTGCGGGCTCGCGAGGGCGTCGGCGAATGCCCGCACGCTGTCGAATCGGTCGGCGGGGAGCTTCTCGAGCGCCTTTGCGAGCGCGGCCACGACATTGGCCGGGACGTTCTTGCGCATCGTGTTCACCGGCGTGGCCTGCTCGGTGATGATCTTCATGATTACCTGCTGCGCCGCGCCACCGATGTGCGGCGGCTGCCCGGCGAGCATCTCGTAGAGCACACTGGCCAACGAGTACTGATCGCTCCGCCCGGTGATCTCCTTCTCGGCCGTCGCCTGTTCCGGCGACATGTAGTGCGGCGTGCCAAGCGAGAGTCCCGTCTCAGTCATCCGCCCGCCCGCCGCCGCCGACACCGCGAGTGCGATCCCGAAATCCATCACCATCGCGCGCCCGTCGTGCAGCAGGATGTTCTCGGGCTTGATGTCGCGGTGGATCACCCCGTGGCGATGCGCGTAGTCGAGCGCGTCGGCCACCTCGCGCGCGATCCGCACCGACTCCTCGACGCCGAACTGCGTCTCGCGGTTCAACTTCTCCCGGATCGTCTCCCCTTCGATGTACGGCATCACGTAGAAGAGAAAGCCGTCGGCGGTGCCGGAGTCGAAGAGCGGGAGGATGTGCGGGTGACTCATCGCCGCCGTGGTCTTGATCTCCACCACGAACCGCTCGACACCGAGCACCGCCGCCAACTCCGGTTTCAGGACCTTGATCGCGACCTTGCGGTCGTGCTTCAGATCTGCCGCGAGATAGACGGTGGCCATCCCACCCGCGCCGAGTTCACGCTCGATGCGGTAGCGGTCGATCAGGGCGGCGGCGAGGCGATCGGGGGTGGTCATGTTAGGCGAGAGGCAATTGACATCCACAAGAATGCGGGGTTGGCGGCTGTCCGGCGAGGGCAGGTCGTGCGGAAAGGACAGCGTTGCCGCGGCCGGACTCGACACGCATCATTGACCGCTCGACGCCGTCACCTCCCTCAGAATCCACATGACTGCCCTCGCCCGCCTGCGTGCCGTCGGTCCACTTCTCGCCGCGCTCGCGGTCCCCGCCGCCGTCGCGGGGCAGGCCACCACCGCCGCCGAACGCGCGACCGCGTGGGCTGAGCGTCAGGCGCTCACCGAGAATTCATGGTACCGCGGGCTCGCGTGGCGCCCGGTGGGACCCGTGAAGATCGGTGCGCGCGTCGAAGCGATCGCCATCCCGCCGGGGAACACCGGCACCATCTACGCGGGCGTAGGGTCAGGGAATCTCTGGAAGACCGTGAACAACGGCCTCACCTGGCGGCCGATCTTCGAGCAGCAGAGCGCCTTCGCGATCGGCGACGTCGCCGTCTCGCAGAGCGATCCCAACGTCGTCTGGGTGGGCACCGGCGAGGCGCAACCGCGCTACGCGGGGTACGCGTATCCTGGCACCGGCGTCTTCAAGTCGGTCGATGCTGGAAACAGTTGGCAACCGATGGGGCTCGCGGAGACGCATCACATCGGGAAGGTCTTGATCCACCCGAGCGATCCGAACGTCGTCTACGTGGCCGCGATGGGGCGGCAGTGGTCCGCCAATCGCGAACGCGGCGTGTTTCGCACCACCGACGGCGGCTCACACTGGGAGCAGGTGCTTTTCATCGATGACAGCACCGGCGTGATCGATACCGCGATGGACCCCGCCGACCCACGCACGCTCTACGCGTGGGCGTGGCAGATCGAGGCGGGCACGCGCGGTGGGCTCTTCAAGTCGACCGACGGCGGAAGCACGTGGCGACACATCCGCGAGGGACTGCCGGCCGGGCTCCTCGGTCGGGCGGGCATCGATGTGGCGCCGAACCGTCCCGAGGTGCTCTACCTCTTTCTCGACGACCGCGCGCCCTCGACGGTGAAGGACCGACCCTACGTTGGTGGCGGTGTGTATCGCTCCGACGATCGCGGCGAGCATTGGCGCAAGGTGAACACGGTCGACCTGTACGACGTGTTCGGCACCTTCGGTTGGAAGTTCACCGATGTGCGCGTGGACCCACGCAACGCGGATCACCTCTACATCCTCGGCAATCGCGGCTTCGAGTCGTTCGACGGCGGTGCGACGTGGCGACGGTTCGGCGACCGCATCCTTCGACTACACGACACCGACGGTCGCGCACTGCACCTCGACCACCACGAGCTGGTGATCGATCCGTCGAACCCCGAGCGCCTTCTGCTCGGCAATGATGGCGGGCTCTTCATGTCGCACGACGGTGGTGCGAGCTGGTTGCACCTGAACAACATCCCGGTCACACAGATGTATTTCGTGTCGACCGACGACAAGCGCCCCTACCGCGTCTTCGCCGGAACGCAGGACGACGCTGCGATCTATGGGCCGAGCACCGCGTCGCTCGACGATGCTGTGCCGGATCCGTGGCGAAGTGTGTACCTCGATCGCTGGACCGGCGGCGATAGCTATGTGACCCTGCTCGATCCCACCGACGATCGCTACGTGTACTACGAGCACCAGAACGGCGACATGATGCGCATGGATATCACCGGCGCGTCGGTGCTGAGTGGCGGGCCGTCGAGCGTGAGCATCCGGCCTCGCTTGCCCAAGGGAGAAGCTCCGCTGCGCTTCAGTTGGTACACCCCGTTCTTCATCTCACCGCACGACCCGCGCACGCTGTACGCCGGCGGGAACCGGGTGCTCAAGTCGATCGATCGCGGCACCACCTGGACCGCGGTCAGTGGCGAACTCGGGGACCCGCCCGGTGCGGACCGGTCCACCGCGCCGACTGGCGCGATCACGATGCTCATGGAGTCTCCGCGCGTCCGTGGCCTTCTCGCCGGCGGCACGGAGACGGGGCGCCTCTGGCTCACCGGCGACGGCGGCGCGAACTGGCGGCGCATCGATGCCGGACTTCCTCGCAAGTGGGTGAGCCGTGTCACGCTCTCGGCGCACGACGCGGGGCGGATCTACGTGAGCTTCACCGGCTTCCGCGAGGACGACACGCGTCCCTACGTGTACATGTCGAGTGACACCGGACGAAGCTGGCGCTCGATCGCCGCGAATCTCCCGATGCACTCGGTCAACGTCATCAAAGAGGATCCGCTCGATGATCGGCTGCTGTACGTGGGCACCGACCTCGGTGTGTATGCCTCGCGTGATCGTGGCGGGCGGTGGGAATCGCTGAACGGCACGCTGCCATCGACGCCGGTGCAGGATCTCACGGTCCAGTCGCGCGAGAGTGAATTGGTGATCGGCACGCATGGCCGAGGTGCGTGGATCATCGACCTCGTCCCGATCCGCGATCGCGCGGCGATGCCGGCGTCGGAGTCGTTGCGGCTCTATCCGATCCGCACGGTGACGCGCGATTACTTCCCGTGGGAGACGGTGCCGGGTGACCGCCGCGGGCGGAACGCGGCGCGCATGCAGCTCGCGAGCATCGCGGCGGGGAAGGCGGCTGTCAGTGTGAGCGACTCGACGGGCAAGGTGGTGCGGCGGTGGGATGCTGTGATCAGCAGGGGAGTCAACACCCTTGCCTGGGATCTTCAGGCGGAGCGCGAGTCGGGCGATCTTGCCGACGCGGTGGCGGGCATCTACACCGTCGAGGTGCGCGTGGGCGAGGCGCGCGCGACGGGCAGCGTGCGTGTGGTGCCGGATCCGATCCTGCAGCGGCGGTGAGGGAGAGGTCGCCTCCAGTGGCGTTCCTCTGCTCGCCAACCGCGTTGCCGCCCAACAGATTTCGTCTATGACGGACTCGCTCACTCTCCTCACCGCCGCCCTCGCGGACCGCTACCGCGTGACCCGAGAGATCGGCGCGGGTGGGATGGCCACGGTGTATCTCGCGCAGGATCTCAAACACGAGCGCGACGTCGCCATCAAGGTGCTCCACCCCGATCTGGGTGCAGCGCTGGGGGCCGAACGGTTCCTGAGCGAGATCCGCACGACGGCGCGGCTGCAGCACCCCAACATCCTTGCGCTGCTCGATAGCGGCGACGCCGACGGTTTGCTCTACTATGTGATGCCGCTCGTGGAGGGCGAGACGCTGCGGCAGCGGCTGGACCGCGAGAAGCAGCTCCCGCTTGATGCCGCGCTCCGCATCGCGGGTGAAGTGGCCGATGCGCTGGGCTACGCGCACAGGCAGGGGGTGATTCACCGCGATATCAAGCCGGAGAACATCCTGCTACACGACGGGCGCCCTGTCGTGGCGGACTTCGGCATCGCGCTCGCCGTGCAGAGTGCGGGCGGCACGCGCATGACGCAGACGGGGCTGAGCCTCGGCACGCCGCAGTACATGAGCCCCGAGCAGGCGATGGGGGAGCGCACCATCGATGCGCGGAGCGATCTGTACGCGCTCGGCGCGGTGATGTACGAGATGCTCACCGGCGAGCCGCCCTTCACAGGTGCCACGGTGCAAGCGATCGTGGCCAAGGTGCTCACCGAGCGACCGAGCAACCCGTCGGCGGTGCGCGACACCATTCCGCGTCATGTGGAGGCGACGGTGCTGCGCGCGCTCGCCAAGCTCCCCGCCGATCGCTGGGCGACCGCGACCGAGTTCGCGCATGCGCTGCAGCACCCCGAGGCCACGGCCGCGTTTACCGCGGCTCACGCGGCAGAGTCGTCGGTGCCGCCAGCAGCGACGTCACGTGCCCGCACGCTGACCGTCGCGCTCAGCGTCGCGACGATGGCAAGCGCGGCGGTGGCACTCTGGGCATGGAACCGTCCCGTCCCGGAGCCGCCGATTTCGCTACTGACGATGGCGATCCCCGATTCGCAGCGTCTGATCGAGGTCAACGCCCTTCGTCGGTTCGCGCTATCGCGCGACGGCACTCAGCTCGCGTACGTGGGATCGTACAACAACTCATCCGTCGTCTATGTGCGCGCCCTCGACGACACGATCCCTCGCCGCATCAGGGGCACCGAAGGTGCGTCGATGGTTCGCTGGAGCCCGACGGGGAGCGAGTTGCTGTTCGCCGCCTTCGGTTTGGGCGTCAGGCGCGTCGGCGCCACTGGCGGTGCTGCTACTATCGTCGCGGAGCGCGGCACCCCGACCGACTGGGGGGAGCACGGCGACATCCTGATCACAGTCGACAACGCGATCTGGCGCGTCACGCGAGCGGGCGAGCGCGCCCTGGTGGCCCGGCCCGATTCCGGAACGGGCGAGACGTTCCGCGATGCGCGCTTTCTTCCTGGCGATCGCGATGTTGTCTTCACCGTTACGTCACTAGGCGGTGGTCCGATGCCGACCAGCGTGGCTGTCGTCAGCGTCGACGAGGGAGACGTCACGCGACTCGGCATTGGTGGAGGGCTGCTCGCGGTCGCGAACGGGTTCCTGCTGGTCGGCCAGCAGGGCACGCTCGTTGCGCACCCGTTCACCGCGTCTCGTCGCGCCGTCACCGGTCCGCCGGTGACGATCATCGAGGGCGTGCAGCAAGGCAACGCGGGGGTCAGCGCTGCGGTCTCGGAGGAGGGGACGCTCATCTTCGGCAGCGGTGGCTTCGGTCGACGCACCCTCTTGGTGGCGGTCAATCGCGAGGGGAAGGAGCGCGCGCTCGCGGAGCCCAGACGGTATAGCTGGCCGCGCATCTCCCCCGATGGCCGCCGAGTGGCGGTGGAAGTGGAGGGCGAAACCGGCGGCTACGATGTTTGGCTGTTGGATCTCGCGAGCCGCGCGATGTCGAGACTCACCACGAACTACAGTGGCGTGCGGCCCCTCGGCTGGAGCCCCGACGGCAAGTCGGTCGGATTTCTCAGCACATCCGACAACACCGGGTCGATCATAGGTGCACAAAGGACCGTCTCGTGGATCCCATTCGATCTCAGTGGTCCGCGGCGGACCCTTCCCATTACCACGCGCAACCCCGTTGAGGACGCGTCAATCTCCGCCGCGAGCGGCGCGATCGCGATTCGCACCCTCGGCTACGGCGCGCCCGGCGAGATCCTCCTGGCGCCTGCCGACTCGCCACGAGTCGCGCAGCCACTCGTCGCCACCGCTGCGGATGAAGAGACGCCTCGTTTTTCGCCGAACGGCGCGTACCTGGCCTACGCCAGTGATGAAACGGGGAACTTCGAGGTGTATGTGCGTCCCGTGGCGGGTGCGGGTGGACGCGTACAGATCTCTGCCGGCGGTGGGTCAGAACCGGTGTGGGCGCGCGACGGACGTGGGATCTACTATCGCGGGCCGGCGCGATTGATGTTCGCAGCGCTCGACGCGCGCGCGGAGGTCGTGCGGCGCGATACGCTCTTTCTCGATCCGTACCGCAAGGAGCATCGCGCGGTAGCGTATGATGTGTTTCCGGGCGGCCAAGAGTTCCTGATGCAGCGAGTTGAGACGGAAGGGCGCCGCGATCTCATGGTGCTGCGCAACTGGCCGGCGCTGGCGCGACGCCGCCAGCAGGCGATGGCAGGGAAGTAGCCTGCGCTCGCGCCCGTCGGTTGAGCGCTGATGCGACTGCATCCCACCTCGTATCGTGTCCTCGACGGCGGTGTCGCCACCGAGCTGTCGCGTATGGGCGTGGATCTCAGCGATACGCTCTGGTCAGCGCGCGCCCTCATCGATGCCCCGGACGCGATCGAGCGCGTGCACGCGGAGTACTTCCGCGCGGGGGCCGACGTCGCGATCACGGCGAGCTACCAGGCGAGCTTCGAAGGGTTCGCCACGCGTGGGCTCGACG
>JAIETI010000158.1 GCA_019745365.1 Gemmatimonadaceae bacterium | reverse complement strand
TCAGGATCGGTCCGGCGATCTCGGGATCGAGCCCCGCTTTGCCCGGAGCGCGCAGGGGGATCGACTCCGCGAAGGTGAGCGCATCGTTCACCGCGTCACCGACGAAGTCGCCGATGTTGCGGCCGTGCAGTGTGACCGCGAGGGAGTCGGGCTTGAGACGGCGCCCGCCGCACTCGGTGCAGCGACCGACGACCATGAACTCTTCGAGTTCCTGGCGGACGTTGTCGCTCGCCGTCTCCTGGTAGCGCCGTTGCACGTTGGAGAGGATCCCCTCCCACTTCGCCTCGCTCTCGCCCTTCTTCTTCGGCGTGCCGAAGAGGAGCGCGTGCTGCGCCTTGTGCGGGATGTCGCGCCACGCCGCGTTGAGATCGAACTTCAACTCCTTCGCGAGCCCCGGGAGGATGACGCGGCGAAGGTAGCCGTCGGGCTCCCCCCACGGCAGCACGACGCCCTCGAGTATGGAGATCGACGGATCACCGAGGACGAGCTCAGGGCTCGCGGTGCGCCGTGTGCCGAGTCCGCTGCAGGACGAGCAGGCGCCGAAGGGCGAGTTGAAGGAGAAGTGGCGCGGTTCGAGCTCGGGGAGCGAGATGCCGCAGTCGGGGCAGCCGTAACGCTCGCTGAAGAGTTGCGGGACCGCCTGCTTCCCCTCGTAGCGCACGACTTCGACGAGTCCTTCGGCGAGCTTGAGCGCAGTCTCGACCGAGTCCGTGAGGCGTGCGCGATCCTCGCCGCGGATCGTGAGCCGATCGACGACCACGGAGACGTCGTGGTTCTGTCGGCGATTGAGCGTGGGTGGCTCAGAGAGATCGTAGAGTTCCCCGTCGATGTAGGCACGGACGAACCCCTTCTTGCGTGCGTCCTCGAAGAGATCGCGGAACTCGCCCTTGCGCCCGCGGACGAGCGGCGCGAGCACTTCGATGCGCGCATCAGCGGGGCCGTTCAGGACGACATCCGCGATCTGGGAGGCCGATTGGCGTTCCACGGGGCGACCGCAGTTCGGGCAATGCGGCGTGCCCGCGCGTGCGTAGAGGAGTCGGAGGTAGTCGTAGATCTCGGTGACGGTGCCGACGGTGGAGCGCGGGTTGTGCCCTGCGGTCTTCTGTTCGATCGAGATCGCGGGGGAGAGCCCCTCGATCGCATCGACGTCGGGCTTCTCCATCAAGCCGAGGAACTGTCGTGCGTAGGCGGAAAGCGATTCGACGTAACGCCGCTGCCCTTCGGCGAAGATCGTGTCGAACGCCAGCGACGACTTCCCCGACCCTGACAGCCCGGTGATCACCGTGAGCTTGTCGCGGGGGATGGTGACGTCGACGTTCTTGAGGTTGTGCTCGCGGGCCCCGCGAACGATCAGCGCGTCGTCAGCCATAAGCTGGGAAAGGTCGCCCGGCGCGGGGGGTGTATTCAAGGGAGCGGATGCGTCGTGCTGCCCGGCTCCGGGTGGGCACATCCGATAGATTTCACCGAATGTGTCGCATCCTGAGGGGCGGCTGATGGGCCCTGATCCGCGCGCGCTGCTCGACCCGGCGCAGCTCCTGCTCGGCGTGACGGACGGCGTCCCGTTCCTCGCCGTCGAGCCCGCGCGTGTGCGCACCGACAGCGACGAGATCATCGAGGTCCCGCTGGTCTACCGGGAGCCGCCGCTCGCGGGCGATACGCGATTCGACGAGCACCCGGAGGCGTGGGGCCCGATGCCGGCCACCGATGTGCCGACCGAGGGGATCGTGATCCCGGTCCCGGGCGGGATGCCGACCACGCGCACGAGCGAGTATGCGATCCCGTCGCGCTCCCATGCGCCGGTGCACTCCGCGCTCACCTCGCCGATCGCGTCGCCGCCGGCGCCGACCCCGGCGGTCGCCGTCGCGTCGATGCCGACCGCCGCTGAGCGGGCGCCGGTCGAGCGTGCGCCGGTGCCACCGGTCGCGCCGAGCGCACCGACACCCGTGATCGCCACGCCAGCCATCCCCGCCTTGCAGACGGGAAACGAGCTCGACGAGCTACGGGGCGCGGTGGCGCGCGACGCGAAGGACTCGGCGGCGGCACAGGCGCTCGCGATGGCGCTCGACCGTCACGGCGACCCGGCGGGTGCGCACGCGGTGGTGAATCGCGCGGTGGCGTCGGGCGCGGACGAGGTGGCGATGCTCTGCGTGCGTGCGGCGCTGCTCGGCGCGCGGCTTCGCTACGACGAGGCCGAGTCCGAGTTGAAGCGGGCGATCAAGCTGCGGGCGGACGATCCCGAGGTGCAGTTGCAGGTGGGGATCCTCGCCTGCCGCCGCGCCCGGTGGAAGGATGCGGTGGAGCCGCTCCAGCGGGCGGCCGCCGCACGCACCGACTCGGCGATCGCGCAGTACCACTTGGGTGAGGCGTTGAATCACGTCGATCAACTCGCGCCGGCGCTCGCGGCATTCGAGCGCGCGGCGACGCTTGACGCCTCGCATTGGCGAGCGTGGAAAGGCGTCGGGATCGTGTTGGATCGGCTCGGGCGCCCGGCGGATGCCGCGGTCGCGTATCGCCGTAGCCGCGACGCGCAGCGGCGATGACGCGGGGCGCACGACGGGTGGCGGCCGCGGCGGGGATCCTCGTCGCGTGGGGGGTGGGACTCGGCCTGCTCGCGCAGCGCGAGTTCTTCCAGAGTCGGGGGACGCGTCTCGCGGATGCCGCCTTGCAGCTCTATCCCGGGGCGACCTTCTTCGCCGTCTCACAGGGCGGGCGGCACATCGGGTTCGCGTCCACCACGATTGACACTTTACCCGACCAGATTGATGTGGTCGACTACTTCGTCGCCGATCTGAACGTTGCGGGGCAGGACTATCGCGCGAGTGCGCGCTCGACGATGACGCTCTCGCGCGCCCTCGCGCTGCGGAACTTCGATGTGCAGATCGATGCGGCGGGGAACCCGATCCGCGCGGTGGGGCGCACCGTCGGCGACACCGCGGTGCGCTATGTGCTCGGCGCGCCGGGGGCGAGTGTGGACACCCAGACCGTGCGCGTGCAGGGGCCGATCCTCCTCCCCACGCTCGTGCCGATGGCGGCGATGCTGGGCGAGCGCCCGAAGGTCGGACGCCGCTTCTCGATCCCGACGATCGATCCGGGGTCGATGCAGCAGCGGACCGCGCGATTGATCGTGCGTGCGGAATCGCTCTTCACCGTCGACGACTCCGCCGCGTTCGACACCGTCTCGCGCGACTGGAAGCGCGCCCTCCGCGATACGGTTCGTGCGTGGCGGATCGAGACAGAGGATGGCGCAGGGTTCACCGGATGGGTGGATGCGCAGGGGCGCGTGGTGCAGGCCGCACAGCCGGGTGGGATCGTGCTGACGCGGATGGCGTACGAGCTCGCGTTCGAGAACTGGCGGATCGCGCGCGATCGGACGCGCGGCACGGGGGCGCGCACCGCGCGCGGTGGCGGTGCGGACATCCTCGAACGGAGCGCGATCGGCGCGGGCGCGATCATCGGTGCGAAGCGGGTCGAGCGATTGCGCGTGGTCCTGAAGAACGTCGCGCTGGGTGGGTACACCCTCGACGGCGATCGGCAGCGTCTGGTGGGCGACACGCTCACGATCCGCAAGGAAGGGCGTGAGGCGCTGACCCCGTCGTGGTCGCTGCTGGCACCGGCACCCGACTTCAAGACGCGGTTCGCGACGACGCTGCAGTCGGAGCCGCTGTTGCAGGCGAACGACCTGAACATGGTGCGTCGCGCGGTGGCGATCGCGGGGAACGACCGCGACCCACGCGTGCTCGCGGAGAAGATCAATCGGTGGGTGTACGACTCGCTGCAGAAGGTCGTCACGTTCAGCGTGCCGAACGCGCTCGAGGTGCTTCGGACGCGAAAGGGCGACTGCAACGAGCACACGCAGCTCTATGTGGCGCTCACTCGCGCACTCGGGATCCCGTCGCGCGCGGCGACCGGCCTCGCGTACGTGAATGGGAAGTTCTACTACCACGCGTGGCCCGAAGTGTGGCTGGGGAACCGGTGGGTCGCGGTCGACCCCACGTTCGGGCAGTTCCCTGCGGACGCGGCTCACATCCGGTTCGTGGTCGGCGGGCTCGCCCAGCAGACGGAGCTCCTCCGGCTCGTGGGGAATCTGCGTATCCAGGTCTTGGAGGTCCGGTGATCGAACTGATCGGTCTGACGAAGCGGTATGGGGACTTCACCGCGGTCGATGCGATCGACCTGCAGGTGGGGCGTGGTGAGTTGTTCGGCTTCCTCGGCCCGAACGGCGCGGGAAAGACGACGACGCTCCGGATGATCGCTGGGATCCTGAAACCGACCGCGGGTACGATCCGCATCGCGGGGATCGATCTCGCGGCGGACCCAGTGGCGGCGAAGGCGGCCCTCGGCTTCATCCCTGACCGCCCCTTCATCTATGAGAAGCTCACCGGGCGTGAGTTCCTCCGCTTCGTCGCTGGGCTCTACCAGCAGGAGGGGGCGGAGGTCGAGCATCGTGCGCGCGAGCTCCTCGCGCTCTTCGATCTGGAGGAGTGGCAGGACGAGTTGGTGGAGAGTTACAGCCACGGGATGCGGCAGAAGCTGATCATCTCGAGTGCGTTCGTGCACCGGCCGGCGGTGATCGTGGTGGACGAGCCGATGGTGGGGCTCGACCCGAAGGCCGCGCGCATCCTGAAGGATCTGTTCCGTGAGTACACGCACCGCGGCCACACGATCATCTTCTCCACGCACACGCTCGAAGTCGCGGAGTCGCTCTGCGATCGGCTCGCGATCATCGCCGGCGGGAAGATCCGCGCGGCCGGGACGATGCAGGAGTTGCGCGACGGGGCCCAACACGGCGCGGATGGCCTCGAGCAGATCTTCCTGCGCCTGACCGGGGAGAATGCGGCGCGCGACCTGATGGACGTCTTGGATGCCTGAGGCACCCGCTGTGCGTCCTGACGCACCGCTGCTCCACGTCCTCACGCCCAAGTGGCTGACGATCCGCGCGCGCGCCACCGCGCAGGAACGCGGCAAGGGCGCACGCATCGGACTACTCGCGTTCGTCGGGGCGCTCTTCTGGGCGTTCGTGTTCGGGCTGACCTATCGCCTGCTCGTGTACTTCAAGACAGTCGAGGAGATCGGGCCCCTGCTCGCGGGGAAGCTGCTCGGGATGATCCTGATCGGTTTCCTCTCGCTCCTCGTGCTCTCGAACGTGATCTCGGCGCTCTCGAGCTTCTTCCTGGCGCGCGACCTCGACATCCTCGTGAGCGCGCCACTGGACTGGCTCCGCGTGTACGGGGCGAAGTTGCTCGAGACGGGTCTCGTGTCGAGTTGGATGGTGATGTTGATGTCGATCCCGATGTTCACCGCGTTCGGCGTCGCGTATCACGGCGGGTGGCTCTGCGCCGCCTTCATCCTCGCAGTGTTCGTCCCGTTCCTGATGATCCCGTCGGTGGTGGGGAGTGCGGTCACCCTGCTGCTGGTGAACATCTTCCCCGCACGGCGGACCCGCGACATCCTGAGCGTGATCGCGGTGCTCTCGGCGGGTGGACTCGTGCTCCTGTTCCGCCTCGTGCGGCCGGAGCAGCTCGCGCGCCCAGAAGGATTCCGCTCGCTCGTGGATTTCATCACCGTGTTGCGGACGCCGACCTCACCGTTCCTGCCCAGCGAGTGGTTGCAGCGCGCGGTGATGGGGTATCTCACGAACCGCCCGGATTGGCTCGCGGTCTATCTTCTGTGGACGACGGCAGCCGCGCTCTTCGTGCTTGGCGCCTTGTTGCACCGCGCGCTCTACGCGACGGGATACTCGAAGGCGCAGGAGAGCGCGCAGCGATGGGCCCGCGCGGGCGCGATGCAGCGCTGGGGGATGCGCGCGCTCGCCCCGCTCGGCGTGCTCCGACGCGAGCTCGTGTTCAAGGAGATCCGGCTCTTCTTCCGCGATACGACGCAGTGGAGCCAGCTGATCCTGCTCGCCGTGCTGGTGGTGGTGTATGTGTTCAACATCAAGTTCCTCCCGTTGACGGGTGAGGGGATCACCATGTTGTTGGTGAACCTGATCCCCTTCCTGAACCTTGTGCTCGCTGGGTTCGTGCTCGCCTCGATCGCGGCACGCTTCATCTTCCCGGGCGTGTCGCTCGAAGGGCGCACGTTGTGGCTCCTCCGTTCATCGCCGATGGCGGTGCGGGATCTGCTCTGGGCGAAGTTCTGGGTCGGCACGATCCCGCTGCTCGTGCTCGCGCTGGGGATCGTCGCGGTGACGGACTATCTGTTGCAGGTGAGCGACTTCATGTTCTTCGTCTCGGTCACGACGATCACGCTCATGACGTTCGCCCTCGCCGGGATGGCGCTCGGCTTCGGGACACTCTTCCCGCAGTTCGAGACCGAGAACGCGGCGCAGATCCCGACGTCGTTCGGCGGACTGTTGTATATGATGGCGTCGATCTCGATGATCGCGGCGGTGGTGATCCTCGAGGCGGGACCGGTGTTCGGCTACGTGAACGCCCGCCTGCGTTCGGAGCCGTTCGATATCCAGGAGATGATGATCGGCTTCGGGGCCGCGGCGTTACTCTGCATCGCTGCGACCGTCGTCCCGATCCGCGTGGCGCTCACCCGACTTGAGGCGACTGAACGAGGTTCCGGCTAGCCGATGACGAAGATCACCGCGGCACATGAGACCGACATCCGTTCCCTCGTGGCGTTGAACAACCGGTTCGCCCCGAGTGGGCTGACGTTGACGCGCACGGAGGAGTTCGCGCACCACCATCTCCCCGACTATCGCGTCCTCCGCGACGCGGATGGCGGCATCCTCGGTTGCGTGGCCCTCGATGAGTACTCACCAAGTGTGTGTGAGTTGATCTCACTGGCGATCGTTCCCGAGGCGCACGGACTGGGGTACGGGCGGGTGCTGATCAACGCCGCCGTGCAGCTCGCCACGCGGCGCGAGTACGCGGAACTCTTCGCGCTCTCCTACTCCGACGAGCTCTTCCTCTCCTGCGGCTTCGAGCGGGTGCCGCTCAGCGTGTATCCCGAGAAGATCGCGCGCTACGAGAAGATCGACCGCACCGAGATCCAGATGGGCGAGAAGCACTGCTTCCGGAAGCGACTCACCGCCGACGCGGACGCGCCACCGCGCTGAGTGCGAGGGCGCTGATCAGCAGGAGGAGCCCGACGCCGGCGAGTGACGCGGCGGGGGCCGTGGTGACACGGAGGGTGACGCGATCCCCCGTCAGGCGTTCGATGATCGCGCGCGTGGTGCGTCTAGGCGCCCACCAGGTTGCGCCGGTCGGCACACTCGCGAAGAGGTCGCGCTCACGGACATCGACCTCCACCCAGCGCGCAGCGACCGCGAGTGCGGGGCGTGCGGCCACGCGGCCGAGCGTGAGCGCGGCCTCGACGACGTAGCGACCGGGGGCGTTGTACTGGGAGATCCCGGAGAGCTGCAACACGCGCCCGTCGCGCAGCGCGGTGCGGTCTCCCTCGCGCAGGACGACGACCTCATCGGACGAGAGCGGCGCGGCGAGCGCCGCCACCGCGAGTGTGAGTGCGCTGAGGTGCGCGAGGATCGCGACGGCGCGCGCTGTGCGCGTGACCGTGGCTCCGAGATGCAGCCGCACCACCGCCAATGCGAGCGGAGCGACCGTGAGCCATGACGGTTGCAGCGTGTCGCCGCGCGCCCACGCCGACGTGAGCGCTGCGGCGACGGCGAGCGCGCTGGCGAGCGCTGCTACGCGCAGGGTGCGATCGATCGCCGCGGCGCGAGCACCGTCGCGCGCGCTCACGGTGCACGCCGCGATGAGGATCCCCCAACTCATCGGCGTGAGCCACGCGGCGAGCGCGCCGCTCGGCGTGAGCAGCGTCGGCAGCAGTCCGCGCCCATCAGAGGCTTCGACAGCGAGTGGGGTGAACGGATCCGCGAGGAGGAGGAGCATCGCACTGCCGACGAGTGCGACCCCGGCGGCTGCGGCGAGCCGCCAGACCGCTCCCCGTGCGAGCCCGCGCGTGAGCCAGGCCGCGGTGACCAGATGCGCAGTAAGGGCCACGAGGGCGACGCCCTCGATGCCACCGACGACGGCGGCGACGCGGGCCGTGATGTCGAGCCCGAGATGCGTGTGCGTGGCGACGTAGCGCAGGTGGAGATCGCCCGTGACGAGGGCGGCAAGGAGTGCGCCGACCGCGCTCAGCGCGCCCAGCGCGGCGAAACGCATCCCCCAGAGCGCCGTACCGGGCGCCCAACGCGTCTCGACGCCGCGCGCGACGCCCGCGCTCACCGTCGCGACTCCGGCGCTGACGAACGCGCCCCAGAGAGCGAGCGGACCGAGGGCGATCACCGGGTCAACGGTCAGCCTGACGCACCACGACCGCGGCGGCGCTCGCGCCCGCGAGATCAGCCGCGAGGTCGCGCCAACTCGCGTCGTGCCGCAGCGGATGCTGCGCGTCGTACCACTCTTTCGCGACGCTGACCGTCAGCGTGATCGCCGCGGCGCCACGCGAGGCCGACGCGTACGCCACGCCACGCGCACGCAACGCCGCGTGCGCACTCCCCTGCACCACCGCGCCGGCGATCGCGTGCCACGCTTTGTCGCGCGCGAACCAGCGATCCGCGGGCTTCGGCGGCGGGGGACCGCCGAACGTGAGCGCGAAGGCGAAGCCGATCATCCGTGATCGCGCGCCCAGTGGACCGTCGTGCGCACCGCACGCCGCCACGCGGCGATCCCGGCACGCGCCGCCGCACTCCCGGCGCCGGGGGTGAAGCGCGTGACCGTGGTCGCGGCGCGGAACGCATCGGCATCGGGCCAGACACCGGCGGCGAGCCCCGCGAGTCCGGCCGCGCCGAGCGCGGTCGTCTCGACGTTCGCAGGACGCTCGACGGGAACCCCGAGGACGTCGGCTTGGAACTGCATCAGCCAATCGTTCGAGGTCGCGCCGCCATCGACGCGAAGTAGATCGAGCGCGGCGCCACTCGCGGTGCGCATCGCGTCGAGCACGTCGTTGGTGCCGTACGCCATCGCCTCCAGCGCGGCGCGCACGAGATGCTCGCGCGTGGTCCCACGCGTGAGGCCGACGATGGTCCCGCGGGCCTCCGGTTCCCACGCCGGGGCTCCGAGTCCGGTGAGCGCTGGAACGAACATCACGCCCCCCGTGTCGGGGACGCTCCGCGCCATCGCATCGCTCTCCGAGGCGCGTTCGAGCAGTCCGAGGCCGTCGCGGAGCCATTGGATCGCGGCGCCGGCGACGAAGATGCTGGCTTCGAGTGCGTACACCGGTCGGCCGGCCGCATCGCACGCGATCGTGGTGAGGATACCGCCACCACCCGCCGGGCGCGTCGGACCCGTATTGAGGAGGAGGAACGCTCCCGTCCCATACGTGTTCTTGCTCGTTCCCGCCGTCCAGCACCCTTGTCCGAAGAGCGCGGACTGCTGGTCACCGGCCACGCCGCGGATCGGGAGCGGCATGCCGAAGTGCTCGGCCGCCGTGGTGCCGAAGTCGCCGCTCGACGGGCGGACCTCCGGGAGGATCCCACGCGGCACGCTGAAGAGCGTGCAGAGCGCATCGCTCCACGCATGCGCGTTGATGTCGTAGAGCATCGTGCGCGATGCGTTGGTGGGATCGGTCGCGTGCACCGCGCCATTGGTGAGCTTCCAGATCAGCCAACTGTCGATCGTCCCCGCCGCCAAGCCGTCGGTCGACGCGCCGCCATGCACGCGATGCTGCAGCAACCACTCGAGCTTGCTCGCCGAGAAGTACGGATCGGTGACGAGCCCGGTGGCACGCTGGATCTCGGCCGCCTGCGGGGCGAGCTGCGCGCAGCGCGCGGTGGTACGGCGGTCCTGCCAGACGAGGGCGCGGCCGAGGGGTTCGCCGGTGGCACGGTCCCAGAGCACGATCGTCTCGCGCTGATTGGTGATACCGATGGCCTCGGGCGCCACTCCTGCCGCTGCGATCGCCTCACGCGCTGCGTCACGCGTGCGCTCGAAGATCTCGGTGGCGTCGTGCTCCACCCACCCCGGCTCGGGATAGTGCTGCGAGATCTCGCGGTACGCGCGCCCCAAGACGCGGCCGTCGGCCGCGAGGACGAGGCAGGTGCTACCGGTGGTCCCCTGATCGATCGCGAGTACCGCCCTCACCGAAGCCCCCTGTAGTTCCTGTAGTTCCTGTAGTTCCTGTCTTTCCTGTCCTTCCCCAATTGTACGGATGCGTCGCCACCCCCGCATCCGTGACCATCGCCGTGATCAACGCCGCCGGTGTGACATCGAACGCCGGCGTGTAGGCCGCCACGCCCGCGGGCGTCACTCGCGCACCACCGATGACGTGGACCTCGCCCTCGTGGCGCGCCTCGATGGGGATCGCCGATCCGTCGGGGAGTGTGGCGTCGATGGTACTCCGCGGCGCCGCGACGTAGAACGGCACACGATGATGCCGCGCGATGATCGCGAGACCGTAGGTCCCGATCTTGTTCGCGACGTCACCGTTCGCGGCGATGCGGTCTGCACCGACGATCACACAGTCGATCATCCCGGCGGCCATCAGCGACGCGGCCATGCCGTCGGTGCACACGGTGACCGGGATGCCGGCACGCTGCAGCTCCCACGCGGTGAGCCGTGCGCCCTGGAGGAGCGGACGCGTCTCGTCGGCCCACACCCGTGGCGAGCGCCCCGCCGCGTGCGCGTGATAGATCGGCGCGAGTGCGGTGCCGATCCCCGCGGTGGCAAGCGCGCCGGCGTTGCAATGCGTCAGGATGCGCGCGCCGTCCGGGAGGAGCGCGCTCCCGTGCGCGGCGATCGCGTCGCAGCAGGCCGCATCTTCGGCGCGGATCCGTTCGGCCTCGGCGAGCAGCCGATCGCGATCGTCCGCCGTCTCGGTGGCATCGAGCGCGGCACCCATGCGGTCCATCGCCCATCGCAGGTTCACGGCCGTTGGACGCGTGGCCGCGAGTCGCGCGGCCGCTGCGCGTACCCACTGCCGCCAGGCGTCCGGTGACTCAGCCGCGTGCGCGTGCGCGGCCACGGCGAGCACCATCGCCGCACCGACCCCGATCGCGGGGGCGCCGCGGAGCGCGAGCGTCGCGATCGCCTCGACCCCGTCGTCGATCGTTCGCAGCGGCCACTCGACGAACGCGCCCGGGAGGGCCCGTTGGTCGACGATGAGCACCGCGCGGCGGTCGGGGGCCCAGCGGAGCGCAGGAGTGGGGGCGATCAGGGACACGCGGCAATTCTAGCGACTGGGTAGATTCTTGATATGGCCTCTGACCTCCTGCTCCTCGAGGTCGCCGACCAGGTGGCGACCGTCACGATCAATCGCGCGGACAAGCTGAACGCGCTCAACGCCGAGGTGATCGGTGCGCTCGGCGACATGATGGCCGGGCTGCGAGCACGGGATGACGTGCGCGCGATCATCCTGACCGGCGCCGGCCGCGCCTTCGTCGCGGGCGCCGACATCGCGGGGATCGCCAAGGCGGGCCCCGCGCTTGAAGCGCTCGCGCGTACCGGACAGGCCGTCTTCGATGCGATCGAGCAGGGGGGCACGCCGGTGATCGCGGCGGTGAACGGCTTTGCGCTCGGCGGCGGCTGCGAACTCGCGCTCGCCTGTCACATCCGGGTGGCCTCGACAGCGGCCTCGTTCGGCTTGCCCGAGGTATCGCTCGGGCTGATCCCCGGGTACGGGGGCACGCAACGCCTCCCGCGATTGATCGGTCGGGGTGGTGCGCTGCGGTTGATCCTCAGCGGCGACCGGATCGACGCGACCGAGGCGCATCGCCTCGGGATGTGTGATGTGTTGGCCGCGCCCGACGCGCTGCTCGACACTGCGCGTGCGTTGGCGACGATGATCGCGAGCCGCGGGCCGGTGGCGGTCGCGCGCGCGATCGAGGCGGTGCACCGCGGTGGCGATCTCCCGCTGGGCGAGGCGATGGCGTTCGAGGCGCAGCTCTTCGGGGCATTGGGTCGGACCGAGGACATGCGCGAGGGGACGACGGCCTTCCTCGAGAAGCGCGCGCCGCAGTTCCGCGGCCGCTGAGCCCGCCGGTGGGCGCGCGCGTCGAGCTGGAGCGGATCGCGCTCCGTGACCTCCGGAACATCGCGCGCGCCGACCTTGTGATCCCGCCGGATGGGATCGCCGTGGTCGGGGATAACGGCGAGGGGAAGACCTCGTTGCTCGAGGGGATCGCGTTCCTGCATGCGTTGCGCTCCTTCCGTGGCGCGCGGGACCGTGATCTGGTGCGCTTCGACGCCCCGGCCTCGCATATCACGATCGACGCGCGCGGCGCGACCGCGCGTTGTGTCGGCGTGGGGATCGACCGCAGCGGCGTCAAAAAGATCAGCATCGACGGCGTGGTGACCAAGCGACTCACCGACGCGCTCCGTGCGATCCCCTCAGTGACGGTGGCGCCGCGCGATGTCGCGCTCATCGAAGGTGGGCCCGGCGAACGTCGGCGGTTCCTCGATATCCTGCTCGCGCTCACCTCTCCGTCGTATCTCGGCGCCCTGCGCCAGTACCGCGCCGCGCTCGCGCGGCGCAACGCCGCGCTGCGCGATGCCGTGCGTCGGCGCGGACGCTATGGCGACGCCGCGCCGTGGGAGCCCGCGATGGCGCAGCACGGCGCCGCGATCGTCGCGCAGCGTGAGGCGTGGGCGCGGCAGTGGGCGCCGGAGTTCGCGCGCCTGTGCGCGCGCATCGGCGAGACGAGCGATGCCGCCCTGGCGTACGACGCCACGGTCCCGACGACGGGGGCGATCGAAGGGGCGCTCCGTGAGGCGTTTGCCTCGCAACGCGAGACGGATGCGCGACGCGGCGTGACGCAGACGGGGCCACATCGTGACGACCTCGCGCTCTCGCTTGGGGGACGTCCCTGGCGCGTCGTGGGTTCGGCGGGACAGGCGCGCACCGCCGCGATCGCGCTGCGGCTGCTCGAGCTGCACACCATGCACGAGGCGCACGGCGCGCTCCCTGTCCTGCTGCTCGACGACCCGTTCGCGGAGCTGGACCGCGCGCGGGCGGAGCAGGTCTTGGCGTTGCTGTCAGAGCGCGGCACCGCGCAGGTGATCTGCTGCGTGCCGCGCGCAGACGAACTCCCCGCGGAATTCACGCGACTGGCGCGCTGGCGCGTGGCGGGCGGCGTGTTCACCGAGGACGCCGTCCCATGAGCGACGATCGTCCGAGGCCGACCTCACTCAAGAGTGCGCTGGCCGCCTTCGTGCGCTCACAAGGGCTCGAGGAGCGCCTGGCACGGCAGGGCGTGCTCGCTGAGTGGGCGCCCGCTGTCGGGGCGCGCATCGCGAAGGTGACTGAGGCGCGCGCGATCTCGCACGAAGGGACGCTCACGGTCGGCGTGAAGAGCTCGGCATGGATGACGGAACTGCAGATGATGGAGCGCGATCTGATCGTGAAAGCGAACCAGAGACTCGCCGACGCGATCGTGAAGCGCATTCGGTGGGAACTCATCCGCTAAGTCGTTGGCAGACATGGCTTTACAGTCGCAATTCGTCGTTGCATTGCGCGCCTCACTGTTATAGATTGAGGGGATTGCTCTGCGCGGGAGCCTTTCGGGCTTCGTTCGCGCGGTACGACTCGGCCTTCTCCCCTGCCCCAAATGGCCAAGAACAACGACGCGGCACAGTCGCAGTACGACTCCTCCGGCATCCAGGTCCTCAAAGGGCTTGAGGCCGTGCGGAAGCGCCCTGGCATGTACATCGGATCGACCAGCGGGCGCGGACTGCATCACCTCGTGTACGAGGTGGTCGACAACTCGATCGACGAAGCGCTCGCGGGGCACTGCGACACGGTGCGCGTGACGATCCACGCCGACGACTCGATCACGGTCGAGGACAACGGGCGCGGGATCCCGGTGGACATCCATCCGACGGAAGGCCTCCCGGGGCTCGAGGTCGCACTCACGGTGTTGCACGCCGGCGGCAAGTTCGACAAGTCGAGCTACAAGGTGTCAGGTGGTCTCCATGGCGTCGGCGTCTCGGTGGTGAACGCCCTCTCCGAGTCGCTGAAGGTGTGGGTGAAGCGCGAGGGGAAGGAGCACTACATGGACTTCGTTCGTGGCGACACGACGACGAAGATCAAGGTGACCGGCAAGGTGCGCGAGAAGGACACCGGGACCAAAGTCTGGTTCAAGCCCGACGCGCAGATCTTCACGGAACTGCAGTACGACTGGAACACGCTCGCCTCGCGCCTCCGCGAGCTCTCGTTCCTGAACAAGGGCGTGATGATCACGCTCTCCGACGAGCGCGGCGAGGAGCCGCGGTCGGAGACCTTCCACGCGAAGGGTGGCCTGAAAGAGTTCGTCGGCTTCCTCAACGCGCGCGGGAAGACGCTGCACCCCGAAGTGTTGTACGCCGAAGCCGAGCGCGACGACATCGGGATCGAGATCGCTCTGCAGTACAACGACGGCTACAACGAGACCGTCTTCTCCTTCGTGAACAACATCAACACGCACGAAGGCGGGACGCACCTCACCGGGCTCAAGTCGGCGTTGACGAGCGTGATCAACAAGCACCTCGACAAGTCGAGCTTCGCCAAGAAGGACAAGGAGACGAAGTTCTCCGGCGACGACGTGCGCGAAGGGCTCACGGCGGTGCTCTCGGTGAAGGTCCGCGAGCCACAGTTCGAAGGGCAGACGAAGACGAAGCTCGGCAACTCCGAGGTGGAGAGCGCCGTGAAGAGCTTCGTGAACGAGTGGCTCGGCGAGTACCTCGAGGAACACCCGCGCGTCGCGAACATCATCCTCGAGAAGGCGCTCGCGGCCTCGCGTGCGCGTGAAGCGGCGCGCAAGGCGCGCGACCTCACGCGCAAGAAGTCGGCACTCGATATCGGCAACCTCCCGGGCAAGCTCGCCGACTGCTCGCTCAGCGATCCGGCGATGTGCGAGATCTACCTCGTTGAGGGCGACTCCGCCGGTGGCTCCGCCAAGCAAGGGCGCGACCGCATGTTCCAGGCGATCCTCCCTCTGCGCGGCAAGATCCTGAATGTCGAGAAGGCGCGCATCGACAAGATCCTCTCGAACGAGGAGATCCGGACGATCATCACCGCGATCGGCGCCGGGCTCAAGGATGAGTTCTCGCTCGAGAACGCGCGCTACCACAAGATCATCATCATGACGGACGCCGACGTGGACGGCGCCCACATCCGCACGCTCCTGCTGACCTTCTTCTACCGGCAGATGCCGGAGTTGATCGAGGCGGGGATGATCTACATCGCGCAACCGCCGCTCTTCCGCGTCGCGAAGGGGAAGGAGGAGTACTACGCGTACGATCTCGCCGAGCGCGATGCGCACACGGCGCGCTTGGGGAACGGCGACGGCAAGACCGGGATCTCGATCCAGCGCTACAAGGGCCTCGGCGAGATGAACCCGGACCAGCTCTGGAAGACGACGATGGACCCGGCGACGCGCACCGTGCTCAAGGTGACGCAGGAGGACGCCGTGGTCGCCGACCAGCTCTTCCAGACGTTGATGGGTGACGAGGTGGAGCCGCGACGGGTGTTCATCGAGACGAACGCGCGGTTCGCGTCGAACCTCGATATCTGAGGACGCAACCGTTTCAGAACGCGAAAGGCGCCGACCACTGGTCGGCGCCTTTTTCGTACCGAGGAGGCGGTCTCAGCTCTCCGCGCCGACGACCCCGGCCTGCAGCTGTCGTGCGAACGCGACATGGGCGAGCGCGATCACCGTGATCGGCACCGCCGAGGCGATGAGGTAGACCGTGTAGCCGAGCGTGTCGAAGCCGCCGATGTGCCCGGGCGGGCCTGGGTGCCCGAGGGGGCGGAAGATGAACGCGAGCAGGGCGTACAGTCCGAGCGACCCTGCGGCAACACCAAGGGCGCCGAACGACGCCAGCTTCTGGAACGGCATCACGACCTCCGAGTCGAGCGAGGAAGATGGCACGACCACGGCGCGCTCGGCAATACTCGCGGCGCGGCGGCGCCCGCGTAGCTTTGGCCCATGACCGCGATCGACGACACCCGCGCGCTCGGAGAGCGGATCGCGGCGGGGGAGCGCGAGGGACGATGGCTCGAGGTGATCGAACTGATCGCCACGCTCGAAGAAAGCGCGCCCGTCGATGCGGCGTGGATCGTGCCGGCGATGAACGCCCTCGCCAGCTATCACGTCGTCACGCAGCCGCTCCTGCTCATGCAGCACGAGCCGGAGCGCCTCGATCTCCGTGGGATCGCGCCCGGGGTGCCGCCCTACGAGCGCTGGGCGACGCAGGCGCTGGCGCTCGGCCTCGAGCTCGGCTCCCGCATGGGGGCGGCGCAGAGTACCGATCCCGCCGCGGTGATCGTGCTGGGCCGACTCCGCGAGGCCGCGCGCGATGTCGAGGGGTGTGCGACGATCGTACGCCGCCTCGACGCGCTGCTCGCGCCGGACGCGGTCGCCTTCTTTCGCGCGCGGCTCGCGGTGATCGCGGGCGATCTCGCGGCGGGAGCGGAGTGCTTTCGTGCGGTGGCGCCGATGTACCGCGCGCCCCGCGTGGTGCCAATCGCGCCGGCGGCGGCGGTCGAGGTCGCGGCGACACCGACGACGCGGCTCATGCTCTATCACGAGGGTCGCACGGTCGCGCACACATTCGCGACGCCGCAGCAGGTGCCTCAGTGCGACACGCACGTCGATGTTGAGGTGGTGGGGCGCTACTGCTTCGCCATCGACCGGCAGGGCGTCGCGCACATCGACGGCTTGGTGAGCGAGCCCGAGCAGGTGTTCCGCATCGGGGCGCTGCGGGCGAATCACGCGGGCGAACGGGGCGCGCGCGTGCATGTCGCCGCGTGGGCGCCGCACGCGCTGCTGCTCGACGTCCCACGTCCGCGCACGCGGCACCTCTCTCGCGCGTTGCTGCTGGGTTCAGGGTATTCCGAGAACTACTACCACTGGCTCTTCGAGGTGCTCCCGCGGCTCGCGCTCCTCGACGACCTCGGCGATCCCGCGCTCCGCCTGCTCGTGCCCGGCCCGCTGCGTCCGTGGCAGGCGGAGACGCTCGCGCTACTCGGCATGGATGCGGGTCGCCTCGAGGTCATCGCGGACGATGAGTCCGTGACCGTGGGTGAGCTCTTCGCCCCGCGCACCGTCGCACGCGAGGGGATGGTGGACGATTGGGCGATCGCGTGGGTGCGCACCCGATTGGCGCGGCCGGCGGACCGAGGTTCCGCGCGGCTCTACCTTGCGCGGAAGTCGCAGCTCCGGCTCTTGGCTGGCGACGCGGAGGTCGAGGCGGCGGTGCGGGCGCGCGGATACACGATCGTGGAACCCGCGTCGAGAACGGTCGCGGAGCAGATCGCGCTCTTCGCGGATGCCGCGGTGATCGCGGCGCCCACGGGAGCCGCGCTCTCCAACGTCGCGTTCGCGCCGGCAGGCGCGCAGCTGGTGTCGCTCAACCCGCGGACGTTCGTCGGGCCGACGTTCCTCACACAAGCGCGCGCGTGCGGGCAGGACGCCCACGTGGTGCTCGGCGTGGAGGTGACCGGATCGGTCCAGCAGCCGCACTGGGGGTATCGGGTGGATCCGGCGGATGTGGTGCGAGCGCTGGAGGCGGCAGAAGCTGCGGCGCGCTAGGCCGCGAAGCTGATACTCGCGAGTGCGGTGAGCTGATCGACAGTCGTGAGCAGTGCGCGCGCACCGGCGTTGAGATCCCGATCGGCACGCGCGAAGGCCGCGGCCTCCGTCGCCATCGCCTGCGCCTCGGGTGAGGCGACGAGCGAATCGCGGATCACGTCGGAGAGATCGTCCGACCAGGAGAAGGGGCGGAAGCGCGTGCGGCCGAGCTCGGTGGTGAGCGGATCGACGGTATCAGCGACCACCACCGCCCCGCGCTGCATCCCCGCGATCACGCGTTCTTGCGGCGAGTGTCGCGTGAGCGGTTGGAGCGATGCCACGACGCGCGCGTCGTCTGCCAGCGCCAGCATCGTGGGATAGTCGCAGTCGGGGCGGATCGTGGCGCGCGTCGTGGCGCGCGTCGTGGCGCCAGCGAGTTCACGCCAGTCGTTGCCGACGAGGACGGCCTCGGAAAACGGCAGGAGCGCCTCGGCGAAGCGCCGGGCGCGACGGCCGCGGATCACCACGTCGAGCGACATGACCATGAAGGCGAAAGCCATCGTCTGTTCGCTCCCGCCGTGCACGCCGTCCGCGGCGATCCGCTCCCGCACCAGCTCCCAGACGGGGCGCTCGCTGTCCCAGCAGGCGACGGCGAGCACATCCTCGAGAACGCTGCGCATCGCCCGCGGGAGCGAGGGCCACCGGGCGGATTCTTCGCGATCGCGCCCAGCGGACTTGCAGTACACGAGCCCATACGAGCGCGCCGCGACCGGCTTGGGAGTGCCCTGCGGGGCGCGCAGCGCGAGTCGATACGCGCCGCGCAACGCCTCGCGCGGAGAGAGCTCGCGCGAGAGCGCAAGGAAGTCGGGATCCGAGAGGAGCAGGGCGTGGTACGGATTCGCGATCCGGTGGCGCGCGGGTTGGTACGCCGGCGAATCACCGATGAGCCCCACATACGGGACGCGGGCGAGTTCGTACAGCAATCGCCCGTCGATCGCGAGGTCCGCTCCAACGCCTCCCACGCCGACCACCGCCGTCGCGGGCTGCTGTAGCTGCTCCACCAGCCGCTGCGCCCCCTGCGCACCACCGATGTCGACGAGACGCGCGGGACGACCGAGCGCGGTGCACGCGTCGGCGTAGTCGTGCGCGAACCGTTGCAGCACACCGTAGGCGGTGTCGCCGGTGAGGAAGAGGAGCGGCGGTGCGCTACGCGACATCGAACTCATAGTGATCGTGTACCACCGCACGTCCCCCGAACGACTCCTTCTGGTACGCGAGCCCCGCGTTCAGCACGCGCCCGTCGTCCTCGGTGGAGATCCCGAAATTGAAGAAGCGTCGCGACGCGAAGTCGTGTCGGAGCAGCTGCGCGATGATCGCGTCGAGCGCGCCGCACTTCCGACCGTCCGCTGAGCTCACCATGTACTGCGTGTGTGCGACCTCGCCGGTGTCGAACACGAGCACTGCCGCGAGAAGGGAGCCCACGGAATCGCGGGCCTCGAACAGCCGGATCGCGGTGGGGAAAAGCCCAGCGAGTCGCTGCAGCTCTTCGAGCGAATGCACGGGTGCGACCCCATGCCGTGCGCCGTAGACGTCGCAGAGCATTCCATGAAATCCGCTCCAATCGTCGGACGGGCCCACACGCACCCCCTTCTTGGCAGCGCGCGCCACATTGCGCGACCGATCGCCGTTGAGAGCGGGGGAACGACCAAGCGCGATCGCGGACGACACGTCCCGGCGCACGAGTCGCGCACCGATGCGGAAGAGCGCGTACTGCTCCTCCTCCGCCGGGATACGATGGTAGATGGTCGGTACGCACTTGTAGCGCACGCGCTGCGCGATCCCCTGCTCGCGGAGGAACGCGGAGAGCAGCTCGAAGAGCTGCACCATCCGCTCCACGCTCATGGCCTCGTCGATCACCCAGCCGCCGTAGGTAAGGCCCGCGTGGGAGACCAGGGTGTCGCCACTCACGTTCGCCGGGAGGAGGGCGACGATGGTGCCATCCTCTTCGACGATCAGCGACGCGTCCACGAACCGATCACGATGGTACTCCACGAAGCGGCGATCGTGGAGGAAGGTGCCGTTCTTCGCCCGCGCGACGTGCGCGTTCCAGGCCGAGGCGTCGGCGGCGGTGTAGCGGCGCAGCTGGAGCGGGCTCACAGCCGCTCACCTCGCTTCAGCACGGTGCGTGCATCGATGCGTTCGCCATCACGCTCTAGGGTGCGCACGACCAAGAGCCCGTCGGCGACTTTGACCCAGACCCCCTCGGCATCGATGTTGACGACGCGGCCGGTGGTGCAGCGGTAGTCACGCGCGACGAGCGTCGCATCGGCGACTTCGTAGCGGACGCCGCGACTCGTCAGGTGCGGGAGCGGATAGGGCCGCACCAGTGCGCGGAACACCCGGTGGAGTTCGGCAACGCTGAGGGAGAAGTCGAGCGCGCAGTCATCTCTGTTACGGCGCGGTACCCAGGTCGCCTGCGCGCGATCCTGCGGCTGCGCGCGCCGTGTGCCCGCGAGGAACTCAGCGACGACATCGCCGAGCGTCTGTTCGACGAGGGCGTTGCAGCGCTCCATGATCTCGGTGGACGTCTGATCCTCGTACGGGACAACGCACTGGGCCAGGAGCGGCCCATCGTCGATGTCCTGATTCATCAGATGGATGCTGAGCCCGAGCTCGCGCTCTCCATTGAGGATCGCCCACACGGTCGAGTGCATCCCGCGGTAGCGCGGCAGGAGCGAGTAGTGGACGTTGATCATCGTGCGCGCCTCAACGAGCGCTGCGGGAATGATCGGCTGGTATCCGGCGCAGACGATCACCGACGCGGTGATCGCTTCGATCGCCCCTCGCGCGATGTCAGTGGTGCGAAGGAGCGCGACAACGTCGGGATCCCGGGTGACGACTTCGATCGCGGGGAAGCGCGCCTGCAGCGAGCGGAGCGCGGCGACGGCGCCCCAGCCATCGCCCGCGAACCCGATGGTGCCTGGCGACGCCTTAGACATGCGCCGCAAGCGCGTTCCCGACGGCTTCGACGACGCGATCGACCTGCGCGTCGGAGAGGTGTGGCCCCATCGGGAGACTCAGGACCTCGGCGTGCGCGGCCTCGGTGCGCGGCAGTACCGCGCGGGCGAGCGAGATGTCGGCGTAGGCGCGCTGCCGGTGCGCCGCGATCGGATAGTGGATGTGCGCTTCGACCCCCGCGTCGGCGAGCGCCGCCCGGAGCGCATCACGTTCCGGCGTGCGGATGACATAGAGGTGCCACGCCGATCTCACGCCGGGACGCACCGACGGCGTGCGCACGCCGGGGACCCCTGCCAGCGCGCGCGTGTAGCGCTCCGCGATCTCGGCCCGCCTTGCGTTCCATCGCGAGAGATGTGGGAGCTTGGCACGTAGCAGTGCGGCCTGCAGCTCGTCCAAGCGAGAATTCGTCCCGACGCTCTCGTGGACGTAGCGCTCGCGCGACCCGTAGTTCCGCAACGCGCGCAGTCGCGTCGCGACCTCGGCGTCGTTCGTCGTGATCGCCCCGCCATCGCCGAGCGCGCCGAGGTTCTTGCCGGGGTAGAAGCTCCACGCCGCGGCGTCACCGGCGCGTCCGCACGGCGTGCCGTCGGCGTCCACGGCCCCATGGGCCTGCGCGGCGTCCTCGATGAGCGGGAGCCCATGGCGGGACGCGAGCGCGCGCAGCGCCACCATGTCCGCGGGCTGCCCGTAGAGATGGACGGGAAGGATGGCGCGGGTGCGTGACGTGATCGCCGCTGCGACCGCCGACGGATCGATCGTGAGCGTCGCGTCGTCCGGCTCCACCGGGACGATCGTCGCGCCGACCGCCGTGACGGCGAGCCAGGTCGCGATGAAGGTCACCCCCGGGACGATCACCTCATCGCCGGCACCGATGCCGTAGCTGCGCAGCGTGAGCACGAGCGCGTCGAGTCCGTTGCCGACCGCGACGGCGTGCCTCGCGCCGACCATGGCGGCGAACTCCGCCTCGAAGCGCTCAACTTCCTCGCCGAGGATGTACCAGCCACGATCGAGCACCCGCGCCCACGCGGCGTCGAGCGCGGGCCGCAGCTCCGCCGTCGTCGCGCGCAGATCGTAGAACGGGACCTCAGGCGGCCGCACAGTGCTCCAGCGCGCGCTCCCAAGCGTCGCGCTCGCGATAGTAGGCGAGCGCCGCCTCGGCCCACGATGTATCTGTGCAGGCGAGGAGGATGGCGTTGTCGGTGTGGATGTGCAGATCGACCCAGATCATCGGCGAGATGATCAGCGCGACGTTCGGCGCATCGAGGAGGAAGCTCCCCGCGTGGTCCCCGTCATCCAGTGTGGCCGTGACGGTGCCCTGCACGCAGATGAGTGCCTCGGTGGTCACCGCGTTCGCATGTCCGCCACGGAATTCGTTCGCGCGCGCGCCATGTACGAAGAACGACCGCTTCAGCACGAACGGGAGCGCCCCGCCCTGCTCCAACGGGATCAGGGTGCTCGCGCCAGCGCTGTGCCCGATGAGCGGGAGGAGGCGGCACTGACTGAGATCCGGACGTCGCATCACGCCACCTCCGCCATCGCCACGGGACCGGAGATCCGATCGCGGGTGAGGAGTCCGCGCAGATAGGCGCCGTAGTCACAGCGCGGCCACTGCGCCGCGAGCGCGGTCAACTGTGCGTCGTTGATGAAGCCGAGTCGCCAGGCGATCTCTTCGAGGCACGCGATCTTGAGTCCCTGCCGCGTCTCGATCATCTCGACGAAGCTCGACGCCTGCTGCATCGCCTGCGGCGTCCCGGTGTCGAGCCACGCGTTGCCACGCCCGAGCGGGACCATGCGGCAATCGCCGCGCTTCAGATACTCGCGATTGAGATCGGTGATCTCGTACTCCCCGCGCGCCGACGGGGTCAGCGTGAGCGCGAGATCGACGACGCGCTCGTCGTACAGATAAAGCCCTGTGACCGCCCAATTCGAGCGCGGCTTGAGCGGCTTCTCTTCGAGCGAGAGCACGCGCCCGTCGGCATCCAACTCGGCGACGCCAAAGTCGGTGGGATTCCGGACGTGATAACCGAAGAGCGTCGCGCCGGTGGAGCCACGCACCGCGTCGAGCAGCGTCTGCCGGAAGCCGCCGCCGTAGAAGATGTTATCTCCGAGGATCAGCATGACCGGGCTTCCGGCGAGAAAGTCGGCGCCCAAGACGAATGCCTGCGCGATCCCGTTCGGCTTCGGCTGCGCGCGATAACTGATCGACATCCCCCACTGGCTCCCATCCCCGAGGAGCTGTCGGAAGCGGAAGAGTTCCTCGGGCGTCGTGATGACGAGCACCTCGCGGATCCCCGCGAGCATCAGGATGGAGAGCGGGTAGTACACGAGCGGCTTGTCGTAGATCGGTAGGAGCTGCTTCGACGTTACCGCGGTGAGCGGGTAGAGCCGCGAGCCGGTGCCGCCGGCGAGGAGGATCCCTTTCACGCGACCTCCGCGAGTCCGAGACGGGCGCCGTCGTAGCGACCCGCGGTGACCACGTCGCACCAGGCGCCGTTGTCGAGGTACCAGTCGATCGTCCGCTGGAGCCCGACGGCGAACGGCGTGGTCGCCGTCCAGCGGAGCGCGACGGCCGTCGGCGCGATCTCGACCGCGTAGCGCTGGTCGTGGGCCGGACGGTCGGTGACATGCCGGATCAGTCGGCGATGCGGGGCGAGCCAGGGGGTGCGTTGGTCGAGGGCGGCACAGATTGCCTCCACCACCTGCAGGTTCTGCCGCTCCTCCCTAGATCCGATCAGATAGACCGCCCCCGAGGTCCCGACCTGCCACGCACGGATGAGGGCGTCGGCGTGGTCATCGACGTAGAGCCAGTCGCGTTCCTGATCCCCCGCGCCGTACACCCGGAGCTCCTGCCCTGCGAGCGCGCGGCGGATCGTGAGCGGGATGAGCTTCTCGGGGAACTGGAAGGGGCCGTAGTTGTTGCAGCAGTTCGTGGTGATGATCGGGAGACCGAAGGTGCGCCCCCAGGCGCGTGCGAGCTGATCGCTCGCGGACTTGCTCGCCGCGTACGGCGAGTTCGGCCGATGCGGGTCGTGCGCCCCGAAGCGTCCACCCGTCGGCGCGACACCGAACACCTCGTCCGTGGAGATGTGCAGGATGCGGAAAGCCGCACGCCGGTCTTCGCTCAGCGCGTCCCGATAGGCGCGGCAGGCCTCGAAGAGCGTCGCAGTACCGAGCACGTTCGTCGCGACGAAGGGGAGCGGCCCGTCGATCGACCGATCGACATGCGTCTCGGCGGCAAGATGGAAAACCGCGTCCGGTGCGAAGCGGGTGAGCAGCTCCTGCATCGCGCGCCCGTCGGCGATATCGGCTTGCACGAAATGGTCGCGCGCCGGATCGAGACTCGCCTCAATGGTGCGGCGATGGCCGGCGTAGCCGAGGGTATCGACCGCGATGACGCGGACTCCGTCGCGTCGAAGTCGGCGGGCCACGGCGGAGCCGATGAAGCCCGCGGCGCCGGTCACGACCGCAGTGCGATCTGCGAGCGAAATGGAGGGACGAGGGAGCACCGGGGTCTCGGATGAGGGAAGTCATCCGAGATGGGAGCAAGGGTCGTGCCAGTCCGCGCGCGGTGCGGCCTACCTTAGAGCCGCTCGACCCCTGCCGCGGTTACCCGGTGAGAAATGAGCGGTGCCCCCGCTGCGGGAGCGTCGCCGATCGCGATCGCCGCGATCAACGCGTTCCCCTGCTCCGTCGCGATCCCGGAGGCGCTCGCGTGGAGTGTGGCCAGACGGTCCCCCACCTCGACGCGGTCGCCGACTCGGACCGCGAACTCGACACCCACCGCAGGGTCGATCACATCCGCGACGGTTCTCCGGCCGCCACCCAGCTCGATCACGAGCTGTCCGATGGCGCGTGGCGGGATCGCCTGCACCACGCCGCCTCGCGTCGCGCGCACCTCGTGCCGTACCGGCGCCGATGGGAGCACCTCGGTCGGGGCGTCGCACACGCGCGGATCACCCCCCTGGGCGATGACGATCTCACGGAACCGCTCGAGGGCGGCGCCACTCGCAAGCGCGCGTTCCACCGCCGCCCCGGCTGACGCGCGCGGCGCGACGCCTCCCACGACGAGCATCTCGACGGCGAGCGCGACCGTCACCTCGCGCAGATCGGTCGGCCACCGCCCATGCAGTGCGTCGACCGCTTCCACCACCTCGAGTGCGTTCCCGACCATGCGGCCGAGCGGTTGATCCATGGCGGTCAGCAGCGCGACGGTGCGCACGCCTCGCGCCTCGCCGAGCGCGATCATGCGCGCGGCGAGCTCGAGCGCCCGCGCCTCGTCCGGCATGAACGCGCCGCTCCCCGTCTTCACGTCGAGCACCAACCCGGTGAGCCCTTCCGCGAGCTTCTTGCTCATGATCGACGCGGCGATCAGCGGGATCGCCTCCACGGTCGCGGTGGCGTCGCGCAGCGCGTACAACTTGCGGTCGGCGGGCGCGATCTCGGCCGTCTGACCGATCAGCGCGCACCCGATCCGCTCGATCTGCGTGGTCGCCTCTGCGAGCGTCAGCCGCGTGCGGAAGCCGGGGATGCTCTCGAGCTTGTCGAGCGTGCCGCCGGTGTGCCCGAGCCCGCGTCCGGACATCATCGGCACGGCAACACCACAGGCGGCCACGAGCGGCGCGAGGATCAACGACACCTTGTCGCCGACGCCACCCGTGGAGTGCTTGTCGACGCGCGGGATCGCGAGATGATCGAGCGCGAGGCGCCCCCCGGACTCGAGCATCGCCACCATCAGCGCCTCGGTCTCCTCGGCGTCCATCCCGCGGAAGAGGACGGCCATCGCCATCGCGGCGAGCTGATAGTCCGGCACCTCGTCCGCGGCGTAGGCGCGCATGAGTGCGCGCCACTCGGTTGCGGAGAGGCGCCCCCCATCTCGTTTTCGTGCAATCAGTGCCGGTACGTGCATTGACCCCACCCTGAGCCGTCCCCTACGTTCCCCCACCGGGCCGCGTTCACGTTCCCGGACCTCTACGAGACGAATGAGCGGACGTTCGCGATACCGCCGCTGGGCGGTGACGATCATCGGGTTGGGGCTCACCGCGACGGTGAGCGGACAGTCGAGCGCGGCACGCCTCGCGGAGGGCGACCGCGCCTTTGCGGCACACCGCGGGGCGGAGGCGTACGCCGCGTATCGCGCGGCCGTCGCCGCCGACTCCACCTCGTACGAGGCGCTCTGGAAGCTGAGTCGGAGCGAAGTGGACCTCGGCGAAGCGGAGCCTGATGCGGCGCGGCGAAGCGCCTTCTATGTGTCCGCGCGGGCGCATGCGCAGCAGGCCGTGCGGATTCGGCCGAACCACGCCGAGGGCCACTTCGCCGCAGCACGATCGGCCGGGCGCGCCGCCCTCGCCGTAAGTTCGCGCGAACGCATCGCCTATGCGAAGGAAGTGCGCGCGGAGGCGCTCGAAGCGCTCAAGTACGACCCGGATCACGCGGGCGCGCTGCATGTCCTCGGCGTCTGGCACGCCGAGGTGATGCGGCTCAATCCGATCCTCCGCTCGATCGCCAAGACCTTCCTCGGCGGGCAGGTGTTCGGCACCGCGAGTTGGGCGGAAGCGACGCGGAACATGGAGCGCGCGGTGGCGGTGGATCCGACGCGGATCGTCCATCGCCTCGACCTCGGGATGATCTACGCGGATCGCGGGATGAAGACCGAGGCGCGCGAGACCTTCGCGTGGATCGCCCGCGCTCCGGTGACGGATGCCAATGATGCCCTCTACAAATCGCAGGCCGCTGCGCGGCTAAGGAAGCTGTAACCGTGAGTGATCGCACCCCGGATGGCGGCGCGGAACTGGCGCGCCTGCAGAGCCGCGTCGCCGAGCTGGAACGCGAGCGCGACCATCTGATCGCGCTCGTCGCGATCCTGCAGGAGATCTCGTCGTCGCTGCATTTCGTCGATATCCTGCAGACGATCGCGCGCAAGTTGGGGGAGACCTTCGGTCTCGACCGGAGCTCGATCTTCCTCGCCGGCGATCGGGAAGGGGTGCGGCTCGTGGCGTCGTACGAGGACCCCGGGATCCAGAACCTCGTCGTGGATCTCGATCGGTATCCCGAGCTGAAGCGCGCGTTTGAGAGTGGCGAGACCGTGTTCATCCCCGATGCCGCGACCGACCCAGCGTTTCGCGGCGTCCGCTCGCAGCTCGACGCCAGGAACGTGCGGTCGATCGTCGTGGTGCCGATCCGTTGGCAGCAGGATGTGATCGGGGCGATCTTCCTTCGGACGGAGCGGGAGTCGGCACCGTTCAGCGACGCCGATGTCCGCTTCTGTCAGGTCGTGGCACAGCTGACCGCGAAGGCGCTGCGCAACGCCCATCGGTTCGAAGCGTCGACGCGAACGTCGGAGGAGCAGCAGGAGCGTCGTCGTCAGGCCGAGATCCAGCGGATCGCGCTCGTCGCCTTCCTCCGTCGCTTGCTCGACCGGTTCGCCCACACCGCGGATCACATGTGGGCCGAGACGCTGCTGCCGAAGGCGTCGGACGAAGAGCTCGAACGGTTGGTGCAGGTCGCAATGCAGGTGCTCGATGAGGAAGCGAA
>JAIETI010000047.1 GCA_019745365.1 Gemmatimonadaceae bacterium | reverse complement strand
GTCGCGATGGAAGACCAGCTGCGCTTTGCGATCCGCGAGGGTGGGCGGACGGTGGGCGCGGGCGTGGTGACGAAGATCCTGGCGTAGCCGCCCCTGCGGGGCGGCTCCGCCGGAACGACAGCAACGGCAGGAAGTACAGGAAGGACTGTCGTGACCTTTGGTTCCTGCCTTGCCCGCGGTTCGTGTTGTTCCTGTAGCTCCTGTTTTTCCTGTTGTTCCTCGGCACACTTACTCGGAGGGGTCCACAATGCCCCGTGAAAAAATCATCCTCGCCTGCAGCGACTGTAAGAACCGCAACTACTTCACCACGAAGAACAAGCGCACGCATCCCGATCGCGCCGAGTGGAAGAAGTACTGCCCGCGCTGCAACAAGCATGTGAGCCACAAGGAGACGAAGTAGTGGCCGTCGAGGTCGCTCCCTCGCCCAGTGTGCCGCAGCGCGTCATCGGGTTCTACCACGATGTGATGGCGGAGATGCGGAAGGTCACGTGGCCGGATCAGCCCCAGGTGCGTCAGCTCACGATCGGTGCGATCGTGCTGTCGCTCTTCATCGGTGGCGTGATCGGGCTGATGGACGTGCTCTTCCAGCAGGTCCTCGTCCGCTGGCTCCCGTCGCTCTTCGGGGGCTGACCGTGACGTCCCATCGCTGGTACGCCGTGCAGACGACCTCGGGCCATGAGAACAAGGTCCGGTCGCTCGTGCAGCGGAAGATCGATGCCGATCCGACCGCGGCCGAGGCGCGTGCCATCCGGCAGGCGTTGGTCCCGACGCAGGAAGTCGTCGAGATCAAGAACGGCAAGAAGGTGACGGTCGAGCGGAAGGTCTTCCCGGGCTACGTGCTCGTGGAGATGGCGCTCGACCAGTCGACGATGCACGAGATCGGCGCCATCCAAGGCGTGATCAAGTTCGTCGGCAAGGATCGCGACGATCCGCAGCCGCTGCGTGACGATGAGGTCAAGCGCCTCCTCGGCATCGCCGTGGAAGAGGAGACCGCCGCACCGCGCGAGGAGATCCCGTTCCTCGTCGGGCAGGCGGTCGGGATCACGGAAGGACCGTTCACCGATTTCAACGGAACGGTCGAGGACGTGATGCCGGACAAGGGGAAGGTCCGCGTGTCGGTGTCGCTCTTCGGGCGGCCGACCAGCGTCGAGCTCGACTATCTGCAGTTGAAGGCGCACTAGCGCCTTCGTTCGTGCCCTTGCGCGGGGCAGCGGCGTACGCCGCGAGGAGCGCACCGTCGGATACCACAACGACGCTAAACACACGGTGGGAGCGAGCGGCGCGTCGCCGGGCGATCATCCGCCTGGACCGGGCCGCGTCACGTCTGAGGCCAGACAATGGCAAAGAAGGTCACCGGATTCGTCAAACTGCAGATCCCTGCAGGTAAGGCGAACCCGGCCCCTCCCGTCGGCACCGCGCTCGGTCCGCAGGGAATCAACATCATGGGCTTCTGCAAAGAGTTCAACGCTCGGACGCAGGGCCAGGATACGATTCTCCCGGTCGAGATCACGATCTATGCCGATAAGTCCTTCACCTTCATCCTGAAGACGCCGCCCGCGGCGATCCTCATCAAGAAGGAGTTGGGACTCGAGAAGGGGTCGGGTCAGCCGAACCGCAACAAGGTCGGGAGCATCACCCAGGCCCAGATGCGGAAGATCGCCGAGCTCAAGATGCCGGACCTCAACACGGACAACCTCGAGTCCGCCGTCGCGATGATCAAGGGCGCGGCGCGGTCGATGGGCGTGGAGGTCAAGGGTTAATGAAGACGCATGGCAAGAAGTACCGCGCGGCCGCGACCAAGGTCAGCCCGGCGACGAGCTACGACGCGCGCAAGGCGCTCGAGCTCGTGAAGGGCGGCGCGTTCGCCAAGTTCGATGAGACCGTCGAGGTCGCCGTGCGCCTCGGCGTCGATCCGCGTCACGCCGACCAGATCGTGCGTGGCACCGTCGTCCTCCCCGCCGGCACGGGTAAGGCCGTGCGGGTCCTCGTCATCGCCGTCGGCGAGAAGGCGAAGGAAGCGGAGGCCGCGGGCGCCGATTTCGTCGGCACGGAGTTCATCGCCAAGATCAAGGAAGGCTGGGTCGATTTCGACGTCATGATCGCCACGCCGGACCAGATGGGACAGATCGGCGCCCTCGGGCGCGTCCTCGGTCCGCGCGGCCTGATGCCGAACCCCAAGGCGGGCACGGTGACGATGAACGTCGCGCAGGCCGTCAAGGAGACCAAGGCCGGCAAGATCGAGTTCCGCGTCGACAAGGCGGGCAATGTGCACGCCGCCATCGGCAAGGTCTCGTTCGGGATCGAGGCTCTCGAGACCAACTTCTCGGCCTTCATGGACCAGATCGTGCGCGCCAAGCCGTCCGCGGCGAAGGGCGTGTACATCCGGAACGTGGCCCTCAGCTCCACGATGGGTCCCGGCGTGAAGGTCGACACCACCCCGTACCGGTAACGAGCGATGAAGAAGACTGAGAAGGATCAGCTCGTCGCCGAGCTCCAGTCGAAGTTGGTGGGCGCCACGGCGCTCTACTACACCGACTTCACCGGGCTGAACGTCAAGCGGATGACGGACCTGCGCCGTCGCTTCCGCAAGGCGGGCGTCGAGTACGTGGTGATCAAGAACACCCTCGCCCTGCGCGCCGTGAATCAGAGCGGCCTCGCCGGGACGACCCTCAAGGGTCCGACGGGGGTGGTGGTGGCGAAGGACGCGATCGCGGCCGCGAAGGTCCTGACCGACTTCGCGAAGGAGAATGACCAGCGTCCGAGCGTGAAGGGCGGTATCTACGAAGGCGCCCAGATCGACGAAGCGATGGTCAAGAAGTTGGCAACGATGCCGACGCGTGAGGAGGCCCTCAGCATGTTCGCGGGCTACCTCAACAGCATCATGATGATGTTCGCGCTCGCGCTCGATGCCCGGAAGGACCAACTCGAGACCAGCAACTGATACCCCAGGCGTCTGCCTGACCAACACGCCCCAGGACCCCTGGGGGATATCCAACGGAGATGAGTACCATGGCGAATGCAACGCTGAGCAAGGACGAGATTCTCGAAGCGATCGGCCAGATGTCGGTCATCGAGCTCGTCGAGCTGATCGACGCTTTCAAGACGAAGTTCAACGTCACGATCGCGGCGGTCGCCGCGGGTGGCGGTGGCGGCGGCGCCGCGGCGGCGGCTGTCGAGGAGCAGACCGAGTTCACGGTCGTCCTCAAGGACGCTGGCGCCAAGAAGATCCAGGTCATCAAGGTCGTCCGCGAGATCACCGGCCTTGGCTTGAAGGAAGCCAAGGACCTGGTCGATGGCGCGCCGCAGCCGCTGAAGGCCGGGGTCTCGAAGGACGAGGCCGCGCAGCTCAAGGCCAAGGTCGAGGCCGAAGGCGCAGTCGTCGAAGTCAAGTAAGGCCGGTCGTTCGGACGGCATCGCATCCGCGGTGCCGTCTTCGACCACGCCTCACTTGACCCGATGCCTGTGACCGACCGCTCGACCACGCACCACTCCTGACTTCTCGTCGCTCCTCCCCGCCGGCCTTCGCCGGACGGGGCGGAGCGGCGTTCGCCTGTCCACGGGCTCACCCCGGGTGAACATGATCAAGCAGATTTCCTTCGCGAAGCTCGAGCAGGAGATGGGCATGCCCCATCTGCTCGACATCCAGACGCGCGCTTTCGAGTCGCTCCTCCAGCTGGATGCTGCCGCGAACCATCGTGAGGATGTCGGTCTCGAACGGGTCTTCAAGGACCTGTTCCCGATCACCGACGTCCATGAGAACTTCTCGCTCGACTTCAAGCGCTACACGCTCGGCGAGTCCAAGTACTCGGTCGAGGAGTGCATTGAGCGCGATATGACGTACTCCGCGCCGCTCAAGGCCACCCTCGTCCTGACCGTGCTGGAGCTCGGCGCCGACGGCAAGAAGCGCGTCAAGAACCAGATCGAGAAGGAGGTCTACCTCGGCGAGCTCCCGATCCTCACGCCACTCGGCACCTTCGTCATCAATGGCGCCGAACGCGTGATCGTGAGCCAGCTCCACCGCTCGCCGGGCGTGGTCTTCGAAGAGTCCACCCACCCCAACGGGCAGCGCCTTATCTCGGCGCGTATCATCCCGTTCCGCGGCTCGTGGGTCGAGTTCACCGTCGACATCCACGACATCATCTACGTCCACATCGACAAGAAGAAGAAGTTCCCGGCCACGGCGCTCCTCCGCGCCTTCGGCTACGGGACCAACGCGGACATCCTTCGCGTCTTCTTCGCCGAGCGCGAGCTCGACCTCGTGCGCAAGCGCGAGGGGCGTGCGGATCTGAAGGAGCTCTTCGGCGCGATCATCGCCGAGGACATCCGGCTCCCGGGTGAGGCGTCCGACGAGGATGCCCCCAAGCCGAAGACGAAGAAGGCCCGTGCCGCCAAGGAAGAGGCCGAGAACGAGAAGCTCGTGAAGGTGGGCGACGAGCTCACCGAGGACGTGTACAACCGCCTCCGCCGTCAGAAGATCGACACGGTGAAGGTGTTCGCGTCGTACATGTCGGTCGACCTGCGCGACGAGCTCGACGCGATCGAGCGCGGTGAGCGCGCGACGCCGCGCGTGCTCGCCCTCGATGCGGTCGACCCGGAGTCGGGTGAGATCGTCGCCGAGTCCGGTCAGGCGCTCAAGGAGACGCTGATCAAGCGCCTCCGCAAGGCGGGGCTCCACCGTGTGCACTGCTTCGTCCCGTCGATGCGAGTCGAGAGCGCGCTCATCCGCAATACGCTCATCAAGGATCCGACGCGCGCCGAGGACGAGGCGCTCAAGCAGATCTATTCGCTCCTTCGGCCCGGCGATGCGCCGAACAAGGAGACGGCCAAGCAGGCGCTCGAGCGGCTCTTCTTCTCGCCGAAGCGCTACGATCTCGGCCGCGTGGGTCGCTACAAGGTCAATCAGCGCCTCCAGCTCTCGACGTCGGCCGACACGACCGTCCTCACCACCGAGGACTTCATCGCGATCCTCCGCTACCTCGTGGAGCTCCGCGAAGGGCGTGGGCATACGGACGATATCGACCATCTCGGCAACCGTCGTATCCGCTCGGTCGGCGAGCTCATCGCCAACCAGTTCTCCGTCGGCCTCTCGCGCATGGCGCGTTTGGTCAAGGAGCGCATGAGCATCAATCAGGACACCGAGAAGCTCTCGCTCGACGATCTCGTGAACGCGCGCACCGTCTCGGCGGTGATCCAGGCGTTCTTCGGGTCGAGCCAGCTCTCGCAGTTCATGGACCAGACCAATCCGCTCGCCGAGCTGACGCACAAGCGTCGCCTCTCGGCGCTCGGACCGGGCGGCCTCACGCGTGAGCGCGCCGGCTTCGAAGTCCGTGACGTGCACTACTCGCAGTACGGCCGCATGTGCCCCATCGAGACGCCGGAAGGACCGAACATCGGTCTGATCACGTCGCTCGCCTGCTTCGCGCAGGTGAACGACCTCGGCTTCATCGAGACGCCCTACTTCGTGGTCAAGAACGGCAAGGTGACGAAGGAAGTCGCCTGGCTCGACGCGAACCGCGAGGAAGAAGCGATCATCGCGCAGGCGAACGCGAAGCTGAACCCGGATGGCACCTTCGTCGATGAGCTCGTGCTCACGCGGCAGCAGGGTGACCTCCCGCTCGTCGCGCCGGACCGTATCGACTACATGGATGTGGCGCCGGAGCAGCTCGTCTCTATCGCCGCGGCGCTCATCCCGTTCCTCGAGCACGACGACGCGAACCGCGCGCTGATGGGCTCGAACATGCAGCGTCAGGCCGTCCCGCTCCTCAACCCGCAGACGCCGGTCGTCGGCACCGGGCTCGAAGAGAAGGTGGCCAAGGACTCCGGTGCGGTCGTGCTCGCCAAGCGCGCGGGCGTGGTCTCACGCGTGACGGCCGACGAGATCATCGTCGATGCGGGCGCCGACGCCAAGAAGGGCGAGCCGCTGGCCCGCCTCTCGGCGCAGGACCGCTACCGCCTCCGGAAGTACTGGCGCACCAACCAGGACACGGCGATCAACCAGCGCCCGATCGTCCGTCTCGGCCAGAAGGTGAAGGCCGGGGACGTGCTCGCCGACGGCTCCGCCACGGAGCACGGCCAGCTCGCGCTCGGTTCGAACGTCACCGTGGCGTTCATGCCCTGGTACGGGCACAACTTCGAGGACGCCATCGTCCTCTCCGAGCGCTTGGTGAAGGACGACGTCTATTCGTCGATCCACATCCAGGAGCTCGAGTTGCATGTCCGCGACACCAAGCGCGGCCAGGAAGAGATCACGCGCGAGATCCCGAACGTCGCCGAGGAGTCGTTGATCGACCTCGACGAGCGTGGCATCGTCCGCATCGGCGCACATGTGAAGCCGGGCGACATCCTCGTCGGCAAGATCACGCCGAAGGGCGAGACGGAGCTCTCGCCGGAAGAGAAGCTCCTCACCGCGATCTTCGGTGAGAAGGCGAAGGACGTGAAGGACTCGTCGCTCAAGGTGCCGCCGGGGATGGAAGGCGTCGTCATCGACGTCAAGATCTTCTCGCGCGTCGAGGATCAGGTCGTCGAGAAGGATCGCGGCGAGCGGATCGGCGACGTGCGCCGGCTCGAGGGCGAGGAGAAGGTGCGCGTGAACGATGTGCGCGACGAGGAGCTCAAGGAGCTGCTCGACGGGCAGACGGTCGCGCTCGCGCTCAAGGCGGGGACGGTCGAGGAAGCGATCGCGGCGGGGACGAAGCTCTCGCCGGCGATCCTCAGCGGGCTCCGGCTCGCGACGATCGACCTCAAGACCTTCCGCGTCGAGAACAAGAAGGTCAACGACACTCTCCGTGAGATCATCGACGCCGCCAACCAGGTGAAGTCGAAGATCGAGGAGAAGGCCGAGGAGCGGATCGACCGCATCCTGCAGCCGGACGAGCTCCCGCCGGGGGTGATCCAGTTGGTGAAGGTGTACCTCGCCGAGAAGCGCAAGATCTCGGTGGGCGACAAGATGGCAGGCCGCCACGGCAACAAGGGTATCGTGGCGCGCGTAGTCCCCGAGGAGGACATGCCGTTCCTCCCCGATGGCCGTCCGGTCGACATCGTGCTCAACCCGCTCGGTGTGCCGTCGCGTATGAACGTCGGGCAGATCCTCGAGACCCACCTCGGGTGGGCGGCGCGGATCCTCGGCTTCTATGCGAAGACACCGGTGTTCGCGGGCGCGAGTGAGCGCGAGATCGGGCTGCTCCTGCGCCTCGCCGGCGTGGAGTGGGCGACGCGGGCGCTGCATCTGCCGGCCGCACACGTGGGCGTCACGCCGACGGAAGTGAAGGCGATCCTCGCCGACATCATGCCGTCGCGGTCGGAGGCGGAGAAGGTCGAACTGCTCGCCGATGCGACGCTGAACGACCTCGGCGCGCGGCAGATGTCGCAGGCCACGCGCGACCTCTTCCACCGCGTGCGCGATCAGATCGCGGCGGTGGCGAAGGCGCTCGCCGAGCGCGAGGCACAGTCGCTCGCGCACGAGATCGCGTTCCACGAGAGCGAGGAGAACGGCGTCGCGAAGGCCGAGGCCAAGAAGGCGGCCAAGGAGCTCGAGAAGGCGGCGGGGCAGAGCCCGGCGGACCTGCTCGCGGCGAAGGGGATGCCCGCGTTGGCGGCGATGCTCGGCAAGAAGAGCGAGGCCGACGTCGACGCGGCGGCGCTGGAGTTGATGCGGTTGGCGGGGCTGATGCCGTTCGGGAAGATCCATCTCCGCGACGGCCGCAACGGCGAGCGCTTCAACAACCCGGTGACGGTGGGCGAGGTGTACATGCTCAAGCTCTCGCACCTGGTCGATGACAAGATCCACGCGCGCTCGATCGGACCGTACTCGCTCGTCACGCAGCAGCCGCTGGCGGGCAAGGCGCAGTTCGGTGGGCAGCGCTTCGGGGAGATGGAAGTGTGGGCGCTCGAGGCGTACGGCGCGGCGCACACGCTGCAGGAGATCCTGACGGTGAAGTCGGACGACGTGAACGGTCGCAGCCGCGTGTACGAGGCGATCGTGAAGGGACAGAACCTCCCGTCCCCGGGGACGCCGGAGTCCTTCAACGTGCTCGTGAAGGAACTGCAGGCCCTGGGCATCCACGTGACGATGGAAGCGAACGAACCAGCAGACGGTGCCTTCGGCGCCGCGAGCGAGGAGTAACTCGATGATCGATTTCCGCAGCGCCCGCGAGGGCCGCAGCAACGCGTTCGACTACATCCAGGTCCGGATCGCCTCGCCAGAGGAGATCCGTGGCCCCCGGGACAGCAAGGAGCGTGAGCGCCTTGAGCTGGCCGGGCTCCGCACGTGGTGGTCGTGGGGCGAGGTCACCAAGCCCGAGACGATCAACTACCGCTCCTTCAAGCCCGAGAAGGATGGTCTCTTCTGTGAGAAGACCTTCGGCCCGGTGAAGGACTGGGAGTGCCATTGCGGGAAGTACAAGCGCATCCGCTATCGCGGTGTGATCTGCGACCGGTGCGGCGTCGAAGTGACCCTGTCGAAGGTCCGGCGTGACCGGATGGGGCACATCGAGCTCGCCGTCCCCGTCGCGCATATCTGGTTCTTCAAGACGCTCCCCTCCCCGATGGGGAACCTCCTCGACCTCACGCTTCGTGATCTCGAGAAGGTGGTGTACTACTCGAACTACGTCGTTATCGAGCCGGGCGAGCAGGAAGTCCGGCAGAACGACCTGCTCGATGAGGAGCAGTACCTGACGCTCAAGATGAAGGCGAAGGAAGAGGGCGACAGCGCCTTCCTCGCCGACATCGGCGCGCCGGCGGTGCGTGAGCTGCTCAAGCGGCTCGACATCGACAAGGTGGCGGAGCAGCTCCGCGTCGAGGTGGTCACTGAGACGTCGCAGCACAAGAAGAAGGCGATGCTCAAGCGCCTCAAGATCGTCGAGGCGTTCCGCAACTCGGGGCAGGGGGGCGCGGTGCGCAACCAGCCCGAGTGGATGATCCTGGATGTCGTGCCGGTGATCCCGCCCGACCTGCGGCCGCTCGTGCCGCTCGACGGCGGCCGCTTCGCCACCTCCGACCTCAACGATCTCTATCGTCGCGTCATCAACCGCAACAACCGTCTCCAGAAGCTCATCGTGCATCGCGCGCCGGAGGTCATCCTCCGGAACGAGAAGCGCATGCTGCAGGAGTCGGTCGACGCGCTGTTCGACAACGGGCGTCGCTCGAAGGCGATCCGCGGCCGCGGCAAGCGTCCGCTCAAGTCGCTCTCCGACATGCTCAAGGGCAAGCAGGGGCGGTTCCGTCAGAACCTCCTCGGCAAGCGCGTGGACTACTCGGGTCGTTCGGTCATCGTCGTAGGCCCCGAGCTCAAGCTCCACCAGTGCGGCCTCCCGAAGGCGATGGCGCTCGAGCTGTTCAAGCCGTTCATCATCCATAAGCTCGTCGAGAAGGGCATCGCCGAGACGGTCAAGCGCGCCAAGAAGATCGTGGAGCGCGAGTCGTCCGAGGTGTTCGAGATCCTCGAGGAGATCATCCGCGATCACCCGGTGCTCCTGAACCGCGCGCCGACGCTCCACCGCTTGGGTATCCAGGCGTTCGAGCCGGTGCTCGTCGAAGGAAAGGCCATCCGTATCCACCCGCTCGTCTGCGCGGCGTTCAACGCCGACTTCGACGGTGACCAGATGGCCGTGCACGTGCCGCTCTCGTTCGAGGCGCAGCTCGAAGCGCGCGTGCTCATGCTGTCGTCGAACAACATCCTGAAGCCGGCCGATGGTCGCCCGGTCGCCGAGCCCAGCCAGGACATCGTGCTCGGCTGCTACGTCGCGACCAAGGCGGAGCAGGCGTTCGACGAGATCGTGAAGGACCCGAAGAAGAGCGCGAAGGTGCCGACGTACACGAACGCCGCCGAAGTCGAGATGGCGATCGCGAACGGCCGGCTCACGATGCGCTCGACGGTGCGCTTCCTGGTGCAGAAGGGCGACGCGAAGCCGGCGTGGGTCGTGACGACCGCGGGGCGCGTCCTCTTCAACGAGATCGTGCCGCCGGTGCTCGGGTTCCAGAACAAGGAGATGAAGAAGAAGGCGCTCTCGGAGCTCGTGTTCGAGTCGTACCGCCATGCCGGCCTCGCCAGCACGGTGGCACTCCTCGATCGCCTCAAGGAGTTCGGCTTCCGCAACGCCACGCGCGGCGGCGTCTCGATCGGCGTCTCGGACCTCGAGATCCCCGACGAGAAGGTCTCGCTGCTCGAGGACGCTGGTGCCCGCGTGGAGCGCTTCCAGCGCGCCTACACGACCGGCAACATCACCAACGGCGAGCGCTACAATAAGGTCATCGACACCTGGACCCACGCGAACAACGACGTGGCCGAGGCGATGATCAAGTCGATGCGCGAGTCGCAGGGCGGCTTCAACCCCGTCTTCATGATGTTCGACTCGGGCTCACGTGGTTCGCGCGACCAGATCCGTCAGCTCGCCGGTATGCGCGGCCTGATGGCGAAGCCGCAGAAGAAGCTCACCGGCGGCATCGGCGAGATCATCGAGAACCCGATCAAGTCGAACTTCCGCGAAGGGCTCTCGGTGCTCGAGTACTTCTCGTCCACCCACGGCGCGCGGAAGGGCTTGGCCGACACGGCGCTCAAGACCGCCGACGCCGGCTACCTCACGCGTCGTCTCTGCGACGTCGCGCAGGATGTGACGATCACGGAAGAGGATTGCGGCACGGTGATGGGGCTCGATACGGCCGCGCTGAAGGAAGGCGAGGACATCATCGAGCCGTTGTCGGAGCGTATCGTCGGCACGGTGGCGGCGGAGGATGTGTACGATCCGCAGCTCCGTGACGAAGCCGGTCGCCCGCAGCTGCTCGTCGAGGCCGGTCAGATGATCCAGGAAGAGGTCGCCAAGGCGATTGAGGAGACTGGGATCGAGTCGATCAAGATCCGCTCGGTGCTCACCTGTGAGGCCAAGCGCGGGCTCTGCCGAATGTGCTACGGCCGCAACCTGGCCACCATGCACATGGTCGACCTCGGTGAGGCCGTCGGTATCATCTCGGCACAGTCGATCGGCGAGCCGGGCACGCAGCTCACGCTCCGCACCTTCCACATCGGCGGCACCGCGGCGCGTATCGCGGAGCAGACGGCGCGGAAGACCAAGGTCGCGGGTGTCGTCGAGTTCGGCGATCGCCTCGTCTCGGTCACGAACGCCGAGGGACAGCGCATCGTCACCTCGTACGAAGGCGAGCTCTTCATCCGTGCGACGCGCGCCAAGGACGCCCCGATCACCGCGCGGTTGCAGGTCCCGCTCGGTTCGGTGCTCATGGTCACGGATGGCGCTGACGTCGCCAAGGATGAGGTCATCTTCACCTGGGACCCGTACACCAACCCGATCATCAACGACGTCGATGGCGAGATCCGCTTTGTCGAGATCGTCGAGGGCGAGTCGGTGGCCGAGGAGCTCGACGAGCTCACCGGGCTCCGCCAGCGCGTGATCATCGAAGATCGTGAGAAGAAGCTTCATCCGCACATCGAGATCTGGCAGACGAAGGGCGGGAAGGAGAAGAAGGTCCGCGACTTCGTGATCCCGGTAGGTGCGCAGATCATTGTGGAGGACGGCCAGAAGATCGCCGCGGGTACGACGATCGCGAAGGTCGGCCGTGAGGCGTACAAGACCCGCGACATCACCGGCGGTCTGCCGCGCGTCGCGGAACTGTTCGAAGCGCGCAAGCCGAAGGACCCCGCCACGGTGGCGGAGATCGACGGCATCGTCCGCTTCGGCGACATCAAGCGTGGGAAGCGCGAGATCTTCGTCGCGCCGATGCGTCCGGATGGCTCGCTCGACGAGACGCAGGAAGCCCAGCTGTACGAGGTGCCCGCCGGCAAGCACTTGCGCGTGCACGAGGGCGACCGCGTCCGCGCCGGTGACCGTCTCTCGGAAGGTCCGGTCAATCCGCACGACATCCTGCGCATCAAGGGACCGCGCGCGGTGCAGGAGTATCTCCTCAACGAAGTGCAGGAGGTCTATCGCCTGCAGGGCGTGAAGATCAACGACAAGCACATCGGCGTGATCGTGCGCCAGATGCTGCAGAAGGTGCGCGTCCTCGATCCGGGCGACACTGAGCACCTCGAAGGGGAGAACGTCGATCGCGCGGTGTTCCGCGAGGCGAACGAGAAGGCCAAGAAGAAGAAGGAGCGTCCGGGCAACAGCGAGCCGCTCCTCCTCGGCATCACCAAGGCCTCGCTCACGACGCAGTCGTTCATCTCGGCGGCCTCCTTCCAGGAGACCACCCGGGTGCTCACCGATGCCGCGATCCGTGGTGCCAAGGACAACCTCCTCGGCCTCAAGGAGAACATCATCATCGGGCATCTCATCCCGGCCGGTACCGGCATCTATCGGTACTCGCAGGTGGACATGGATATCGATGTCCCGGCGCCGACGATGGCGGACTTCGCGATGGAGTCGGCCAACATCGGACTCGGCGTGGCCGCGCCGGCGGATGCGGGGCTCGCCCCGCTCGGAGCCGACGAGGACTGATCGATCGGAGTGGTTGGACCCGACGGCCCGCGCGAGAGCGCGGGCCGTCGTCGTTTCGTGGCTCAAGTCCTGTCCCAGTCCCGACGATAGACAGGGGGTAGTTCTCGCCCTCCGAATGTCCGGAACGTCCCATGTCCAAGCGTCATGTCGTCATCGCGCGCGCGTTGCGGCGCCCGCGCCCCGCACAACTCAGTGTTGCGATCCTCTGGCTCGCGCTCCTCTTCACCCTCGCGGTGTACACGCGCGAAGCCAACGCGCAGAGTGCGCACTGGTCGCTCTTCAATCGTACGCCGGACGCCAAGGCGCGCGAGATGAGCACCGATCGACCGGACCAGACGGAGAGCCCGTATACGGTCCCAGCGGGCCACTGGCAGGTGGAATCGGATCTCGTCGCGGTCACCCGCAACGGTTCCGCCATCGGGCGTGATGTCGCGTCGAGCTTCGCCGCGAGCAACATCAAGCTCGGGCTCACCCCCCGCGTCGACCTGCAAGTCGTGGTCGAGCCGATGGTGCGGCGCGTGACGCGCGATGCGGGCGGCGTGAGTCGCCAGCGCGAGCGCGGCGACATCACCACGCGCCTCAAGGTGAACGTGTGGGGGAACGATGGTGGCACGACGGCATTCGGCGTGATGCCCTTCGCGGTGGCGACGCGACGCGAGGATGGGTCGCGCGCCACGGCGGGCGGCGTGATCCTCCCGCTCTCCGTGTCGCTCCCGTGGGGTTGGGGCTTCGGCACGATGGCCGAGTTCGACGTGGATCCGGTCGGTGCCCGTGGGCACGAGTGGACCGCCGTCTGGAGCGGCACCGTCGGCCGCGACATCACGTCGCGCCTTGGTTTCTACGTGGAGTACTTCGCCGCCGCGCCGTTTGCGGGCGGCGCGAGCGTCACGAGTGCCGACGCCGGACTCACCTTCGCGGTGACCCCGACGGTGCAGCTCGATGGCGGTTTCAATCGCGGGCTCTCCCGCGCGGCAGACCGTATCAACCCGTTCCTCGGCCTCTCCTTCCGCTTCTAATCACGTCCTTCGGAGCTTCTCGTGTCTCTGCTCGATCGCTTCCAACCGCAGACCATGCGCGGCGTGCTGCTCTCCATCGCTGGCATCGGTGTGGCGACCGCGTGCGTGGTCGGCGCCTCGGGCGCCGTCAGCTCGTACAAGCTCCAACGGAGCGCGAACCACATCATGCGCACCGGCCAGGCGCTCTATGCCGAGGCGATGGCGGACATGATGCATGACGCGATCCGCGCCGATGTGTTGCGCGCGATGGTCGTCACCACGGAGGCCGAGAAGAAGGAAGTCGCGGCCGATCTCAACGAACACATCGGGATCTTCGATGAGATGTTCGGCAAGGTGCACGACGCGAAGCTGAGCGAGCGCGTCCAGCCGAGGCTCGAGGCCTCGACCGTGGCCTTCAAGGAGTACTCGAGTGCAGCGCGGGCGGTCGCGTCGTGGAGCGGGAGTGGCGCCGGTCGCGTCGCGGCCGAGCGGGAGTTCCAAGCGAAGTTCAAGGCGCTTGAGGCGCTCAACGCCGATCTCGGTGAAGCGATCGACCAAGAGATGAAGGCGGCGGCGGCCGAGGGAGACGGCAATGCGGCGATCGCGGCGATCGCCATCTCTGCCGCGCTCGTCATCGGCATCGCCGGGCTGCTCTTCCTGTCGTTCGGGATCGCGGCGCGGATCGGTCGCGACATCGAAGCGCTTGCCACGGGCGTCGACGCGATCGGACGCGGCGCGGTCGGACATAGCGTGCGCGTCGAGTCGCAGAACGAACTCGCGACGATCGCCGATCGCATCTCGACCGTCAGCACCGGCCTCCGCGAGGCGTTCGCCGCTGACAACGTGAACTGGAGCACGGTCGCAAAGGAGCAGCGCGAAGTCGTGCATGCGCGCCGCGCCGCCGAAGAGCTCGCCGCCAGCGAGAAGGCGAAGCGCGCTGAGCTGCGGGCCAAGGTCGACCAGATCCTCATCGCGGTCAATGCGGCCGCCCAGGGCGACCTCACCCATGAGATCACCGTGTCGGGCGACGACGCGATCGGTCAACTCGGCGAAGGGCTCGCGACCTTCTTCGGCGATCTACGCCATTCGATCACGGGGATCGCGGGCGCTGCGGGCACCCTGAACACCGCCGCGAGCACGCTCGCCGGGCTCAGCCAGCAGCTCACCGCCGCGGCCGCCGACTCGGCGCAGCAGGCCACCACCGCGTCGGCCTCGGCCGACCAGGTGAATCACTCTGTGGGCCTTGTCGCGTCGGGCACCGACGGGATGCGGGCGCAGGCCACCCGCATCACCAAGTCCGCGAGCGAAGCCGCGCAGGTCGCGTCGAACGCCGTGGCGGCCGCGAAGCAGACCAACGCCTCCGTCGGCGCGCTCGGCAAGTCGAGCCAGGAGATCGGGAAGGTGATCCAGACGATCTCCGCGATCGCGGCGCAGACGAACCTGTTGGCGCTGAACGCGAAGATCGAAGCCGCGAACGCGGGCGCGGCCGACGCCGGGTTCGCGGTGGTAGCGCGCGAGGTGAAGGAGCTGGCGCGGCAGACGGCACTGGCGACGGACGAGATCGCGCGGATGATCGAGGCGATCCAGGGCGACACGCGCGGGGCAGTGAGCTCGATCGGGGAGATCGGTCAGATCGTGGGGCAGATCGACGCGATGCAGGCCCGGATCGCGGCCGCGGTGGACGAGCAGACGGCGACGACGGACGAGATCGCGCGCTCGGTGACGGAAGCCGCGAAGGGGACGAGCGCGATCACGGCGGGCTTGTCGATGCTCTCGACCGCAGCCGAGGAGACGACGGCGAGCGCGGCGGAGGGGCAGCGGGCGGCGGAGGAGCTGACGAAGGTGGCGGCCGAGCTCTCGACGCTGGTGAGCCGATTCAAGGTCGAGGCGGGCTACCGCGGACTCGCCAAGGCCGCGTAGCGCGAATTCAAGTCACTCGGACTCGCCTCCGACACTCACAGTGTGAACCGAAACCATCACATCTGCTAACCCCATCCGTCCCTCCCTGCCATGTCCTGGACCATTCGGAAGACGCTCATCACGCTCGCGGCCCTCGGGTCGCTGACCGCACTCGCTGTCGGCTACGTCGGCCGCGAAGGCACCAATCAGATCGGCGGCGCGGTGGAGCGTCTCGACAACGCGGCGAACGCGGCGCGCTTCCTTGGTGAGATGGAGACGAACCACGACGGCCTCCGCGCCGACGTGCTCGATGCGATCCTCGTCGCCTGCTGCGGTGATGCGGCGGCGAAGACGCAGGCTCGGGCGAAGGTGACTGCGCATGCGACGGAGTTCTCGGCCGGGCTCGACTCGCTCAGCCAGATGACCTTCTCGGATGAGCTCAAGCAGGCGGTGGCCGCGGGGAGCGCGGATCTGGCCGCCTACGTCGCGTTCGCCAAGAAGCTCCATGGCCAGGGGATCGCCGATCCGAACACCGCGGCGTCCCAGTTCCCGGCCTTCAGCAAGGCGTGGACCGCGGCGCAGACGCGGCTGAACACGATCACGGGTGTCATCCAAAAGGAACAGAAGAGCGCCACGGCGTTCGTCGCCGCCACCAAGGCTTCCTCACAGAAGACCATCGTCACCATGGTCGCCGCCGGCGCCGTCCTCGTCTTCATCATCGGCCTCTTCGTCTCGGCCAGCATCGCGAAGCAGGTCAAGGAGATCCAGCGCGTCGCGCAGGCGCTCGGCAAGGGCAACCTCCACGAGGAAGCCCAGAATCTCGGCAACAACGAACTGGGCAAGACCGGGCAGGCGTTGAACGTCGCGATCCGCGGCATCCGCACCGCGCTCTCGGCCGACGACGTGCAGTGGGAAGAAGTCGGTCGCAAGCAGGCCGAGGTCGTCGAGGCGCGCCGCGTCGCGGAAGAGCGCTCGAAGGAAGCGGCTGAACTCGCCGAGACCGAGAAGAAGAAGCGCTATGAACTCCGCACCAAGGTGGACTCGATCCTCGCGGTCGTGAACGCCGCGGCGGACGGCGACCTCACCCAGGAGATCACGGTCTCCGGTGACGATGCGATCGGTCAGCTCGGCGAAGGGCTCGCCCGCTTCTTCAGCGATCTCCGCGGTTCGATCACCGGCATCGCCGGCTCGGCGGGGACGCTGAACCACGCCGCGAGCACGCTCGCCGGGCTAAGCCAGCAGCTCACCGCCGCGGCCGCCGACTCGGCGCAGCAGGCGACCACCGCCTCGGCCTCGGCCGGCCAGGTGAACCACTCGGTCGAGCTCGTGGTCTCGGGCACGGACGGGATGCGCTCGCAGGCGTCGGAGATCGCGAAGTCGGCGGGCGAGGCGGCCAAGGTCGCGTCGAACGCGGTGTCGGCGGCCAACGCCACGAATGCGACGATCGGCGCGCTGGGCAAGTCGAGCCAGGAGATCGGGAAGGTGATCCAGACGATCTCCGCGATCGCGGCGCAGACGAACCTGTTGGCGCTGAACGCGAAGATCGAAGCCGCGAACGCGGGCGCGGCGGGAGCCGGGTTCGCGGTGGTGGCGCGCGAGGTGAAGGAGCTGGCGCGGCAGACGGCGCTGGCGACGGACGAGATCGCGCGGATGATCGAGGCGATCCAGGGCGACACGCGCGGGGCGGTGAGCTCGATCGCGGAGATCGGCCAGATCGTGGGGCAGATCGACGCGATGCAGGCGCGGATCGCGGCCGCGGTGGACGAGCAGACCGCGACGACGGACGAGATCGCGCGCTCGGTGACCGAGGCGGCGAAGGGGACGAGCGCGATCACGGCGGGCCTCTCGATGCTCTCGGCCGCAGCCGAGGAGACGACGGCGAGCGCGGCGGAGGGACAGCGGGCGGCAGAGGAGCTGACGAAGGTGGCCGCCGAGCTCTCGACGCTGGTGAGCCGGTTCAAGGTCGAGGCGAGCCAGCGCGGCTTCGCCAAGGCCGCGTAAGAGAGCGAAAGCAGCGGGAGCAGCGGAGCGGATCGACCGGTGAGGGGGACGCCCCCCTCGCCGTAGCGCGGCGGGGGAGGCACCTTCTGGTGCATGATCCCTCGCCGCGCTGTCGTTTCCTGGATCCTCTATGACCTCGCCAACACCATCTTCTCGATGGGCGTGGTCTCCATGTACTTCTCCACCTGGGTGCGCGACCAGGTCGGCGCCGCGCACGCGGACGCGGTCTATGGGGTGATCACCGCGATCTCGATGGGTGTCATCTTCATCATCTCGCCACTCTTAGGCGCGATGAGCGATCGCGCGCGACGCCGAATGCCCTTTCTCGTGGTGAGCACCGTGATCTGCGTGGCGCTCACGATGGTCCTGGCTCGGATCGGCTACACGGGGACGATGGTCGCGTTCGTGGTCGCGAATGCCGCGTATCAGGCCGGGCTGCAGTTCTATGATTCGCTGCTGCCAGATGTCACCACGGAGGAGAATCGGGGGCGGATCAGTGGGATCGGCGTGGGGATCGGCTATCTGGGTTCGTACGTCGCAGTCGGGATCGGTATCCTCCTCGGGACCACGGATAAGGCGCTCCTCTTCTCGTTGATCGGGATCGCGTTCCTCGCCTTCTCGATCCCCTGTTTCCTCTTCGTGCGCGAGCAGGGGAATCCGAACCCGAAGCCGTTCTTCGATCTGCCGGCGCTCGTGGATTCCACCAAGGCCACGGTCACGGCACTCCGATCGAGCGATCGGTTCCCGGGCCTCGGACGATTCCTCTTCGGACGCATCTTCTACACCGACGCGATCAACACCGTCATCTCGATCATGACGCTCTATACCGTGAACGTCGCGGTGAGCACCGGCATGACGAGTGAACAGGGCGAGGCGAAGGCGAGTCTCGTGATGCTCAGCGCGATCAGCTTCGCGGTGGCCGGCGGCTTCTTCTGGGGATGGCTCGTGGACCGGATCGGCCCCAAGCGGACGCTCGATGCGGTGCTCCAGCTCTGGGTCGTCACCTTCATCCTCGCGGCGGTCATCGGTCTCTTTCACCTCCCGATCGAGGCACTGTTCCTCGCGGCCGCGATGGCCGGGGTGGCGCTCGGCGGGATCTGGAGCGCAGACCGCCCCCTCATGCTCCGCCTCACCCCGCCGGATCGCGTCGGCGAGTTCTACGGCCTCTATGGGATGGTCGGCCGATTCTCCGCGATCACGGGGCCGCTGATCTGGGCCGGGGTCACCTCGCTCACCATCCACTCGTTCGAGATGTCGCCGGAGCGGGGGCAGGGGATCGGGGTGCTCACGCTCCTCGTGATGGTGCTCTTCAGTATGTGGGTGCTGCGTCGTGTGGACGATGCACCGCGTGATTGGGCGGCGCTCAGCGGAGGCCGCGCGTCGTCGTGAGCTGGGGATGGCTCCCCGATCTCGCGCGCGCGGCCGGGATCGCCGCGGTCCTCCTGCTCGCGCTCGCCTACTGGCGTCGTTGGTCGCGCCGCGCCGCACTCCGCGCCGTGCATCGGTTCCGTGCGCGGGTCGACCGCTTCAAGCTCACCGGCAAACGCTATATCGTCGACGCGCTCCTCGGCGATGAGGTGATCGCGGCGGCGGTGGATCGGCACGCCAGCGAGCACGGTCGGTCCCGCGCCGAGGTGTGGCGTACCGTGCGCCGCTATCTCGACGAGATCGTCCCGGCGTTCAACCTCCTTATGTACTACCGCTTCGGCTACGCGATCTCGAAGGCGGTGGTCGGGATCTTCTACAAGGTCAGCGTCGAACACGAACGACCCGCCGCGATCGCCGCGCTCCCGCGCGAATCGATCGTGGTCTATCTCATGAACCACCGGTCGAACGCCGACTACGTCGTGGCGAGCTACGCGCTCGCCGGCCAAGTCGCGATCAGCTACGCCGTCGGGGAGTGGGCCCGCGTCTTCCCGCTCGAGTACCTCTTCAAGTCGTTCGGGTCGTACTTCATTCGTCGCCGGTATCGGGAACCGCTCTATCACACGGTGCTCGAACGCTACGTGCAGCTGATCACACGCAACGGCGTCACGCAGGGGATCTTTCCCGAGGGCGGACTCACGCGCGACGGCCGACTCCGCCCGGTGAAGGTCGGGCTGCTCGACTACCTCCTCGGCACCGCGCGCGAGCCCGGATTCGCGGAACGGATGTACATCGTCCCGGTCGCGATCAACTACGATCGCGTGCTCGAGGACCGTTCGCTCCTCAGTGAACTGCGACAGCAGGAGACGGGGCGCTCCCGCGGCCGCTGGCGCCAACTGCGCGAGGTCGTCGGTTACGTGGTGTGGAACGCCGGGCGTGCGCTCACCCGACAGTGGAAGCGCTATGGGCGCGTCGCCGTCGTGATCGGCGCGCCGGTGCCGGTGCGCCCCTGGCTCGAGCAGGTTGCGGCGGAAGGCGCACCGCTCTGGGAGCGCGAGCGGAGCGATCGGCTCGCGCAGGTGCAGCGCTACTGCGACACGATGATGGAACGGATCGGCGCGCTCATCCCGGTCACCGCCGTCCCGCTCGCGTGCGCGGCGCTGCAGACGTTTGACGCGGAACTCGTGACGCGCGCCGCGCTGCTCGAGCGTATGGCGGAACTGCGCGCCGGGCTGATCGAACGCGGCGCGCGCGTGCTGCGCGCCGAGTCCGACGTCGCGGAGTCACTGGAGCGCGCCGAGCGGATGCTCACCATGCGGCGCGTGCTCGCGCGCGAGGGGGAGCGCTACGTGATCCTCCCCCGCGGCCGCGAGCTGATCTCGTACTACGCCAACTCGATCGCGCATCTCCTCGGCGACTTCGAACAGGCCGTGCACGCGCGTGACGCGCTCCCCGCCGACGGCTTCATCGGACGCTGAGGGCGTGGGCGCGATGCGCGACTAGCTTTCGCGCATGGCACGTATCGTCATCGGCTGTTGGGGTTCGCACGGCGACGTCGATCCCTCGATCGGGCTCGGCCTCGGGCTTCAGGCGCGCGGGCACGATGTGGTCATCGCGACCATCCCGTACTTCGAGGCGCACGTGCGCGACGCGGGGCTGCGGTTCCACGCGATCCGCCCCGATGTGCGCCCCGACGATGCCGCCCTCGTCGCGAAGATCATGGACCGCGATCGCGGCACCGAGTTCCTCATGCGGGAGATCATCTTCCCCGGCATCGAGACGATGTACGCCGATCTCGACGCCGCGGCCGTCGGTGCGGACCTGCTGATCAGTCATCCGCTCACGATGCCGATCCCGATGATCGCGGCGCGGCGCGGCATCCCATGGGCGAGCACGGTGCTGGCCCCGATGTCGTTCTTCTCCGCATCCGATCTCCCGGTGGTCCCACCGGCGCCGTGGCTCAAGTCGCTGGAGACACTCGGCCCGTGGTTCGGTCGCGGGTTCGCGTCATTGGTGCGGTGGGCGTCGGACCAGTGGGCGGCACCGCTCCACGCGTTCCGCGCGCAGCTCGGGCTCCCGCGCATCGCAAACCCGCTCTTCGACGGCCAGCACTCGCCGCGGCTCGTGCTGGCACTCTACTCGCGGCTCCTTGGTGCACCCCAACCCGACTGGCCGGCGAACGTCGTGATCACGGGACACATGTTCCACGACGCGACGCACGGGACCGCGCTGGCGCCCGACGTCGAGGCGTTCCTCTCTGACGGTGCGCCACCGATCCTGTTCACCCTCGGCTCCTCAGCCGTGTTGTCGCCCGGCCGCTTCTGGACCGAGAGTCTCGCAGCGGTGCAGGCACTGGGTCGCCGGGCGGTCTTCCTCATGGGCCCCGGCGGGCCGACCGCATTCGGCGCGCCGCTCCCACCGAGTGTGCTCGCCTTCGAGTTCGCGCCGCATTCGCTGCTGATGCCGCGCTCCGCGGCCGTCGTGCAGCAATGTGGGATCGGGACGCTCGCCCAGGGACTACGGAGTGGGGCGCCCCTCCTCGCCGTCCCCTTCTCACACGATCAACCCGATAATGCGTATCGTGCGGCGCAGCTCGGGGTGGCACGTGTCGTGGCGCCCACGGAGTACCGTGCGCCGCGCGTGGCGCGCGAGCTCTCGCGTCTGCTCGATGATCCGTCCTATCGCAGCGCCGCCACGCGCGTGTCGGCGGCCGTGCGCGCCGAAGGGGGCGTCAGCGCCGCGTGCGAGGCGATCGAGCGCGCGTTCTTTCGTGCGTAGCGCCGCGCGCTATCGCCCCACCCAGCGCGCGTATTTGATCAGGAAGACGTTGCGCGGCGCCGCGCGGAAGATGTCCACGCTGCGCGGGAGCACGTTGAGGCGCGCGACATCGTCCTCATCGTCGCGCTGCTGCTGCCAGACGACGAACACGGTCGAGCCCGGCGAGTACTCCCAGCGCACCACCGCGTTGCCGCGCAGCGCACGCGCCGAGTAGTCCTGATCAGCGATCGTGAACGCCGGCGCACCCCCGGTGCCGTCCGGGTCGATCGTCACACGGCCATTCGCCTTGCTCAGCGTACCGCGCCCCGCGCCGTAGCGCGCGAAGGTGAAGGTGTTGGGCTGGAGGAACTCCTTGTAGGAGATAAAGGAACCACTGGAGATAAAGGGCTGCAGAAAAAGCTGAAGTGACAGGCGCGGCGTGAAGGTCCAGTCCACTCTGGATTCGAATCTTGCCTCGCGCAGCTTCACATCGCTGAACACGTAGCGACGGCCGTAGGTGGCGGCGGCCGCGGCATCACTCACCGAGGTCACGTACTGGTCGGTGTAGTCGCGCATGCCGTACTCGGCGCTCGCGCGCACGCGGATGTTCGGTGCGGCGCGCCAATCGACCTCGATTCCCGGCGAGACGCCGCGCGAACCGGAGGCGTCGCCACGGAACTCGATCCCCGCGTTGATGCGCGCGACGCCGCGCGAGTCAGAGCCCACGCCGAGCGCCACACGCCAATCCTCAGGACGTGCCGCGATCGGTCCCCCGCGCAGCAGGCGATCGCTGAAGGTGCGCGGTTGGTAGTAGCTCTCAACGCTGAGCGATCGGAACCCCTTGGTCTCCGCGCGGCTGAAGAGCGAGACGCGGCGCTCGATCGGGAGTCCAGCGTAGTTCCACGAGAACGTGGGGAAGGCGCCGATGCTCCACTCGCGGAACGCACCTTTCTGCGTCGGCTCCTGATAGAAGAGCGCACCCGAGACGGAGCGGAAGTCCGAGCGGAACTGAAAGCCGATATCGTTGGTCTCGAATCCCGGCGCGGTCTGCTCGTACACCATCGATCCCGTGACGTGACGCCCGCCGCTCTTGAAGAGCGAGAGCGCCGCGTACTCGCCGCGGAGCGACGTGCGGTTCGGATCGAAGCGGAGGTGCGTCGCGTCGGGGCGTTGGAAGGAGCGGTAGTTCGCGCGCTGGAGGCGCGTGATCGCGCGGGCGTCGCCGCTCACGCGACTCTCCGCCAACACGCCGCTGACAGTCCACGTCCGGTTCTGCCACGCGTGCTCGAAGTCCACGCCGCCGACGATCGCGTTGCGCGTGAGCCGTGGTGCGAACACCGTGTCACCAAGGTCGCGGAACACACTCGAGTTGAACGCACCGACTGCGCTTTGGCCGCTCTTCGAGAGGCGGCGCAGGCGCAGCACCTGGTAGTTCGTGAGTGGCTCCGCCGACTCGGTGCGTACGCGCCCGAGCGTGTCGAGGACGCGCGCATTCTCGCGCGCGGTCACCGCGTTCACCGCGCCGACGCTCCAGCCGCCCGGGGTGGTGCCACTGACCTTGAGGGCGCCGAGGATCGGCGTCTGCACCGCGACGTCCACGTCGCGGATGTCGCCGCCACTCGGTGTGCGTTGCGGTCGGCGGCCGATGCGGCGCGTGTAGAAGAAGTTCGGCGGATCGTTGTCGTTGGTGTTGCGCGTCTTGCCGAACGCGAACGCGTCCTGGTTCTCGAGGAAGAACGGCCGCCGCTCGGGGAAAAAGATCTCGAACGCGGAGAGGTTCACCACCGCGGGGTCCGCCTCGACCTGACCGAAGTCGGGGTTCACCGATCCAGAGAGGGTGAGCGACTTCGGAAGACGAGCGCGGAGGTCGGCGCCGAGCGCGGTGGTCGCTTCGCGCGCGCGACCGAGACCGCCCTGCACCACGACGGGATTTGTCGCGACTTGCGAGCGCACGTAGGGGATGAACTCGCGCCCCGACGACCGCGTGAGTGAATCGAGGTCGATCAGGTCGCTCTCGCGGGAGATGATGCCGGGGAGCGTCGGGATCACCGACGCCCACGCACTGAGTTCCCCGCGGCGCGCGATCTCGCGCGCGAAGTTGATCCCCCAGGCCGGAGCGGCCTTGGGGTCGTAGCGGAGCTGCGAGAGCGGGATACGGAGTTCGGCGGTCCAGCCCACCGAGTCGATCCGCGCGGCCGACTGCCAGACGGCGTCCCACTGCGAATCCTCTTCCGTGTCGTTGAAGCGGAAGATGTCGCGCTGTTGCCCGCGCGGGTTCACGCCGAACTGGAATCCCGTGCGGCGATCGTGGAAGGAGTCGATGAGGACGTCGACCCAGTCGGAGTAGATGCCGCCCACATCGCGACGCGCGAGCTGCGCGGCGATGCTATCGGGGCGGGTATCGAAGACGCGGAAGCCGACGTAGAGGTCGGAGGCGCCGAGGATGACGCGCGCCTCCGTGCGCTCGGTGGCGGGGCGGTTGGCGAGCGGGCGGTACTGGACGAAGTCGGTCGCGACCTCGCCGGAGCGCCAATCGGGCTCGTCGAGTTTGCCGTCGATGACGAACTTCGCTCGGGTATGTCCCACCCGGATGGGGGCGGGGCGGGGGACGTCCGGGATATCGGTCGTCGCCGCTTGCTGAGCGCGGAGGGGTGCCGCGCTGGCGAGCAGGGCGAGCGCAAAGTGTGAGACGGCGAGTCGATTCACAGGCGGGGCGTGGGGGACTCCCTGATTACGACCAGCACGTTCTAATAGTTGCGCCCACGCCAGGGCCAACCTCTCGGTCGCCCTCGGGTTGCGCCTGAGCGCTTCGCTGTCTATGTTGAGAGGCTGTTCCGTGCCACCCGAACGGGTGATCCACGTAGAATCAGATCCACGAACCAGGACACGATGCCGACGATCAATCAGCTCGTCCGGCAGAGCCGCAATGAGGTCGCCCGGAAGGATAAGGCGCCGGCTCTGAAGGCGAATCCGTTCAAGCGTGGCGTGTGCACCCGCGTGTACACCACCACCCCCAAGAAGCCGAACTCGGCGCTGCGGAAGGTCGCGCGCGTTCGCCTCACCAATCAGTTCGAAGTCACCGCCTACATCCCGGGCGAAGGGCACAACCTCCAGGAGCACTCGATCGTGCTCATCCGCGGTGGTCGTGTGAAGGACCTCCCGGGGGTGCGCTACCACATCGTCCGTGGCAAGCTCGACGCGTCGGGCGTGCAGGGGCGGAACAAGAGCCGCTCCAAGTACGGCACCAAGAAGCCGAAGGGCGGCGCGGCCGCCGGAGGTAAGAAGTAATGAGCCGCCGCAAGAGTGCCGTGAAGCGCACCATCCTCTCGGATGCGCGCTATGACAGCCAGACTGTCTCGAAGTTCATCAACGTGTTGATGTATGCCGGCAAGAAGAGCACCGCGGAGCGGATGTTCTATGGCGCGATGGACCTCGTCGAGGCCCGCACCAGCCAGCCGGGCGTCAACGTGTTCAAGCAGGCGCTGACGAACCTGAAGCCGGTCGTCGAGGTGAAGAGCCGCCGTGTCGGTGGCGCCACCTACCAGGTGCCGGTCGAGGTCCGTCCGGACCGTCGGACCGCGCTGGCCATGCGCTGGTTGATCTCGTATTCGCGCGACCGCAGCGAGAAGTCGATGGCGGAGAAGCTCGCCGCCGAGATCATCGCCGCCTCGAAGGGCGAAGGGAACGCGATCAAGAAGAAGGAAGACACGCACCGCATGGCGGAAGCGAACAAGGCGTTCGCCCACTACCGGTGGTAGTGGGGGCGGCGGTCAGGCTGACTTGGTCAGCCTGACCGCCGAGAAGGAACAACAGGAAGGACAGGAACGAACAGGGCGCAAATTCTTTCTGTGCTTGACTTTGGGCCCTGAGTAGGCGACATTGATGGGCTCCGGGAAACCGGGGCAGTCGGGGCACTGCGACCCGACACTTATGGGCTCGCCAACGTCGTCAGGACGAGACGCGCGAGGACGACGGGACAGCGTCGATCACGTTGACGGTTCACTGCCGACAACGCGTTTCCCGAAAAGCAACGCAGGACAACTCAACGTCGCAGCTCGATCGCGGCGCGCCGAGGGTCCCCATCCGTGCAGCAGCGGCGGATGTACCCGGCGATGGCGGATGGATACCGGTTCCCCGATCACACGGGGGAACGCTTGGTCCAGCCGCGTTTTGCTTGGTGGACGTTGGCATTCAATCTGAGAGAGACTGACGCGCGATGGCTCGGACGACCGACCTGAAGTTCTATCGTAACATCGGCATCATGGCCCACATCGATGCCGGCAAGACCACGACGACTGAGCGCGTCCTCTATTACACGGGGAAGTCGCACAAGATCGGCGAGGTCCACGATGGCGCGGCCACGATGGACTGGATGGAGCAGGAACAAGAGCGCGGCATCACGATCACGTCCGCCGCGACGACCTGCTTCTGGATGCGTCATGGCCAGAGCGACACCAAGGGCGAAGGGCCCGAGTACCGCATCAACATCATCGACACCCCGGGGCACGTGGACTTCACCGTCGAGGTGGAGCGTTCGCTCCGCGTGCTCGACGGCGCCGTCGCGCTGCTCGATTCGGTCGCCGGCGTAGAGCCGCAGACCGAGACGGTGTGGCGGCAGGCGGACCGGTACAAGGTCCCCCGCATGATCTTCGCGAACAAGATGGACCGCGTGGGCGCCAACTTCGAACGCTGCATGGAGATGATCAAGGATCGTCTCTCGAAGCAGGCGTACGCGCTGCAGTTGCCGGTCGGCTCGGGTGAGCTCTTCACCGGCCATATCGACCTCATCGAACGCAAGCAGTACATCTTCGACGAGCAGACGCTCGGCAAGACCTTCACGGTCACCGAGATCCCCGACGACATGAAGGCGCGTTGCGACGCCGCCCGTGCCGAGCTGGTCGAAGCTGCCGTCATGCACGACGACGAGCTCATCGAGAAGTTCCTCGCCGAGGGCGCCGACGCGCTCACGATCGACGAGATCCGCCACGCGATCCGCGCGGCGACGCTCAAGATGGAGTTCATCCCCGTCCTCTGCGGCGCGTCGTTCAAGAACAAGGGCGTCCAGGCGCTCCTCGACTCCGTCATCGACTACCTCCCGTCGCCGCTCGACGTGCCCGCGATCCAGGGGCACCTCCCGCACCACGACGAGACCTTCGACACCCGTGCGGTGAGCGACGACGCGCCGTTCTCGGCGCTCGCGTTCAAGATCGCGACCGATCCGTTCGTCGGCCGGTTGACCTTCTTCCGCGTGTACTCGGGGATCCTCAAGTCCGGGTCGCACCTGTACAACAGCACCAAGGACAAGCGCGAGCGCGTGGGGCGTCTGCTCCAGATGCACGCGAACAAGCGTGAAGAGATCGAGGAAGTGCGCGCCGGCGACATCGCCGCCGCGATCGGCCTCAAGGAGACCCGCACGGGCGATACGCTCTGTGACGAGGACAAGCCGATCATCCTCGAGGCGATGAAGTTCCCGACGCCCGTCATCGACGTCGCGGTCGAGCCGAAGACCAAGGCCGACCAGGACAAGATGGGCATCGCACTGAACAAGCTCGCCGAGGAAGACCCGACGTTCCGCGTGCACACGGATGCGGAGACGGGACAGACGATCATCTCCGGGATGGGCGAGCTCCACCTCGAGATCATCGTCGACCGCATGATGCGCGAGTTCAAGGTCGACGCGAACGTGGGCCGCCCGCAGGTGGCCTATCGCGAGACGATCAAGAAGCGCGTCGACAAGATCGAAGGGAAGTTCATCCGCCAGTCGGGCGGTAAGGGCCAGTACGGCCACGTGGTCATCAACGCGATGCCGGCCGAACCGGGCCAGGGCTACGTGTTCGAGGACAAGATCACGGGCGGTGTGGTGCCGCGTGAGTACATCAAGCCGGTCGAGGAAGGGATCCGCGAGGCGCTGGAGAACGGCATCCTCGCCGGCTACCCGATGGTGGACGTGAAGGTCGAGCTCGTGTTCGGCTCGTACCACGACGTCGACTCCTCGGAAATGGCGTTCAAGATCGCGGGCTCGATGGCGGTGAAGGAGGCGGCCCGCGCGGCGCATCCGATCATCCTCGAGCCGATGATGAAGGTCGAGGTCGTCACCCCGGAGTCGTACATGGGCGACGTGCTCGGCGACATCTCGTCGCGACGTGGCAAGATCGGCGGGATGACGCAGCGGGGTGAGGCCCAGGTGATCGGGTCGACCGTGCCGCTGTCGGAGATGTTCGGCTACTCGACCAAGCTGCGTTCGATGACGCAGGGGCGTGCGGTGTACTCCATGGAGTTCTCGCACTACGAGGAAGTGCCGAAGGCGAAGGCTGAAGAGATCGTGAGCAAGCAGAAGTAATCCGACCAACCAAGACCAACACCCCTCGGGACCACCTACCATGGCCAAGGCAAAGTTCGAGCGCAGCAAGCCGCACGTGAACGTCGGGACGATCGGGCACGTCGATCACGGCAAGAC